>CBFIHR010000006.1:0-100898 GCA_965662365.1 Saprospiraceae bacterium
TAGCATTTAAGCGTAAATCTCAATTAACCGACCGAACGTACTTTTTTTATAAAAAACTTGAACTGAACTAATTTTTTCCTTTTTAAAATCATCAATCTTGATCCCGAACTTATCCTCTGAGTATAAATATTCATCAACATCAATAATTACAAATAAATTAGGTTGTTTTGAATAAACAAAATAGCAACCGTCAGGAAGTGTCATTTTTTTATTATCCACATCGTAATAAAACGTAGAATTAATATATTCTCTATCTAAATCTTCTAAAAGTGAACCAACAGATTTTCCAATATAATCTTTATAATTAAATCGTTTAAAATATTGACTTTGAGTGTGGTTTTTGATTGAATAACAACTTGTAATTATTAAAAATGAAATGATAGTGATAATAAATTTGTACATGATTGTGTATTTAATACTGGTGGGCATGATAACTATGAAATGAAACTTCTGCCAATCGTTTTACAATACCTCCGCTTTCCCAAAAACTTCCCAATCGCCATATTTTTTAGTATTCCATTTATGATTAAAATGTTGAATACCGTTATTTTCCGCCAATGAACGATGGTCAAAATTCCAAACATGAAAACCGACTAAAGCATCGGCTTTGATTAAACTCCATACATTTTGTAATAGACTTTGGCGAGATTTAATGGCTTCAATGACATGATGTTCGATGCCGTCCGCAAACTCGGTGACTTTAGATTGAAAATGATTCCGCATTGAGTTTTGGACATCAGAAATGTCAATGGCTCGTGGATGAAAATCTTTTAGAGCAGAATTGACAGCTTTTTTCACTTGCTGACCTAAAGCAACTCGACCAGCTTCTGCCCCTTCATAACTCACATTATTCTCTTCCATCAAGACACAAATCACACCTGCAATCCCAGGCACATATTGCTCAAAATAAGGTACTTGTATCGGTTTTAGTGTGGTTTGCCAAACGCCAATTTCTTGTGGAATGTGTAGAATACCGTCACGATGAATTGAGCCTCGAAGATTGTTGTGACTACCTTTGGAGAAGTTAAAAATGGCTTTTCCTGAAATTGTAAAATCAGGATTTATTGTAATTGCCTCACCGTCAACTCGAAAGAAAATGTTCCACAAGTAGGGTTCCGTGTTTCCCCAACTCGTTGATTTTCGATGTAATGAAAGGGTATGTAAAGCAATTTGTAACTGAATTGGTTGAATTTTCACAAAAAAATATTAGTATAAAATAATCATCACATGATAAGCTAATTTCGTAAAAGGAACAAGGTTTTCTATTAAAAAGTTGTAAAAGTGTAACGTTCTGCCAAATTGTATTTGGTTGAAAAAGGTGTTTATTTTTGTAGCAAAGTAGAACTTCGCAGTACGTTGAGATAAAATACCATCTAATCCATAGATTTTAAATATCTTTGCACTCTATTTGAAAATCATAATTAATAATTAACACTTAATAGTTCAATTAAATGGCACATAAAGCTGGTTTTGTAAATATTATCGGGCGACCAAATGTAGGGAAATCTACTTTGGCAAATGTACTGGTTGGAGAAAGATTGTCGATAATAACGCACAAGCCACAAACAACTCGTCATAGAATTTTGGGTATTGTTAATGATGAGGATTACCAAATTGTGTTTTCGGACACGCCAGGTTTCGTCAAAGATACAGCGTATAAAATGCACGAGCAAATGAATAGTTTTGTGCATGAAACGTTTGACGATGCGGACGTAATTATTTTTATGACCGATACGAAGGAGCGATTTGATCAAGAAGAAGTGATTTTTGAACGATTAAAAAATGTGCAAGTTCCTAAGTTTCTGATTATTAATAAAGTAGATTTAGTAAAGCCAGTTGAGGTGTTGCAACTGATTCAGAAATGGACAAAGCGGTTAGCATTTGATGAAGTTTTTCCGATTTCGGCTTTAAAAAATCGTAATGTAGAAGAATTGGTCAAATACATTGTAAAGTATTTGCCGGAATCTCCGGCGTATTATCCAAAAGATCAGTTGACGACTCGCTCAGAACGATTTTTTGTATCTGAAATTGTACGAGAAGCAATTCTGAAATTATATCAGCAAGAAATTCCATATCACTGTGAAGTGATTGTAGATAGATTCAAGGAGGAAAAAGATATGACGAGAATCTGGGCAACGATTTATGTCGGTCGAGAAACACACAAGTCTATTTTAGTAGGAAAAGGGGGGACTGCCATCAAGCGACTCGGAATTGAATCAAGAAGAGGCATCGAAAAGTTTTTGATGACGGATGTATTTTTAAATTTAAATGTAAAAGTGAAAGCTAATTGGCGAGATGATGAAGATTCATTGCGTCGATTTGGTTATTAATAGACTTCCGCAAATACTACAGATTTATGTAGATAATTTATTGTGATTCGATAGGCGACTTTAAGTCTTATCAACTAAAAAAAATCAGCATTGATTAGTGAAATTTGCGGGAGAAATTCAAAGTTATGAACAGTAATATTGTAGCGATAGTTGGGCGACCAAATGTGGGGAAATCGACGCTTTATAACCGATTAATCGGAATGCGTGAGGCAATTGTGGATAATGTCAGTGGGGTGACTCGTGACCGTTTGTATGGCATTTCGGATTGGAATGGTAAGAATTTTACGGTAGTGGATACTGGTGGATTTGTCCACGGTTCTGATGATGTTTTTGAAGCAGCGATTCGGTCGCAAGTCAGAATTGCGATGGACGAAGCGACGGCCATTATATTTTTAGTCGATGTGACGACTGGTATCACGGATTTGGATGAGGAAATCACGGAGATGTTGCGTCGTTCTAAAAAGCCAATTTTTTTGGCGGTAAACAAAGTTGATAATTCGCAAAGACACCTGGAAGCTAATGAGTTTTGGAGTTTAGGATTTGAAAATACGTTTTTTGTATCTTCAATTGCTGGTGGCGGAACAGGCGACTTGTTAGATGCTGTCGCAGAAGTATTGGCACCTGAGGAAGAAAATAAGGAAGAATTACCAAAGTTTGCTGTTGTCGGTCAGCCGAATGCCGGAAAATCTTCGTTGATTAATGCCTTGGTAGGAGAGGAGCGAAATATTGTGACGGATATTGCTGGAACAACTCGGGACTCTATTCACACAAAATACAATAAGTTCGGCAAGGAGTTTTTATTGATTGATACAGCCGGAATTCGTAAAAAACATAAAGTTGAGGAAGACCTGGAGTTTTACAGCGTTATGCGAGCAATTCGAGCGATTGATGAAGCGGATGTTTGTTTGATTGTTATTGATGCTGTCGATGGTATCGAAGCGCAGGATATGAATATTTTCTCGCTTGCTGTTAAGCGTAATAAAGGTATCGTGATTTTGGTGAATAAGTGGGATTTGATTGATAAAGAAACGAATACCGCACGAGATTATGAAAAAGGTTTACGCCAAAAAATTGCACCGTTTACAGATGTGCCGATTGTCTTTATTTCCGCTTTAGAAAAACAACGGATTTTTAAGGCGGTTGATAATGCAATGGAAGTCTATGAAAATCGAACGAAGAAAATCACGACTTCTAAATTAAATGATTGGCTACAAGAGGTGATGGCTGCCAAAAATCCACCATCCTATCGTGGAAAATTCATCAAGATTAAATATGTCACACAACTAAAAACGTATTACCCTGCGTTTGCGTTTTTCTGTAATCATCCGAAGCATATTAAGCAAGATTATAAGAATTATTTAGCGAACAAGTTACGAGAGGAATTCAACTTTACTGGAGTGCCTATTCGATTGTATTTTAGACAAAAATAAGTTGATGACCTGACCATTCAAATAGTTGTGGTACTTTGACGTATTGTGTTTGAAATATCGTTATTCTAATAATTTTTTAAAAACAGTATTCGACATTTTTATGAAAATAAAGATATTGAATACTGTTTTTGTATTAAAAAAATGATTTTCATAGCTTTATTCTTGACTGTTTTTAATATATAATGTAATATTGTTATCAATCGGTAGTTAAATTTAGGGATAAAGAAGTGAACCTGCTATCAAATAATCAAGGAAATAATTAGGGAAATAATCACCTCACACTGCCCGAAAATTTACCGAAAGGTAAGTATTCTAAGAGGTTTATAATGAAGGTGTTTTAAGAAGGATAGCACCTCAATATTACGGTAAGCAAAACTGTCTGTTCAGAATTTCATAAAGAATTAACGATTAAAACAGTTTTATTTTCAGGAAATAGGTAATGAAAAGTTTGGAGGTTTTTCGTCATCTGTTCCCTTAATTCTTAAAAATTTTATAATGAAAAATTCAATTAAAATAAACTTAGTAATCATATTTAATTTTCTGTTGATTACAAATATCATAGCACAAGATGCAATTTATGTGAGTTATGATGAAGAGTATATGGACAAATATCAGTATAAAATTGAAAATCTATCAGCCTATGATTACCATAATGCTTATCATATTTACACTTCTAATACGGATAGAATCGTATTAAATACTGCAATGAGTAGCTATCAAGTAGTAAGTCCTACGACGATTGTTCAATCGCCTACATCGGTCAATTGGACTACAACTCTACTGAACGAAATCAATAATGACGTAAAAGAAATATATTTGGTATTCAATGAAGGTAATTCAAGGTATAGTTACAAAGTAAGTACTGCGGTTCTTGTAGAAGAGTCAACGAATCAAATCATGTACGCCGGGCCATATTATTCTTACACTTATGATAAGAAAAAGGCGTATGATATTTCTGAAGATTTAGCAGGCGGGAAATTTACGATTTATAGCAAAACAATTTTTATGAATAGCACTCAAGGGGACGCTATTAATTGTTTTAAACAGTATAATTTCATGAAAGTAATCAAAGAAACACATCCTAAAGGTTCATTCACAATGATCGCTGATAGTGATTTTACAAAATTGAAAATGGATGAGGTTTATGAAACTTGTCAAACGGCAATTTATGTTGATTACCTTGAAAATATTGGAATTATAGAAGAACGAACTAAAAATGGAAAAATCACGCTAATAGGTATTAATGATGAAACATTAGATAGTTATATCGCTAAGCGTTGTATGCCTAAAGAGTATAATACGACTAATAGAGAATCGGTACAACCTGTTGATGGTCAACCTGGTCTTAATTTCTTTACAAAAAACGATAATGTAGCAAAGTCAGGGACGGAAACCGCAATACCAGCTCAACAGACAACGAATATAACGATTATTAATGCGAGTGCGGATGATGGAAACACCGTTGTAGAAGAGGAGTATGAGTTGATTTATAATATGGTGGATCAAACACAAAGCGAGGTTGTAAAAGAAAATATCAATATTAATACTGAAAATACTAAAAAAGGCGTGGCAGGTTCTGTGATTCATGTCGTAGATAATGGAGAAACTTTGTATGGTATTTCAAAAAAGTATGGTATCACGATTGAAGAGTTACAAAAATTGAATAGTTTAGAGGGTACGGCAATTGAAGTGACTCAAATATTGCTGATTAAGCAATAAAAAAAGCGTTTGGAACTAAAAAAATACCGAAAAGGTTTGTTTTTTCAAAAAGTCGTCATATATTTGCACCGCTTTAGAGATAAAGACATTCAATAATTAATATTTATTAAATGTTTTTCTTGAAGAAACAACCGGAGGAGTGGCAGAGCGGTTGAATGCACTGGTCTTGAAAACCAGCATGGGTGATGAGCCCATCGGGGGTTCGAATCCCTCCTCCTCCGCAGTCAAAAAGACTTTTCAGAATATCTGAAAAGTCTTTTTTGTTTTATAGAAATCTTGGTTTTTAGGCCTAAATAACTCCTATCTTTCTGGCTAAATAAGGAACTAAAAAACGGCTTTAAGGTCGTAAAAACCTCAAAGCCGCCGAAATTATTTCTCAAAAGGTAAAAGTAAAAACATTGTATCAGTTTTTTGATACTTTGTACTTCACACTTTCATATTTACATATAAGCCTCAATTGGAGTACAAGAACAGACTAAGTTTCTGTCACCATGAGCGTTATTTACACGTCCGACAGTTGCCCAGAATTTATGATTGCGGACATAAGGCAACGGAAATGCTGCGGCTTCTCGACTGTATGGATACTCCCAAGTATCATTTGTGATTTCAGCTAAAGTATGCGGAGCGTTTTTCAAAACATTATTGTCTGCATCGGCATCACCTTTTGCAATCGCATCAATCTCATCATGAATACCTAACATGGCATCACAAAAGCGGTCAAGCTCTGCTTTATCCTCACTTTCTGTCGGCTCAATCATCACTGTGCCTGGTACTGGAAAGGCCAAAGTCGGTGCATGAAAACCATAATCCATCAAACGTTTGGCGACATCTTCAGCCGTTACGCCCAATTCTTTATAAGGTTGTAAATTTAAAATAAGCTCATGTGCAGAACGACCATATTCGCCTGTGTACAAAATTTGGTAACGATCTTCTAAACGAGATTTAATATAATTCGCATTTAGAATCGCATATTTAGTCGCATCAGTTACGCCCTCTGCACCTAACATTTTGATATAACCATAAGAAATCAACAAAATACTCGCACTTCCCCACGGAGCTGCTGAAACTGCAGAGATGCCTTTTTCTCCACCAGTCGAAATCAAGGTATGTTTTGGTAAATATGGTTTTAAACTGTCGTTTACACAAATTGGACCCATGCCAGGTCCCCCGCCACCATGCGGAATTGCAAACGTCTTATGTAAGTTCAAGTGACAAACATCCGCACCAATTTCGTTTGGACTGGTCAAACCAACTTGTGCATTCATATTCGCACCGTCCATATAAACACGACCGCCGTGTTCGTGAATCAAGGCACAAATCTCTTTGATTTGTACTTCAAAAACACCATGAGTAGAAGGGTAAGTAACCATCAAGCAAGACAAGTTATCGCTGTGTGCTTCTACTTTCTCCCGCAAATCGTCTAAATCAATATTACCTTCGTCATCACATTTTGTTACGACGACTTCCATACCTGCCATGACCGCAGATGCTGGGTTTGTACCGTGAGCTGATGAAGGAATAATTGCTACATTTCGATGAAAATCGCCTCTATCTTCGTGATATGCCCGAATTGTCATCAATCCTGTATATTCGCCTTGAGCGCCAGAGTTTGGCTGCAAAGAACAAGCTGTGAAACCTGTGCATTGACATAACCATGCTTCTAATTCATCAAAAATCTGTTTATAACCTTCTGCTTGATTAATCGGAATAAACGGATGTAAACCACCAAATTCTGCCCAACTTACAGGAATTAGCTCCGCTGCTGCATTCAATTTCATCGTACAAGAACCTAAAGAAATCATTGAATGCGTCAATGATAAGTCCTTGTTTTCCAAGGATTTAATATAACGCATCATTTGAGATTCTGAATGATAGGTATTGAAAATCGGATGCGTTAAATATTCCGTTTCACGAGTTAGCGCTGCTGGAATTTTATAATCTAATTCATTTGCTTTCGCAAAATCAACTGTTGCCGTCGTATTTTTAGCTTCTGCAAATACATTGATAATCGCTTGAACATCTGCGTGATTCGTCGTTTCGTTTAATGCGATAACGACCGAATTGTTATTTGGATAGTAAAAGTTAATTTCATTAGCTTCTGCAATTGTTTTAATTGCTTCTGCATTTTCAACTTCAACTTTTATAGTATCGAAATAGAAGGCATTATGTTGTTTGTAGCCTAATTTTGATAATTCTAAATCTACAATTTGCGTAAAGCCATGAATGCGTTCTGCGATTGCTTTGATGCGTTCAGGACCGTGATACACTGCATACATTCCCGACATAATCGCTAATAATGCTTGTGCTGTACAAATGTTTGAAGTAGCTTTTTCACGTTTGATATGTTGCTCACGAGTTTGTAAAGCCATACGCAAAGCAGGATTTCCGTGTCTGTCAATCGACACACCGATAATACGACCTGGAATCTGGCGTTTGTATTTTTCGTGCGTCGCAAAGAAAGCAGCGTGAGGACCACCGTAACCCATCGGCACACCAAAACGCTGTGTATTTCCGACAACGGCATCCGCTCCCCATTCTCCAGGAGGTGTTAAAAGTGCCAGACTCATCAAGTCTGCTGCTACCGTCACATAAATCTTTTTCGCTTTCGCTTCCTCTGCTAAGGCACGATAATCTTCTATCGAGCCTTCTGCCGCAGGATATTGCAACAAAACACCATAAACCTCTTTCGATAATTCAAAATCTTTGACATTTTGAATTATGACTTCGATGCCTAAAGGAATAGCACGAGTCTTTAAGATATCCAATGTTTGTGGTAAAACAGCATCAGAAACCAAGAATTTCGGAGCGGTAATTTTACGTTTATTTTTGATACCAAAGAACATCGCCATTGCTTCTGCTGCCGCCGTCCCTTCATCTAATAATGACGCATTGGCCATCGGCATTGCAGTCAAATCGCTCACCATAGTTTGGAAGTTTAATAAGGCTTCCAAACGCCCTTGTGCGATTTCTGCTTGATACGGCGTGTACTGCGTGTACCAACCTGGATTCTCAAAAATATTTCTTAAAATCACTGCTGGCGTAATCGTATCGTGATACCCCAAACCAATGTAAGTTTTGAAAACTTTATTCTTAGCTGCAGTAGCTTTTAATTCATTCAAATACTGATATTCACTCACTGCGTCAGGAATATCTAAGGCTTTATTTGAGCGAATTGTCGCTGGCACAGTTTGATCAATTAATTCTTCTAATGAAGAAACACCAACAGTTTGCAACATCGCTGCAATGTCGTTTTTGTTGATACCGATATGTCTTTCGACAAAACGGTCTGGTGCGGATAATTTTAGCATTTTTAGTAAAATTAGTGAAGGCGTTGATATTAAATAATTAACTCTTATTTTGAAAAACAAAGTAATTATTTATTCTCATTCCCGTTAGAACGCAATGTTAAAATAATACAATCGCAAAGATAATCTTTAACCTTTAAAACGATAAATCAAATTGGTATCAAAACAGTAAAAGCTGTATTTGGGTTTTTATTTGGATTTAATTTAAATAGTAAAATTGATTAGCCGACGAATTAAGTCGATTTTGGGTTGTTTTATGATCAATCAAGTGAAATCACTATTTTTTGACTTAGTGAATAATCGGATAAAATATACAGCTTGTATGAAGCCGAGGCTTTTGAGGAAATAGTGACAACGTAGTACGACGAACGATTACAGAACGATATCCTTAAAAAGTATTAGTTGTCTTATTTATAAAATCTCATTTTGAGTAAATAGACTCTTTGGGAATAACAACATTTAAGGATTTTGGAATGATTTTTATTTCGACAGGAGAAGCTGTTGTGAAACTGTCACCATCCATTTCCATAAAAGTTTGATGAGGAAAATCAATACTAACTTGTTGAACATCAAAAACTTCAACTAATTTACTATTATGAATTGTTCCAAAAAAAGAGCGTCCTAACAATCCAAGATATTTCCAACGAGGAGCATCTTTAAAAATAACCAAATGGATTAGATTATCGTCAAGTCGGGCTTTTGAGTGAAAATGAAAATTATATCCGTAGGTTGTTCCATTGACAATATTGAGCATAAATGCAGTCCTTTCGAAAGCAGGTTGACAACCTACTTTAATCGTATAAATCAATGATTTATAACTAAAAAGGTGGCGTAAAATATTTTTAGCATAACCATAGACACCACGAATTTTACTGCCTTTGATAGATTTAGCCACCAAACCATCAAAACCAAAACCGACTAAATTTACAAAAGGAATATCATTTACAGTACAGGTATCAATCTTTGTAAACTGCTGTTGATTTAGTATTTTTAGGGCTTTTTTTGCACCTCGCCCAAGTCCTAAATGGCCAGCAAAACCATTACCAGAACCCATTGGCAAAATACCCAAAATAGTATCTGTTCCAATCAAACCAGCAGCGACTTCATTCACCGAACCATCGCCACCGACCGCCACGACAATGTCGATTCGCTCCAATACAGCAGCTTTCGCTAATTTTGTTGCGTGTTTCGGGTATTGTGTATATTGAATGTCGTATTCAAAAATTTGTTGATTTAGATATTTGATAATCATTCGTTGAACTTCTTGTTTCAGACGAATGCCCGAGTGAGGATTAATTATAAATCGAACCTTTTGCTTTATCATGTACTGAATTAAAATATTTGTGTTACGTGATGTAAAAATAAGGAAAGTTTGTGGTAGAAATATTGATTTATGAAAAAATCCGTGATTCAGTTCGCTCTTAGGTTATCCTTTTTTACAATTAGATTTTGAAGATTTTTATCAAATAGAATTTTTTCCTATAATATGTTATCAGATTTTTTAGTAATCCAGTAAAAAAAGTATTTTGGATAAATCGTTTTCGTAAAAAAAATGGTGTGTCTAAACTGTATTTTGTGGTTTATTGAGATTCAAAATGATTTTATAGGAAAAATGTCGTGCTGAATGAGAAGAAATGAACAAAAAAAATCCTTGCCTCAAAATAAATTGAAGCAAGGATCATCCCTAACCCAAACAAATAAACACAAAAAACTACGCTTGTAGTACTTTTGTTAATCTAAATTTATAAATAATATTTTGCATTTACAAATAAATAGTAATTATAAGTTTTTATATTTGATAAATGTATAATATTATTTTGAAAATAATTATGATAACAAAATTTTAATTATAGTTAATTTTTGGTTTATTTCATCGGATCTTGTCGTATTTTCTTGTCGTTCAATATGAATTTTCTGTTCATTTTATTAGATTTTACATTGACTAAAGAAACTGAAATACCGACTTTCAGAGCTTAGGAGTTAGATATTTTAATAACTGCTCGTCGGTTCATTTTTGTAAAAATAAACGTGAACTTTGCCATCGGGTAACATATAACCTCGTGCCATAGCGGGCGAATTAAATGGCATCACAACCCGACCAAATTTATCAATCGCAATTAATCCGCCTTCGCCTTTGGCTTCCACCAATTTTTTATTTACGACTTCATTTGCGGCGGTTTTTAAATCGATACTTTTATATTCCATCATTGCCGAAACATCGTGAGCAACGGCATAACGAATAAAAAATTCGCCGTGACCGGTGCAAGAAATACCGCAAGTTGCGTTGTTCGCATACGTTCCTGCACCGATAATCGGTGCATCACCGATTCTGCCATAACGCTTGTTTGTCATGCCGCCCGTTGAAGTTCCTGCAACAATATTTCCATTTTTATCTAAAGCGACACAGCCGACTGTTCCGAATTTATATTCCTGATTTTTTGGAACATAAGAGTTGCCATTTTCCTGCTTTTTTGCACGCTCCAGACTTTTCCATCTATCTTCAGTGTAGAAATACGAATTTGAAACCGTATCCAAACCTTGCTCAATCGCAAATTTTTCCGCACCTTGATTCGTCATCATAACGTGTTTGGAATTATTCATCACGGCTTGAGCTGCCGTAATCGGATTTTTAACAATTGTAACGCCACCGACTGCACCAGCATTCAAATTTTTGCCATGCATAATCGAGGCATCTAATTCATTACGACCTTCATTCGTAAAAACAGAACCTTTCCCGGCATTAAATAAAGGCGAATCTTCCAAAATTTTAATCGTTTCCACAACGGCATCTTCGGCATTTCCACCTTTTTCCAAAATTGCGTAGCCAACTTTCATAGCTTCTTCAAGTTTGGCTTTGGTGATTTTGTCTCGTTCGTCATTTACTTTTCGATAACCAGCTCCGCCATGTACGACAATGGCAAATTCGTTGGTGGAAACGTTAGAATTTAACGATTCTATATTCGTAATTTTTTCATTCGGTGTACAAGTTGTGAAAATTATTACGCTTAAAAATAGTAGTAGTTTTTGCATTGGTTATTTGGTTTTACACAGGTTTATATAAATATCTTGTTAATTATTGGCATTTAAAGAAGAATTTTTCATATTGACCTTTAAGCGAGTCATCTAAAGCATAATTGAATTCTCTCATCAACTCTAAACTAATTAAAACCCTCGAAATTTTTGCATTTGTGGAATCATAGGCTATAACAATCGGAAGTTTTTTAAATATAGCTTTCTCCTCTTCAGATTCAGGATAACAATAATTGTTATGATGAAATTCAGCTGTATATGTTTTATTTGCAATAGTATATTCACATGATGTTTTTTTACCACTTGCATAAGTAGTGTAAGCTAAATCAGATATATGACCGTAAGTAAATGCAGTATTATTTTTTAAAGAATTTTCATTGATACCTCCCAAATAATATAGGAATGAAATAATAATTACTATCACTAAAAAGAAATAAATTTTAATTTTGATCATTAATTATTTGCTTTTGATTTTTTACGTATTTTGTTGATAATTAGTGTTTTACATTTAAAATTTATTCTTAATTTATTCATTGAATAATTATCACTTATCTGATTTTTTTAGATAGATAAAAGGCACTTTCAAAGTGCCTTCTATATGACTCAAACTTACAATATGCGTCAACAACAATTTAACAATCAAACAATTCAACAGTCATTTAAGGGGCTAACCGCTCGATTTTCCAATCATTTCCCAATTTAGTATAACAAATCCTATCATGCAAACGACTGGAACGACCTTGCCAAAATTCGATGATTTTTGGTTCAACCAAAAAACCGCCCCAATGTGGTGGACAAGGTAAAATTTCGGTGTCTTGATATTCGGTTTCTAAAGCCATTTTTTTATTTTCTAAAACATCTCGGTTGTCGATAACTTGACTTTGTGGTGATGACCAAGCTCCGATTTGACTACCTTTTGGACGACTTTGAAAATAGGCTTCAGATTCGCTTCTATCCATTTTTTTGACGGTTCCTTGTATGCGAATTTGTCGCTGCATGCTTAGCCAATTAAATACCAAAGCAGCATTTGGATTGTCGATGAGTTCTTGACTTTTTTTACTATTATAATTGGTGTAAAATGTGAATTTTTCGTGATGCACTCCTTTTAACAAGACAATTCTTGCCGAAGGGATGCCTTCTTTTGTTGCAGTTGCTAAAGTCATTGCATTTGGCTCTAACTCCTTGGAATTCAAGGCTTCATTAAACCAAATGGTAAATTGTTCGATTGGATTAGCTGCAACTTCATTGATTTCTAAAGTATCTTTTTGATAATCTTCTCTAAGGGAAGCTATTTTTTCGTTTCGTAGCATAGTTTTGTGTTGTTTTTCTCAACTAAAGTTTTAATTGATATTTTTATTTTGAACAAAGGTATAAACAAATGACTGTGGAATTGTTTGATAATTAATGATTTTTATCACGTTTGGTTATCTTTATGAATTCACACAAAACAGAAAGTTTAATGAAAAAATATTTATTTTTAATAGGAGTGATCTTGTTGATAATTGGTTGTAAAAATGAGCCAGAAAAGGTAGAAGCACCTTATCAATTCAAGGATTTCTATTATCCGATTGACGACTTATCGCAAGCTAAAGTTTATGTATATACACCTGTTAGTGACGATAGTTTAGCATCTTATTTTTGGTCTTTTTTGGAGCAAGGTGGCTATTTTATTGGAACTAAATATAATGCTCAGTTACAGATTGAGCAGGTCACGACAGAGGATATTTTAAGTAATGGAACGGCTTTACAGCAGATGCGTTTGTGTACGTATAGTGGAGAACCAGGCATTTGTCAACCGATTGATGTAAATATTGAGGCGCCGGCTGTCTTTCCTTTTGAAATGCAGGATTCATCAAGTGTGTTTTTATATAAGGTAAATTGGCAAGATGAAGCAGATTATAGCATTGTCAGAAATCGACATTTTATTGGTTATGAAACTTGGAATTGGAAAGGGAAAGATTACGATTGTATAAGATTTGGTATTCGAGAAGAAATTTCTGTTGGCACTCAAAATGATGGTTTTCAGACGTTTAGAGGATTCATAGAAGAGGTTTACGCTAAGAATATTGGCTTGATTTACACCAAAAAAGTGGTTGATAATTTATTGACTTTCGAGTATCAATTGGCGGACACGACAAATATGGAAACATTGGTGGAGATGTTTCAAAATCAGTAAAATAGTTGGCATTTTTGCTGATATGAAATAACTACTTTGTGACTTTTGGATAGGAAAGTTAATTCTCACGCAGATTTTTTAATAATTCACAGTAGGGATTATTAGGAGTTCTGAATTATTGATTTTGTCAATAAAAATCTGCGTAAGAAAACTATTTCGTAATAACAACTAGATAAAAGTCTCTTTGGTTTGCTGATTTTAGCGTTAGTAAAACGTCAGTATTGGTACACTTTTATCCTTGAAGCAAAGGTCCGAGATTAAATTGTCATCGCATTTATTTCTTTTTTAAGTTTTTTGACCTCGTTTTTCAATTTTATCAAGTGCATATCGTGTTTTCGTTCAAAGTCACTGTGAATCTCTTCTATAATTTCAAAAGATGTCAATTGACGAGTCGATTGATTTAAGTTTTGCATAATCTCAGTTAGTTCATCAATACCGATTGTGCGAAGCGAAGAAAGCATCGTGTGTGTTTCAAAATACAGGTTTTCATAATCTCTATCTTCAATATATTTTTGAATATTTGCCTTGAATGTAGGTGCTTGTTCAAAGTAAGTTTCTAACAATTTAACAGCACGGTGTTTTTTACCTTTTATCAAGTTGAGAATATTTGCCAAATATTTGTAATCAATTTCATTTTCGTTAATCTTTTTATCGATATTTTGAGTGAAAACAAGGTTTAAGGCACGCATCAAACTATCGGGGTCAAAAGGTTTCGTCATATAAGCAGAAATATCTAAACCGGTCGCTCGTGCTTGTTCTTGTGATGACGCCCCTGCTGTCAGTACGATAACTGTTGTATCATGATTTAAGTGTATTGGGTTTTCTCTGATACTTCTGATAAACTTCAAGCCATCGCCATCGGGTAATTTTACATCTGCTAAGATACAATCATAGGTATTTTGAGCGGTAAGTTCTTCAGCTTCTTTCACGGTCATGGCATAATCTGCATTTAACTGCCATTCGATAAACAAGTTTTTGGCATATAACTGATTGACCTCGTTATCTTCTATTAATAATACTTTTCGCCCTTCCCATTTTTGTTTAAAAATTTGGTTGGCTTCCTCTAATAAAAAGGCGTCAATAACTTCGTCTGTCGGTTCTATAAAAGGCAAAGATAAAGTAAATGTCGTGCCTTGATGTTGCACACTTTGGACATCAATCGTACCGTTTTTAATTTCGACCAAGTTTTTGACAATTGTCAGTCCGAGTCCCGAACCTTCATAGTGATATCCCGAAGCATCAATGACTTGCGTATAGTTTCCAAAAATCTTATCAATTTTTTCAGGAGGAATTCCGATTCCAGTATCTTTCACTTCAATATTTATCCAAAACTTATCATCATCGTTTCTTTCTTCTTTTCTAATTTTCAAGGTAATCTGTCCTTGAGCCGTAAATTTTAGTGCATTTCCTAAGAGATTAATCAATATCTGGTACAAACGGACTTGATCACCGGTCAAATATTGTGGAATTTCACGGTCAATATCAAAGTTAAGTTTTAGACCTTTTTCTTCTGTTCGAGGGCGGAATAATTCGTATAACGTAGTGAACAGCGTAATGGTATCAAAAGGTTTTCGTACCAATTCTAATTGACCAGCATTAAGTTTTGATACATCTAACAAATCATTGACGATCACCAACAGGTTATCTGCCGAAGTCTTGATGGCTTCTGTAAATTGTCGCTGTGTTCTATTTAATTCTGTCTTTGCTAACAAATGACTAATCCCCAGAATTCCATTTAATGGCGTTCTTAACTCGTGACTGACGTTTGAGAAAAATTGCTCTTTGAATTTTGAGCGTTCTTCGATAAGTTCTTTTTGTCGCTGAATTTTAATAGTGCGTTCTTGTACTAATCGCTCTAATTTTTCATTTTCAAAATTGACTTGACGCATTCGGTAACGGAAAAAGGCAAAAACAATTAAACCCAATAATATGGTAGCGAGTGTTCTAAACCACCAAGTTGCCCAAAACGGTGGCAAGATGTTTAGTGTAATTAAAATCGGTTCAGGATTCCAAACGCCATCACTATTCGCTCCTTTGACTTTGAGGGTATAAGTGCCCGGATTGAGGTTTGTAAATGTCACTGTGCGTTGATTACCAATGTGTTGCCATATTTTATTAAAACCAACTAAGCGATATTGATATTGATTTCGTTCAGGGTTTGTGTAGTTTAAAGCAGCAAATTCGAAGCTAAAAACTTTATCTTTATAAGATAGGTTAATTTCTTTTGCAAATTGAATTGGCGTATTGATGCTGGCATTTTTATCTCTAAAATCAACAGATTGATTAAAAATCTTGAAATCGGTAAAAATCAATTTTGGAGCAAGTTGATTCGATTTAATTTTTGCAGGATGAAAATAATTGATGCCATTAATTCCACCAAAATACATCCAGCCTAAAGCGGTTTTATAAGACGATAACCGAATAAATTCGTTGCTTTGTAACCCATCACGGACGTCATAATTTTCAAAAATACGCTTATCGGTATCAAATTTTGAGACGCCTTTATTGGTACTCAACCACAAATGTCCACGTTCATCTTCTAGAATCCCATTAATTACACCATTGGGTAAGCCGTCAGATTCCGTAAAATTTTCAAAGGTTTTATTCTTATAATTAAAGAGATTAATTCCTGCCCCTTCAGTTCCTATCCAAAGGTTTTGTTTATTATCCTCGTAGATGACCGAAATATGGTCGGAGCTAATACTCAATAAATTATTTTGTTGATGTTTGAATGAGGTAACGAAGTTTTGTTGATTCATACGAATCTTTTCCGTAGGAATGAAAGCCAAGCCATTCCATGCCGACCCTATCCATAAATTCCCTCGACTGTCCTCGTATATAGCGTGAATATCTTCATTGCCCAGGCTTTCAGGATTTTTCTTATTTCTAAATAATTGAATGTATTCAAATTGACTGTCATTTAATCGGTAAACACCTTTATTTGTCGCCACCCAAATCGTTCCGTCTCGCCCTTCGTATATTTGACGGATATTATTATATTCAGTTGAAACTTCACCATTTTCATTCAGAATATTAATCGTTTCAAAGCCACTGACCTTACCGTCAAGTGTAAATTTAGCTTGATAAACTCCTTTTCCCCAAGTTCCAATCCAAAACCGACCCTTGCTATCTAAGAGTAGATTCGTTATTTTTTCATCAGTAAAATTAGGAAATTGACTTTTTGAAAAATGTTGATAATCGCCCGAGTCTAAGTTACGAGTTCGGTGCAATCCACCAATCCATGTACCGACCCAAACGTAGCCATAATTATCTTCTGAAATAGCATAAATGTCTTCCCCTTTTAAGCCATTTGAGTTATGAATATCTTGATCAAAATGCTGAAATTTCGTCGCATTTTTATCATATTTACTAATACCGTTTCCGTAAGTTCCTATCCATATTACCCCAGATTTATCCTGAAAAATTGACCGAATAGAATTATGACAAATACTTTTAGGGTTAAGCGGATCATGTTGATAATGTGTAAATGTAGTCTTTCCTCGATTATCTTGCTCAATGATATTTAAACCATTTGTCCATGTACCGACCCAAACTCTACCTTTGTCATCTGTTGACAAAGAAACAATGTAAGATTCCTTGTAATCATATTGTTCGCTGGGTAGGTATTGTTCAAAAATGCGTTTACTCGTCGTACTATTCGACATTCTGATCAGGCCGTCGCCCCAAGTTCCCATCCAGATATTTCCTCGATTATCTTCTGTAATTGAATTAATAGAAATGGTAGAAAAATCAATTTCTGTATCCGTGATTCGTTTGAAGCTAAACGTACCATTTTGGGCATTTAATAAGTTTAAACCACTATCTGTACCAATCCAAAAATTACCGATTTCATCTAAGAGAAACTTTCGAACCGAGTTTTCCGAAAGGGAATTAATATTATCAGAGGATTTATACGTTTCAAATTTTATGACTTTTCGTTGTGGTTTATCTCCTTCAAAAACTACCCGACAAATACCGCCTTCGCTGGTTGCTATCCAAAGATTACCGGCAGCATCCTCTGCAATATCTCGAATGTTATTATCACTTATGGCATTGCCATTATTTTTCTCGGCAAAGAATCGTTCAAACTTTTCCGTTTTTTTATCAAACCTGTTTAAACCCTTGTCCGTCCCAATCCACAAATCACCAAATTTATCTTCATATACGATTTTGATGTGATTATTACTAATACTTTCGATGTCTCGTAACGCATATTTATACACCTTAAAATTATAGCCATCATAGCGATTCAAGCCATCCCGAGTACCTAACCAGATAACGTTATCTCTATCTTGTAAAATAGTATTTACGGTAGCTTGTGACAAACCATCATAAATTGACAAATGGTTAAACATCATATTAGTTTGTGCCGTCGTAGCGACACTTATAAACACTAATATTCCTAATAATACATAATCCTTTAATCTCATAAATTTTCCTTTCCACGTACGATTCAATAGTAAACTGTATTCAGAGTATTCTATGCACTTCCTAAAATTATTAGGTTGTGTGATTTGATGCAACGGCTGTGTATCGTACTTGACAAGTATTCTTCAGAGCAATAAAAACTGCAGTAACAATAAGTGTAAACTTTAAATTTCGTAGTTGCTATGTTTGAGTTTTTTAATTATTGTAGTTTTTTGCTGTTTACAAACACATTAAAATTACAGTTTTCATTCGTCTGTTTCATAATTCAATACTATCAACCGCTAATTATACTTCCGAAAGTTGACTCCGTTCCGCCCAACTAAATTTAAAATACAAAAACGTGCTTAACCAAATGGTAATTAAACTGGTCAGTACATAAAGTACAAATTCGGCAATTGCTATATTTTCTAATCCTATGCTCACAAATAATTGTTCGATTAAAATATTGCAACCTCCAAAAATGCCTAAAGCGAAAACGACTTTTACCATACGATTAAAAATAGTTCCTGTTTCATTTGGCAATCCTTTTTGTGATATTAATAGAAAACCAAGACCAAAACCGAATAAAACGGCTGGAATAATCCAATATTTGACGTCATTTAATAAAAATAACCATACAAAAGGGGCAAACAAGATTAACGAATTTTTAAAATCAAATGCAAATTCATGTTTATGTGTTTTTAAATATTCAGTCATCGCTTCGGATCGAAGCACCAACCTGTAAAATGCGAATAACATGATTACACCAACAAAATAGCCGCCTACAACATCTGCAATAAAATGAACACCTAAATAAATACGTGAAAATGGAATCAAGAAGATTAAACTAACACATAAAATGGACAGCCAACGCCTTCGAAAAAGCAAGATTAACGCTCCCCAAAATGCGACTGCAATACTTGTATGACCTGACGGAAAACCATAAGGAATTGGCTGATTATCAAAATAACTTATCGTTTCTTGCGGTAAAAATTCAAAAAAACGACTTGCAGCTGCCTCGTCCAACAGAGCCATATCCGTATCGACTTCACCATCTAAAATCATTACTTCACGATCGACCATATACGGACGAGGCAGGTCAAAAGTATCTTTTAGTACCAGCGTTACAGCTGCTGTCCACATTACGATAAGCAATAATACAAACCCTTTACGAAAGTGAATACCGAAAATGATAACAATCAAACTGATCATAAAAAACTCCACATATCCCAATGCGGTAATCATTTTGAAAAACTGTATAATCCATTCACTATCCCATTGCTGTAGCCAAATATGCAAATCTGTCTGAAACATTTTTTAATTTATTCGGTGAAAAAATAACGATACAAAACCTGATGATTGAGCGACCACAATTTCAAAAAAAATATAAACAAAAGCGGCTGACTTTCTTCAGAAAATCAGCCGCTTCACATTAGAAAAGCTCCAATGCTTAAAAATTAATTTATTCTGTACCAAGTTTGTGTACGGTAAAATGGTCCAATGTAACCACGAACTTTTAAGGTGTCATCATCTTCGGCCCAAATTTTACAAGTGTAAACCTTACCAGTTTTAGGGTCCATAATTGTTCCGTCGGTGTACGTTCCATCGCCTTGATTCTCCAATCCTTTGACGATTTTCATTCCGATGATTTTTTTGCCTTTGTCACTACCTGGGCAAACATCACAAACTGGATCTTCATCACCTTTTTCACGATTTAACAACTTTACGATTCTACCGTAATACTTTCCATTCTTTGCTAAGTAGATCTTAACATGACTTTTAGCCTTACCCGTTTCGTCGTCTATGGTTTTCCAAGTACCGACGACTGAAGCTACTTCATCAGGTAATTCCACAATGTTTTTTTCCACAACATCTGTCATATCAACAGGAACAGCAGCAATGCTGACTACAGCAACAACTGCTAAAAGCATTAATAATTTTTTCATAGTAAGACATTTTTAAAGTGCATCAAGTCTGTTTGAGAATACACCAATTTATTAGATTGCGTTACATTTATCGCTTACAAAACTAATTGATTTTGTTTAGAATTTTTAAATTGAAAATACTTCTAAGTATTTTTTACGAAAATCTTAGTTTTACAAACGACTTTTAGACATACTTAATGCTTCAAAGTTTTAAATGTTTTGTTAAAACTAAATCAATTTGCGTAGTGCCAAAATAGAACCGAAATGTAGGCCTTCATGTACATTGTTGAATGTAATCCCTTCTTCGACCGAGTTGATAGTTACATTAAAGCTGGTTGTGTAAGATTTATACGCTTTAAAAATCCCTGCTGCATGATCTTTTTTCGTTTGTTCAATTAGTTGAAAAGCCGTCTCCTTTAAGAACTCAAATTCTGCTTTATCGACGAAATCTATCGGCTTTGAGCCTTTACGATATTTGCTAACTAACTCGTCCGCTAAGTGCATCGGTAAACCCGACAAACCATAGCATAACAACTGTTGCGTCACAATCACATGACCAAAATTCCAAATCAAATTATTATTAAAACCTTCCGGGATTTTATTCAATTCCTCCATTGAATAATCCTTGATTGCATTTAAAATATTGCTACGTGTCTGTTCTAAAATATAAAAGTTATAATCCATTTTTTAAATTTTTGGTAAAATCTCTAAAACTTGTTCAATCATTTTGTCTGTCAAATCTAAGTGTGTCGTAAAACGAACCGTTTGCGGCCCAAAAGGAACAGCTAAAATACCGTGTTTTTCTAATTCTGTAATATATTCCGCCGCCGTAATTTCAGGTGACAAATCAAAAATCACAATATTCGACTGCACCGGTCGAAGCGTTTTGACATACGGTAGATTTTCTAAAATTTCACCGATTTGCTTCGCTCGATTATTATCAATTTTCAGTCGTTCGATATTATTTTCTAATGCAAATATTCCGGCTGCCGCCAAAAAACCAGCTTGACGCATTCCGCCGCCCATCGCTTTTCGTAAACGTCTTGCTTGTTTTATAAATTGTTGATTACCAAGTAATAATGAGCCAACGGGACACCCCAAACCTTTGGACAAACAAATAGAAATACTATCGAAAACTTTTCCATATTCTAAAGGTGAGTCGCCCGTTTCTACCAACGCATTGAAAACTCTCGCTCCGTCTAAATGCAATCCTAAACCATTTTCACGACAAACGGCTGAAATCGGTCGCAATTCGTCCAATGTATAAATACTACCGCCACCTTTATTACACGTATTTTCGACGACGACCAGACTACTTTTAGGCACCCAATCATAATCGGGATTAATTGCATTTTTGACTTGTCCGGCAGTAATTTTACCATTTTTGCCATGCAATAATTTCACACCGACACGAGAATTATACGCATAACCACCAACTTCTGATTGATAAATATGCGATGATTCTTCACAAATCACCTCTTCTAAATCCGAAGTGTGGACATTTATGGCAATTTGATTCGTCATCGTCCCCGAAGGACAAAACAAGGCTGCTTCCATTCCGAACATTGCAGCGGCTTTTTCTTGCAATGCATTTACCGTTGGGTCGGCTTGAAAAACATCGTCCCCAACTTCGGCTTGAAACATTGCGTCAAGCATCGCTTTTGTAGGTTTTGTAACGGTGTCACTTATTAAGTTTATCATTAGCTTATTCTTTTATTTTAAAATAATCGTCTGGGAAAGTTGGGTTGGCTTCGAAGTTTGTAAACTTCATAAATACAGACTCCCTTTCATCAATACTAAAGAATTTTAAAATATGATTTATTTTTAATCTGAAAACTTTGGAGATTTTAATTTAGAATATTAAACCTGAATTTTTTGCCATTTTTTCGCCAAAAACAATTTGTCATTCCTGCGAAGGTAGGAATGACGGAAAGTTTTAGTTTTTAGATGGTAAATTCATGAAAAATCTCCGAAGTTTTGAGTTTTAATGAACATTTAGATCGTTTAAAACATGTTGTACTTCCTCGGCTTTTTGCGTTCCAATCAAGATTTTTTTACCATTTTTTAATACTAATTGAATGCCTTGATGGCCACCAACATTATAAGCTACGCCTTTTGTAAACGAAACTCGATAGCCCCAACCGCCAAATTCTCGAATAGGTTTGTAGGTTCTGACATAGGCATTTTCTAATTCTTTCCATCTTATCGTATTTATTTTTGATTGAAATGGTTTGAATTGAAAGGCGATAAATTCATTGGTAATCGTAGTTTCTAAACGAAGCACATAGAATAAATAAGCGATTCCTAATGGAATGAAATTAACCAATATTAAAACTATATCTGGTGCAGGATTATTACCAAAGGGAGTTTTAAAAATGATTTGTTGGACGAAACCATAAATTATTAACGCATTTACCACTATTATCAATGCCCAAAGCCACCATTGTGTAAAGCGTTGTTTTTCAGAAAAAAGTATTTTCATTATAAATGATTGATGGTTGAGAGTTCGAATAAAGCGTATTTCAACCTTTGTAAATCATGACTAATATTTAAAATTCTAAAAAACTAAGTTAGACCATTCTTGAGAAATTCCATTAAAATTTAGATAAATTTGTTTCTAATATGAATAGAAAATAAATGATGCGTTCTATTAAAAATCATTATTTATCGTTTACTCTCCATTGTTTAAAAATATGAATCAACCTAAAATTTGTGTAATCGGTGCTGGCTGTTCGGGCATCACAGCCGTTAAAAACTTAGTCGAAAAAGGACTTAAAAATGTGGTTTGCTTTGAGCAAAATGACCAAATTGGTGGAAATTGGATTTATTCCGCAACACCTTCGCATTCAAGTGTTTGTGAAACGACACATATTATTAGTTCTAAAAAATTATCGGAATATACGGATTTTCCGATGCCGGATGATTATCCTGATTATCCATCGCATCGACAAGTTTTGGCGTATTTTCAATCCTATTGCGAATATTTTAAGTTATATCCCTATATTCGATTTAATGCGACGGTTCAGAGCGTTGAATTACAAAATGATCAGCGTTGGAATGTTGTCGTGAATGGAGAAATGCACAAATTTGATTATGTGCTTATCGCAAATGGCCATCACAACACTCCTCGACATCCGGAGTTTAAAGATGACTTCACAGGCGAATATTTGCACTCGCATGATTACAAAAATAATCGTGGTTTTGAAGGTAAAAAAGTACTGGTCGTTGGTGCGGGTAATTCGGGTTGTGATTGTGCGGTAGAGATCAGTCGAGTAGCGGAACACGTCTCGATAAGTGTGCGAAGTCCGCAGTACATCGTACCAAAATTCTTCTTAGGAAAACCAACAGATACCTTTAATGAAGGCATGTTATTTTTACCAAAATTCATTGCGGATCCGTTGCGAAAATTGAGTTTACGAGTGCAAGTTGGTCGTTATTCGGATTATGGACTGCCAGAACCAGACTTCCCTGTGATTGCGTCGCATCCGACCGTCAATTCAGAATTGTTATACAAAATCCGTCATGGAAAAGTACACCCAAAAAAGGGAATTGAAAAAATAGAAGGGCAAACGGTTTATTTTAAAAATGACGAAAAACAAGACTACGACACGATTGTAGCGGCTACGGGTTTTAAAATTACAACACCGTTTTTTGATAGCGATTTTTTGGATTATTCCGAAAGTGATACTGTGCCGCTTTGGTTACGAATGTTTCATCCAAAGTACAAATCGTTGATTTTTATTGGCTTGGTTCAGCCACAAGGTGCGGTTTGGCCTTTGTCGGATTTGCAATCACAGCTGGCGGCGAAGCATATTGCCGGTGCGTTTCCTTTACCGAATAATTTGGCAGAATTGGCTCAAAAAGATGCGGAATTTATTGATAAAGAGTTCATTGCAGCGAAACGTCATACGATTGAGGTGCATTATCATCAGTACAAGAAGGAATTGATTAAGTATATTAAATGACCTCGAGGTCAACAAAACAACAATAAAGCCATGAGAATTTTCACGATTATCTTTACAATCATCACCATTTTACTATTCGTCAATTGCGAAAGCGAAACGGCGGCGGAGCAACAATCTATTATTGATCAAGTAGCAACTGGGACGAGCGAAAACCCAAAAACAGAACAATCGGAAATCGAACAACAAACGGTCGAGTCTGCCAATTATGTTTTTCCACCAGCGACACTCGAACCGATAAACGAATCGAAGCAAAATGCGGAATTACAAAGCACGTTGAAAGCCTTATTGGACATCATTAATAATAAAGATGTTGAAGGATTAAAAAAATACGTGAATACGAATATCAAAATCGGTTTTGGGACACAACACGGCATTAATGATTTTATCGAAATGTGGGAATTGGACTTAAAACCCGAAAAATCGTTGCTTTGGCAAGAGTTGAAAAATGCCATTGTTTTGGGCGGGACATTTAATGAAGATAATGAAAATGCCTATTACACGCCTTATACTTTTACACGATTTCCCGAAAAATACGACGCTTTTGAATATGCCGTGATTACGGGCGACAAGGTGAATATCCGAAGCGAACCGAGTACGAAAGGAAAAGTGGTCGCACAGTTGAGTCACGAGGTCGTGAAGGTCGTTTCTTACGATAGAGATTTTGGAAAACAAATACAAACGATTGGCGACCAAACACACGCTTGGCAAAAAATCCAAATGGCCAACGGGAAGTTTGGCTACGTTTGGGGCAAGTTCTGTCGGACAGGCGTTGATTATCGTGCTGGTTTTGCGAAAGTGCGAGATGAAGGCTGGAAAATAACGTTTTTCTTGGCTGGGGATTAAAAATGACTTCAATTCGATTTCACATTTATGCAAATCATCTGTAACAATTGCGGTAACAACTTAGAATTTCCGAATCGGCAAGTATATGTCACCTGTCCGCAATGCTTTACGCATCTGCAAATCGAAGAAAGTGACCATCGGATTTTTGCTACAATTGTTGAGGAAAAAGACGTTGATAATTCTATTTTTCAAAATAACGACTTAATCTCTACGGATTTTCCGAACGATTTATATGATTTATTACATTTGGAAGGCGAATATGCGGAAATGCTTGAAGATACCGCTTTTTACTCGCTTTTGCAACGTGGAAAAAAGCGGCCGTCACGGTTTCGAGCGATTTTTAGATTCTTACTTTTTGGCTTGACGATCCTTGGGTTTCTCAATGGTTTGGCCTTTTATTTGAGACACGGCGGCGATAGTTGGAGTCTTCTATTTGGCTCTTTTTTCTTGGCTTACGCTATTTTTTTATTAATAATTAGCGGGAAAGAATTTCGTAGAGCCTTAGCGTTACAGCGGTTTGAAAAATACTACTTGGCAGAACGCCTACAATTATTAACCGCTTTAAAAGCTGAAAATTTGCCCAATTTTATTCGTCAAGCCTTGAATGATTTATCTGATAATTACAACGAACAGACGGAAATTATTGAGGAATTTTTCTATGTTCAATTCCTGAAAATCTTACATGTTAAAAGTGGTCAACCTTCTGTTTCTAAGGCGTTA
The DNA here is from genome assembly GCA_965662365.1 of Saprospiraceae bacterium. Taxonomy (GTDB): domain Bacteria; phylum Bacteroidota; class Bacteroidia; order Chitinophagales; family Saprospiraceae; genus CAWVWD01. The sequence goes on from CBFIHR010000006.1 coordinate 25,851, forward strand.
CGGATATTTATCCTAGTTATTTTGATAGGTTTTATTGCTACGGTAAATGGATTTTACGGTTATCTTTCGGTGTTTTTATTGGTTGTTTTTATCATTCTTTCGATTTTTTTTGGCTTGACTATTTCAGGCGATACGACTGAATATCAGCGGGTTTCGAAACTCAATCAAACGGAACGACAAGCGATTTTAGATAAGTTGAGTCGATTGATACGTTAGGCTGTCAACTTCTTTCTTAAATAATCAGCCGTCATTTTTCTGGCTTTCGCCAATAATAGATTTCGACATTTTTCAGATTCATTCGTCCATTGAAAGTTTGGTCTTTATATTTGCGACAAATCAAATTTTTCAAATTATTATTTCAATTGAATGTTGATTGTTAAATCATGTAAGTCGTTGACTATAAATTTTATAGGTTAAATTGAACACATTGACAATTTGACAATTTGACAAATTAATAATTTAACGAATGAAATCTATTCTTATCAAAAATGCCAACGTTATCAACGAAGGTAAAATTGAGCAAAAAGACGTATTTGTCGCTGATCGCAAAATTGCTGCTATCGGTGAAGGCCTAACGAACAAAGCAGATGTCACTATTGATGCAACAGGAAAGTATTTGATGCCTGGTATCATTGATGATCAAGTACATTTTCGTGAACCAGGATTGACGCACAAAGCGGAGATTTACACCGAAGCTCGTGCTGCGGTTGCTGGCGGAACGACTTCTTTCATGGAAATGCCAAATGTGAAACCTGCTACTTTAACACAAGAGCTGCTACAAAAAAAGTATGATATCGGTGCCGAAAAGTCTTTGGCGAATTATTCTTTTTTTATGGGTGCATCGAACGACAACTTAGAGGAAGCCTTAAAAACGGATCCAAAAACAGTTTGTGGTTTGAAGATTTTCATGGGGTCAAGTACGGGTAATATGTTGGTCGATGACCGTGAAGTTTTGGAAAAGTTGTTCTCACAAATTAAAATGTTAATAGCAACACACTGCGAAGACGAAGCGACAGTTCGTGCAAATATGGCAGCATTCGAAGAAAAATATGGCAAAGATGTACCTATCGAAATGCACCCAGTTATTCGTAATGTAGAAGCTTGTTACAAATCGTCTAGTTTGGCGATTGAGTTAGCAAAAAAATATAATACTCGTTTGCATATTTTGCATATCTCTACGAAAGAAGAGTTGGATTTATTCCGCAACGATATTCCTTTAGAAGAGAAGCGAATCACGTCAGAAGTTTGTGTTCATCACATGTATTACAATGCTGACGACTATGCGGAGCGAGGAACACAGATTAAGTGTAATCCTGCTATTAAAGGTAAAGAACATCAAGACGCATTGATACCAGCATTACTGGATAACCGCCTGGATATCATCGCAACGGATCACGCTCCGCATACGGTCGAGGAGAAAGCCGGTAACTATTTTACGGCTCCTTCGGGTGTTCCTTTAGTACAGCACTCTTTAAATATGATGTTGGAATTTTATCACCAAGGAAAAATCAGTTTAGAGAAAATTATCGAAAAAATGTGTCATGCTCCTGCCGTTTGTTTCGAAATCGAAAAACGTGGCTATATCCGTGAAGGTTATTTTGCAGATTTGGTGTTGGTTGATTTGGAAAAAGAATGGGAAGTGACGAAAGAGAATCTTTATTATAAATGTGGTTGGTCGCCATTCGAAGGGCATACGTTCAAAGGTGCCGTCGATACGACGATTGTCAGCGGACATATCGCCTACACTAATGGTGAATTTGACGAAAGTCAAAAAGGAATGCGTCTAACATTTGATAGATAAACAGCGCCCGACAGGACGAGAATATTAACGAGAACGATAGGATTTCATCTTATCGTTCTCGTCCTGTTGATACTTTTTTAATGTTTTAATTGTCTCGCTTCAACTTCTCATAAGCAATAATGCCGCTTAACGTCGCTCCAGGAATACCTTGTCCAGGATAGGTCGTATCGCCACAAATATAAGCACCTTTTTTATCCAGACGAGCGTCCAGCATTTCCCATGGTTTGATGCTCATATATTGCGGATAACCACCGACAAAACCGTATTTTCTATAAATCCAATTTTCCCACGATTTTGGCATATACGAATGATGATAAACGACAGCTTTTCGCTTGAAAAAACCACGTTTTTCTAAAGTTTCAAAAATAATATTTTCTACAATTGTTCTATCAAATTCGTAATGCTCTTCAGGATGATGAACGTGTGTACTGATATTCGCCACATATTGTCCTTTTTCGGGCGTTCGGCTATTATCTGTCGGATGATTTAGACTGATGAAAATAGAGTTAGAATTGCAAAAAGGTAGTGGTTTTTCTAAGTGAATTTGGTGGTGTAAACAATCAAATTCTTTATCTGAATTGAAGCCAATTCCCATTCCGAATGCGCTGACGAGTTTATCCGACTTCAAAATAGAGGATTCGTATTTTTGATTTAATTTCTCAGATTGAAAAATCTCTAATGTGTTATTAATCGGAATACCAGAAATCACTTTTTTCGCCTTTAAAACTTGTCCCTCGCCTTTACGATTCAGAGTGACTTCGTAGTGATCATTTACGGAAGTTACGGATTCTGCACCGACTCGCATCAAGACTTTTCCGCCTTTTGATTCAATAAAATCACAAATCGGTTGTACTAAATTGATTAAACCACCTTTGACATAATAGTTGCCAAAATTTGTGTAGCATAAGGCGGTGCAACCGAACAAAATATTGACCTCTTCGATACTGTTTTGAGCCGTGATAAGTAGCTGTTCATTGACAAAATCTACAAATAACGGATTGTTCAGTAAGTCGTATTTTGCCAAAAGGCTTTTCATGGACGTAAAAGCTGTTTTGGCGAAAGCTAGCTGCTTTAACTCGAAATTTTGAATCATTGGAATCAAATCCGAGAACTTTGATGGCGGAAAAGTCCGTTGTTTGAGAGAGGTTTCCCAGACGAAATTGGCGACCTTAAAGCAATATTCCCAAAATGGTCGTTGATTTTTTTGTCCGAAAATTCGCTCTGCTTCGGCGATAAATTGGTCTAAATTTTTGTGTCGAGTTAGTACTTCACCATTGTTGAGGTGAACTTTCATGGGCGTTTTTAGCTCGATTGCATCGATCGAAATGCCTGTTTTTTCTAATAAAAATTGTAGCGGCATGTGATCATCTAAACCGACCAAAGTCGTTGCACCTGCTTCAAACACAAAGCCTTTGCGGTAATAAGAACTTACACAGCCACCAGGTAAATAGTTGCGTTCTAAGACCAAAACCTTTGCCCCATCATTCGCCAATAAACTCGCTGCGGTCAAACTTCCCATTCCAGAGCCGATGACGATTATATCCCAATTTTTGTTTAATGTTTCCTCTATGTTTTTCATAGTTTGTTAAACAAAACCTATGTCAAGATGTTTAGGAAATGATTCTAAGAAAAGGACAAGATATTATGAACTATTTTATTTTTTGTAAAAATGACATAATGGAAAATCACTAAAAACCTTGAAAAGTCAGGGTTTCCAATTTCAAAAGAGGAATTATTTAGTATTGTAAGTTAAATTTTTAAAAAAAAACTGTCAATTTTCATTTTTTATTGAAAATACAAAATTTTTTGTTCTGATACATACTACCGATAGTAATCTTTTAACTAATAATTAAGTTTTGAATCAATCTTCAAACCGTCCTAATCTTGGTATTTTTTGTTAAGGTTTTGGTTCGTAGAATATTTACAGATTGCCAAACCGAATTTGGAGTGTTTGCACTCTTTCATTTTTAAAATTATCGACCGTGAAAATTTACAGTCAATAATTTATATTAAAAAAAACATGACTTTACACAACGGAATTAAACTAAACGGAACATTTAAGGAAACAAGTGTACTGGAACATTTAGAGGAAATGGGTGACGACCACGTAGCATCTTCATTAAATACGCCAATCAGAGAGGACGCATTTGATTTATCAGATGACGAAAAAATTGAAAAAATCGAAGCACACTTTCGTGAAATTATGAACACGTTGGGCTTAGATTTGACAGACGATAGCCTAAATGGTACACCTCGCAGAGTAGCGAAAATGTATGTTAAAGAGATTTTTAGCGGCTTGAATCCTGCGAATATGCCTAAAGCAACGATGTTTGATAATAAGTACAAATATGGTAGAATGTTGTTAGAACGCAACATTTCTGTCTATTCGACTTGCGAACATCACTTCTTACCGATTTACGGTGTGGCACACGTTGCTTATATTGCTAACAATCAAGTAGTTGGCTTATCAAAACTGAATCGCTTAGTACATTTTTATGCGAAGCGACCACAGGTTCAAGAGCGTTTAACAGTACAGATTGCTGATGCTTTACGTCGTATTTTAAAGACGGAAGACGTTGCTGTTTACATTGACGCTAAACATATGTGCGTACAATGTCGTGGCGTTCAAGATACTGGAAGTAGCACGGTTACTTCGGAGTATTCAGGTAAGTTTTTAAACGAAGGTGTTAGAGCTGAGTTTTTGGCAAGTATAAATCAGTAAAGATTGATTTCCTAACTCTCTCTTTAGGGAAAAGAGTTAGGAATGAGGTAAAATCATAACAATGGAAAGCCTTTTCAAAAAGAAAGTTTTAGTTGTCGGAGCGACAGGCGGAATAGGCCGGGAAACGGCTAAATTAATCAAACAGAGTAATGCGGATGTTTTTATCACTGGACGTGATGCAGCGAAATTACTGGAGGTAAAATTGGATTTAGGTTTAGATAGTTCACGGGTTTTTGAGATGGATATTACCGATGAGAACTCTGTGGAAAGTGTCGCTAACTCGATTCATGATACGATAGGAACATTAGATATCATTATCAATGCAGCAGGAATCGGCATTATCAAACCGTTGGAAAAACTCACTTATGAGGATTTCGATTTAACTGTTGCAACAAACTTACGTGGAACGTTCAATTTGTTAAAATCATTTTTACCACCGATGAAAGCGGCAAAAGAGGGATTGATTCTGAATATGCCAGGTGTGCTGGGTAAAACGCCAATGGCAGGTGCGGGAGCGTATGCAGCCTCTAAATACGGTGTCAATGGTTTGGTGAAATCTGTCAGAGAAGAGTTAAAACGAACGAATATTCGGGTGACGAATATTTACTTAGGTGGTGTCGATACACCGTTTTGGGATAATATTGATATGAAAGTCCGTAAGGATAAATTTATACGTGAGAAAGAAGCGGCGAAAGCAGTTTGGTTCTTGTGTCAGCAACCGAAATCTGGTGTGGTTTCAGAAATGGTAATTCAACCATTCAATCATCAGGCAATTTAGTTGTAGCTACACAGATATTTCATATAAAAGAGTTTTTACATTGGCTTTCGTCTTTTGGCGAAAGCCTTTTTTATTTTTTAATATCGTTAAGCCTTCTTTAGGACGGCATATTTTAGAATATATTGTAGAAACTTTAGCTCATCGTGAGTTCCAATTGATTGTAATTCAGGTATTTGAATATTTATTTTGTGAATTGGAGCAATCCAAATTTTGTGTTAAGAAGTAAGAAAAATCAGATAGCTTAGTTGAGTTTTTGAGTGAAGTCGGAAGGCATTTTTAGAGTACCTTCCGACTTGATTTATATCGTTTAATCACATTGATACTTTCGTGAAAGCCCAGTCAAATTTCCTGCTTCAAAAGTCAATTCATAATAAGAACCGTCTGCTTTTTGTGGCATTTTGACTAAGCCGTTTCCATCTTTAATATTGCCGTAAGCCGATTCATCTGTGTAGGTTTCTTTTAATTTATCAATGGTCAAACCGTCGTTGATTTCTAAATTATCACTTGTTATAGAAATATTCTGAGTTGACGTTTTGAAGTCAATTGATTTTGGAATGATAAAACTGCCTCGTTCTTCGAATAGATTATTACCATAATGCATTTGTGTAATCGTAGAATCATTGTTAATGAAGAAGCAAGCAGCGTCGATTGTTGTACTGGTTTTGTCTGGATTACCCAAAATGCCGAAAAATTCCATTGAGTGCGTTGTTTCATTGATAGCGATATAGCTTTTTTCTTCGGCTTCCGCTACACTTTCGATACCATAATCTGTAATCAACATACCGGCGATGGCAGCCGTCAAAAAACAAGCGATTGTTCCACCGATTAGGGCTTTGATACCTAACTCCGATAAAGCTCGGCGTTGATTTGGTGCTAATGCTCCGATGCCACCGATTTGGATGCCGATAGAGGCAAAATTAGCAAAGCCACACAAAGCATAAGTCGCAATCAAAATTGATTTAGGATGTAGATCGATGTTCGGATTTAGTCGCATTGCACCCATATCAGCGTAAGCGACAAATTCGTTAATCATTGTTTTTTGTCCTAATAATTGACCAATGAGCAAGGTATCTTGTGCAGGAACGCCTAAAACCCAAGCGACAGGGGCGAAAATAACTCCTAATATATAAGTGAATGAAAACCCTTCAAAACGATTTTCGGTTGCTGTCGTAACGTATTCATTCAGTCCTGTCCAGCTACCTACGGTACTCATTAAGATTTCATTGGCCATATTCACTAAAGCCGTAAAAACCAATAACATCACACCGACATTCACCGCTAATTTTAGTCCATCAGAAGTTCCTTTTGAAATGGCATCTAAGAGGTTTGAACCAATTTTATCTTTAGAAATATTCAAATCAGTGTTGATTTTTTCAGGTGTATTTTCTGGATAAAGCATTTTAGCGACCATAATTGCTGCTGGAGCTGAAATAATAGAAGCGGTCAATAAATGTGTCGCAAATAGTTGTTGTTGAACAGGGTCAGAGCCACCTAAATAACCGACATAAGCGGCAAAAACACCACCTGCAATTGTTGCCATTCCACCGGTCATTAGACACAAAATCTCTGATCTTGTCATATTTTCTAAATAGGGTTTAACGACCAAAGGAGCTTCTGTTTGTCCGATAAAAACATTGGCGGCAGCTGCCAAACTTTCTGCACCTGACAACCGCATCGTTTTGCTCATAACCCAAGCAAAGCCGTAAATGATTTTTTGTAAAATGCCTAAGTAGTATAAAATTGCCGAAAAGGCTGAAAAAAATACGATGGTCGGTAAGACTTGAAAGGCGAAAATATAGCCGAATGTGTTCATATCGTCAATGATATTTCCGAACATAAACCGAGAGCCAGCTTCTGTATATTTTAAGATCGCTACAAAGAAACTTGCGATGTATTCAAAAGCGACTTTTACTCCTGGTACTTTTAACATTAATATGGCTAAGACAAACTGAATTCCTAACCCTGATAAGACGAGTTTCCAATCAATATTTTTTCTGTTAGCACTCAATAAGTAACAAGCACCCAGCATGACAATCATTCCTAATAATCCTCTTAAAATATCCATTCTTTTTTTATAAGTGTGAGGTTTAAAGTGTAAAGTGTGAGGTGAAAATTTAGACCTCACACCTCACACTTATTACCCAAAAACATTCGGTATGGCGTAAAAATAGAAATTCTTTATACGGTATTCTCTTATATTCACAATGAAATTTCAAATTCCTGTTAATTTTGCATTTTTTTGAAATTATTTTGAAGTTCTATTGAACAATCAAATCAATTTATCAATAATGGAAAAACCTTTTATTGTCGGGATTACAGGTGGAAGCGGTTCAGGAAAAACGACTTTTTTGAAAGCAATTGAGGAAAAATTCTCGAAAGAGGATATTTGCATTATGTCGCAAGATGAATATTATCGACCTCGTGAGGAGCAGTTTGTAGATGAAAATGGAGTGGAAAACTTTGATTTGCCAACGTCGATTGATGACGTAAAATTTGCCGCAGACTTAAAGCGGTTAATCAATGGCGAAACGGTAAATAAAAAAGAATATACCTTTAATAATGATTCGGCAGAAGCTCAAATGTTGACGTTTACACCAACAAAAGTGATTATCGTAGAGGGGATTTTTATATTTCACTATCCACAGATTGCTCAGTTACTGGATTTTAAGGTGTATATTGACGCTCGGGACGATTTGAAAATCATTCGACGGATTCGTCGAGATAGATTAGAACGCAATTATCCACTTGATGATGTTCTGTATCGTTATCAGCATCATGTCACGCCAGCTTATGAGCGATATATCAAGCCGTATAAGGCAGATGCTAATGTGATTATTAATAATCATTCAAATTTTCAATCGGCCTTAGACATGGTAGTAGCTTTTTTAGATTATAAATTGACCGATTAGTTGCTTGTCGTCCGTTTGTCCTTATTCTAAAATAGAAATTATGAAATGACCAATAACTAAATTTGATTTTCAATCAATAACTGTTATTTTCACGGTCGAATACATTACAAAACTATAAATTACCATCTAATGAAAGTTTTTAACACACTTATTTTACTGTTGCTGATAGGATTGACAATAGTAGCTTGTAAAGAAGAAGCACCAACTACACAGGAAGAAGGAGCGGTCGATTTAACTGTGCTGCAAGGTACATGGGTGATTGATACGGTAAAACTTGGTGACATTGTCCGTAATAGTTTGAATGGTGGAACATTTAACTTTGTTAATGAGCGAGAATTTCTTTCAGGCGTAAACCTTCAAGGTACAGGAATTGAGATGGATAAGCCGACGACTTACGAGTTAGACGGAGAAAGTATTAAGATAATGGGCAACGAAGCACTTGTCTTTGATATTCAGCAATTAAACGCTGAAAAAATGGTTTTAAACGCTCGAATTAGAGGGCTTGATTGTCGTTTCAATTTCTCTCGTCAAAAGGAATAAAATAAAATAGCCTCGAAGATAATTCAACAAGGGTTCGATTATTTGGTATTCAGATTACATATTTTTTACCTACCTTTGAGCCGAAATTAGGAAAAAACAAATTTTTACCGTTTTAATAGTAATCGCAATTATTGAATAATTAATTGGTTTACAATCATTTATATTGATAAAATGGTAAATTAATAATTCGATATAAAATCAAACTTTATTTATGGGTTGGTTTAAGAGAATAAAAGAGGGTATCACGACTACAACTCAACAGAAGAAGGAAGCACCGACTGGCGTTTGGGTGAAATGTAAAAAGTGTAAAGCTCCAAATCGACAAAAAGAACTTACGGAAAACTTACATGTTTGTCCTAAGTGTGATTATCATACTCGTATCGGTTCTGCCGAATATTTCCAAATCTTATTTGATGGAAAACCAAAATACCTCTTCGAAGACTTAGAGTCAAGAGATTTCTTGGAGTTCAAAGATTTAAAAAGTTATCCAGACCGCTTGGAGGCAGCTAAGCAAAAGACGGATTTAAAAGATGCAGTTGCTGTTGGAGTAGGAAATGTACGCCGACAAAAATTAGTCATTGCTTGTATGGATTTTAGCTTTATTGGCGGCTCAATGGGGTCGGTCGTTGGTGAAAAAATTGCAAAGGCAATTGATTACGCTTTAGAGCATAAAATTCCGTTTTTGATGATTTCAAAATCTGGTGGAGCGAGAATGATGGAGTCTGCTTTTTCATTGATGCAAATGGCGAAAACGTCGGCTAAACTAACCTTATTAGGTAAAGCGGGAATTCCTTACCTTTCAATGTTGACAGATCCTACAACTGGAGGCGTTTCGGCGTCTTATGCGATGTTAGGCGACCTCAACTTTGCAGAGCCAGAAGCTTTAATTGGTTTTGCCGGGCCAAGGGTAATTAAAGAGACGATTAAGAGAGATTTGCCAGAAGGTTTTCAAACTTCTGAGTTTTTATTAGAACATGGCTTTCTGGATTTTATCGTGCATCGTCATGATTTAAAAGAACGCATCGCTGATTTGATACAATTGATGTATTCCAAAAAGTAGATTTAGGTGGTGTCTCGTTAAGTATATTAATATTACGATATAAAAGATTATAAAAGCTGAGGTGAAATATTCCTTTTTAGGGATTCATCTCAGCTTTCTATGTTTTAGAAAGGCGTTTTGGAGGTTATTACTTGGAAGTTGTAAGAAAAACAGTCTAACTATGTTAAAAAGACACGAAATATTTACTCTTACTGCTTTTTAGAAAACAATTTATTAAGATATGCTGTTAAAAAATCGTATATTGTGGCAAATGGTGATAGCGGTTTTTGAGCAATTTTAAGAATACGATTTTTTGCGTAGCGTAATTAACACTTCTACATGAATCTTTTCATATTCCGTTTGCCTATTATTCATACCTTTTATAGCTGACAAATTTAAAACCTCACTTGCATTGAATTGGACTCAATTGAATGCTTTATGGCTGTGCCTTCTATAAAGGTTCAAGGATAGGATATTATTACAATCAAATAAATAGATTTTAAACATAAAAAACACTTATAATTAATGATGAAAGAAGGTAAAGTAAAGTGGTTCGACATCGAACGAGGATATGGATTTATTAGTCCTTTTGATAAAGGCGAGGATATATTCTTACACATCACAGATATTCAAGAATCGGGATATGAAAAAATAGAAAAAGGGGAATTAGTTGAATTTGAAGAGAAAGTTGGTAAAAACGGTAAAACAAGAGCTAAAAATATTACTATTTTCGTTTATGAATATGATTAATGGAATCATTGACGAATTTTAACTTTAGTGATTGTTATTGAGAATATTAAATTATTGATAGGCTACATAGTCCACAAAAGTGATACTTAGTATAATTTAAGCAGCTTTAAGAAATACAATACCTGACCTCCATTAAATGAATGATAATAAAGAAAAATAGCTACTTCAAAGTAGATTCATTAACACGGAGTATTATCAATTCTCTTAACAACTATCGCATCGTTGTTAATAGCTTACAAGCTATAAGGTGAAGATTCACAACTGTATAGCAACTCGGAAATATTTATAGATAATCATTTTTTCGAATAGCGTAAATAGTGAAAACATTCAAAGAGAAATATTTGTTAAATTAATGACCTAAAGCCTTTGTTTTGGGTCATTAATTATTTTTTTAGACAATCTCGATATCAAAAATATTATTATGGAAATGGCATTAAACTTTCATAATAACGATCAAGTCACATATTGCCCCTTTTCTAAAAATTTCTGAAGAGAATACAATGCCGATTTATTTTCAGTATTCTCTTACTCAAATAATTTTCTACACATTTCTAATTTAGAAATGATTACAGAAGTTACATCAACAAGTTCCAGTTGATTCGAGTATAAAACGGATAATTTATTGACAGTGCAAGTGATCGTACTGCTTCAACTTTTATGAACCGAGTTCGAGTATCAAATGCTATGTTGATAGTATTTAGTAGTCGTACAAACAAATTATATTGCATATGGATATTGACAAAAAATTAAAAAAAGCGCGTGAAAAAGCAATGGATTGGGTAACAACAAAAGGGTATTCTTCGATTAAAGCGACATTTGATGAAGAGTTTAATGACCCGAAAGCGTTTATTTCTGACGGAGAAGCCGTTTTGCCTGCAATTACGGCAGAGTCCGAAACTGGTAAATCTTACTTTGAGATTGCTCAAAAGACGAGTAAAAAGCAAAAGTTAATTACGAAATGGAAATTATTCAGTATGCTGGCTAAGCGTAAAAATGGACAATTTGTTATCTTTGCACCACACGGGCATAAGACGTTTGCTCAGCGAATCATTGAGAATTACAGGATTTCAGCAAAAGTGATTTCTATATAAATGGTTTGAGATTTGACTGCTTTGTTGTCCGAAGTCCAATATTCGATAAATTAACAGCAAAGCTATCAGAAATCGCCTGTCCCAAAATTTCGGGAAGACCGACCTTCTAAGTTATATGCTTAGGAGGTCGATTTTATTTTAGGATTGTTTTAACCCTTTTGTTCAGATATTTATACTATGTTACCAATAAATTTTCAAATACATTTGGCCATTCATATTTTATCACGTTTAAAAAGTTAGATATCTTTATTTAATAATTAAAATTAATGAATATTTCACTGTATGAATATTTCAAAAATCCTTGTGATTACGCTATTTTGCGTAAGTTATAGTGTGCTTTCGTTTGCTCAAGACCGTGCGGTTGTCTTCGGAAAAGTCAAGAATCCTTTGACTCGTGTCGTGAAGCTAAAGTATAATGAAAATGTGATAAATGGCTCGCAAGTCGTCATGGAAACAGATGTTGATTTTAATGGTGATTATGCCGTAGCTATTGATATCAATCAGCCTATGCCTGTTTTATTAGAATATAATAACAAGGAAATGTTATTGTTTCTAAGTCCCGGCAATCGTTTAGAACTAAATTTTGACAATTTAGATTTTTATAATTCGATGGAGTTTAGCGGTTTAGGTTTTAATGATAATTCTTTCATACATCGTTACATTTTGAAATACGGCATGCGAGATGTATTTAAAGAAGTTATTGTTTTTCCAAGTATTTCTGTAGCTGATTCGATTTATAATCGCATGAACGAATTGTCGCCTGATGATTTTACAAGGTATATTACAGAGCATCAAAATTCAGAGCGACAGTTTTATGAAAATGATCCGATTCAGGGAGATTTATCATTGGAGCTAAAGGCTTACTACGAAGCAATGGTGACTTATAAATGGGCAGGTTATTTGTTCGCTTACGCTAATATGCGGCAAAAACGCAATGAAGTAATGCCTGATGAGTTTTATATATTTCTGTGGGATTTAGAAATAAGTAGTGACGAAGCCATAATGCAGCCTGCTTATGGTGCATTTTTGGATATTTATTTGGATTATGCCTTTAAGTCAATGCACGGTGACTCAATTACAGATAAAATTCAGAAATTCGCACTAATGTTTGAGTTGGCAGAAATGCAGCTTAGTGGTTTTGCAGAAGAATATATGTTGGGTCGATTATTAGCACGGACGATTAAGCCAACGAATATTCCTTTTATTATGGCTTATTATCAAAAGTTTGAAAAAATAAGTGTCGTAAATAGCTACCGAAAAGCTGTTCAAGATGTGTACGAAAGAGCGGTTGCATTTTCTGATAAACAAGCCGCACCAGAATTTGTCCTACAAAATCCAGAAGGCGATATGATTTCTTTGGTGGACTTACAAGGTAAATTGGTTTATATCAGTTTTTGGGCAAGTTGGTGTCAGCCGTGTTTGAAAGAGCAGGAGGCTTCGTTGAGCAATCGAGTAGCGTTACAAGATAAAGATATTGTATTTTTGTATATTTCGGTTGATGATAAAGAGGAAGATTGGAAGCGGTTTTTAGAACGTAAACCGAACTATGGCATTAATGTCTGGGCAAAAGGTCGAGGTAATGAAGTCACTCGTTCTTACAACGTGATTAGTTTACCGCATTACTTTTTGTTAGATAAACAAGGGCGCTTTATTACTGATTTCAAAAAAGCTTCTGATCCGGATTTTATATTTAATATTCGACGATTATTAGAACAGTAATTCTTAGGTGTGAAGTATAAAGTGTGAACGGAGCAGTTTTTACTTTATATTTCACACGCATATTTAAAAAAACGTGATTACACTCGATTATTTAAACGAAAAATTACCAGATTACGGTTACGTATTGCAAGAAAACACCGACACGCCTGTTTTTATTAAAAAAGTAAATCATCGGAATTTTCGGGAAAAAATGGCATTTTCTGTCATTTTTATCACCTTAGATAAATATACTGTGACGATCGAAGGCATGAACGAAATGCTGATTCGTCGGGCTGTCGATGCTGGTGCGATTGAGATTCCTGATTTAGAAACTTTCAACCTGTTGCGAGATATTATTTACGATACGACAATTGATACCAGCATCAAGGCTTTCGAAACGATTTTTCATTTTTTTGAGCAACAAGTTGAGGCTTTACAAAAGCCTAATTTTGGCAGCGATGAATATGAAACTGCCCTCAAAAATATGCGCTTATTAGTCGATGCGGCTAATGATGCACCGGTCGAAGGTTAACTTTAAAAATATGGTTTGAACGGCTTGAAACGGATTTTTTATCTATCAATCTTAAGTAAAATTGATGGAGAAAAATCCGTTTAGTGTCCTCATCAAAGACTACCGATAAAATGAATATTGAAGAATTTAGAAATTATTGTTTATCCAAGAAAGGAGTCACCGAAAATTTTCCTTTTGATGAGGTGACCTTAGTTTTTAAGGTGATGAACAAAATATTTGCTTTAACGAATTTGAAAAATATTGAATTATCAGTTAATTTAAAATGTAACCCAGACTGGGCCATTGAGTTGCGAGAAGTACACCCCGAAGTTCAACCAGGATATCACATGAACAAAAAGCATTGGAATACCGTTGCTTTCGAGGAGTCTTTGAATGATGATTTCTTAGAAAAATTGATTGACCATTCTTATGATTTGGTCGTCGCAAAGCTCAAAAAAGCAGATAGAGAATTTTTGAATGGTTTGTAGATTGTAGTGATTAGTAAAGTCAACGCCTCAACAATTTTTTCTAAGCAACAAAGCAGCGTCTTCCGTTATCATTTCAATGAATTTGATAAAGCTCACCAACGAACACATCACCAACAAACGAATCATTAAGTAATGAAATACGATTACATCATAGTAGGTCAAGGTATTGCGGGAACATTATTGTCTCATTTTTTAATAAAAAACAAACAACGAATTTTAGTGATTGATAACGGATATTTGACGTCGTCTTCCAAAGTAGCGGCCGGAATTGTGAATCCAATTACAGGTCGTCGATATGTCAAATCTTGGATGTTTGATACCTTGTTGGACTTCGCACAACGAACTTATCGAGCATTGGACGAAAGTCTAAAAATCAATAGTTTTGAAGAGCGAAATATTGTTCGAGTTTTATTTAATAACAAAGAAGCGAATGATTATTACGCTCGTTCGGGCGAAATCGGCTACAGTAAATATATGCTCGAAAATGCAAAAATGACGGAATATGAATCGATTTTAAAGCCAGTTTTTAGCATCGGAGAAGTGACGCATTCTGGTAAGGTAAATTTGGGGGCAGTTATGTCTGCCTTTCGGCAAAAATTAGAAGCGAGCCATCAAATAATTACCGAAGAGTTTGATTTTGAGGAACTTACGTTAAAAAAAGATACTATTCATTACAAAAATATTGAAGCTCAAAACATCATTTTTTGTGAAGGCATCAAAGGAACAGAAAATCCGTTTTTCAAATATTTACCATTTAACGGTGCAAAAGGTCAGGTTTTAATCGTTCGCATTCCGAATTTTAAACCAAAGAAAATATTCAAACATCGGTTATTCTTTGTACCGTTAGAAGAGGATTTATTCTGGGTTGGCGCTACGAACGAAAATCAATATTCTGATAATTTACCTACCGAAAAAGGCCGCATCAATTTAGAAAAGAAACTACAAAAAATCATTAATGTTCCTTACGAAATCATAGATCATCAAGCGGCTATTCGACCCAATGTAAAAGACCGACGACCATTTATTGGACAACATCCGAAATTTGATAAAATGTTTATTTTCAATGGTTTAGGTACAAAAGGCTCTTCACTTGCCCCGTATTTTGCGAATCACTTCGTAGAACATTTAGTACACCAAAAACCTTTGATGAAAGAGGTTAATATCGAACGATATAAAATTGAAAATTAATTCAATATGACTATTTCGTTATTTCTGCTCACGAAGGTATGACGGAAAGTTTGGTTTTTAGGTTTGTGAGTTACTTACACAATTATTAATTAAAATCTATGGCGAAGTCGCAATCCAAAGCACTTGGAACTGAAAAAATATCAAAATTATTGTTACAGCAAGCCGTGCCGGCATCTATCGGAATGTTGATTATGTCGATTTATGGCATTGTCGATACGATTTTTGTTGGTCGATATGTTGGCGTATTAGGAATTGCAGCGATTACGGTGGTGATGCCGATTAGTTTTTTGATTTCATCTATCGGTATGGCGATTGGGATTGGTGGCGCTTCGATGATTTCGAGGGCTTTAGGTGCAGATAATGCTGAAAAAACTAAAGACACTTTCGGAAATATGATTAGCCTAACTTTGTTGTTAGCGGGTGTAATTGTTTTCGCTGGTGTATTGTTTCAAGAACCGATTTTGAAGGCGTTCGGAGCAAAAGGTGATATTCTAGCACCTGCTAAAACCTATTTTAATATCATTCTAATTGGAGTTCCGGCATTAGCTTGGGCAATGATGACGAATAATGCGATTCGAGCCGAAGGAAAAGCAACGGTTGCCATGGTGACCATGCTTGTTCCTGCGATTTTGAATATCATTTTAGATCCTATTTTTATTATTACCTTGGATATGGGTTTGGCTGGTGCTGCTTGGG
The DNA here is from genome assembly GCA_965662365.1 of Saprospiraceae bacterium. GTDB lineage: Bacteria > Bacteroidota > Bacteroidia > Chitinophagales > Saprospiraceae > CAWVWD01. Next base: position 42,062 of record CBFIHR010000006.1, read on the forward strand.
CAACGTCGATTTCTTACTTTGCCAGTGCAGCCTTTACGACTTGGTTTTTATTTTTATCGAAGCGTTCTGAGCTGGTTGTTGTGGCTAAAAACTTGATGCTAAAAATCGCTTTGGTGAAAGAGATTTTTTCGATTGGAATTGTTACAATTGCTCGTCAAGGCACGGTTAGTTTATTAATGATAATTTTGAATAATTCGCTGTTTACGTATGGTAGCGAATCGTCGATTGCGGTCTATGGTATCATCAACCGAATGATGATGTTCGCTCTTTTTCCTGTAATTGGAATTATGCAAGGTTATCAACCTATTGCTGGTTATAATTATGGTGCGGGAAATAAGCGAAGGGTTTTAGATGTTATCAGTTTATCCATTAAATCTGGGACAATCATTGCGACAGGAATTTTTATATGTATTCTGGTATTTCCGTCCGCAATTACTTACGTTTTTACGAATGATGCAGAGTTATTGGCGGATACGCCTCGAGCAATGATGATTGCTTTTGCTGCAACGCCTTTGATTGCGGTTCAAATGGTTAGCTCGGCTTATTTTCAAGCGATTGGTAAAGCAGTTCCAGCTTTGTTGTTGACGTTGACGAAACAAGGTTTTTGTTTAATTCCTTTAATTTTGATTTTGCCACATTTTATAGGAATTGATGGGATTTGGTGGTCCTTTCCTATTGCTGACGTGCTGTCGGCCGGGATTACGTATTGGTATTTACAAAAAGAGTTGAAGCGAACGATGTATTGATTTTAGGGAACGGTAGGCTGCGTTCGGTTAAGTGGAGTTTTAGTTCTTCGAAACGTACTATTTTATAAAATGAGGCGAATACTGCTGATTGAAAACCAATTTCCTATTCGCTAAAATATATTCTTACAATTTTTTTTTATAATATTGTAAATTGTAGTGGAGGTAAATCGTATCAAATTTATTGGTGATTACCTGCTATTTCTTACTTAAAACAAAGATGAAAAAAACGAATAAATATATCAGATTATTAATTCATCAAGTTCGGCTACAATTCATGTGCATGGACATTTCGTGCATTTTGGTTCGTATTGGCTGGATTTTCTTTTTCCTCGCTGCTTGTTATCATTTATCGTATGCTCAAACAGATTCACGAACACTTTTTAATCAATCGATTGATTACATTAATTGTGAGTTTGCACGACAATCTATCAAAGAATCTGATAAGGATATCTACGAACGTTACATCGCAGAATTTCCAAATTGTGGTGGTATCGGTGATGATTTTGCACCGAAGTTATATGCTTTTTTGAAGGAAAATAATATGAGCGGAACAAAAAAGTTAGCTTCGACAATTAATGCTTTTAAAAAAGAATACAATAATGAGTTTACGCCGGGTGATGAAATTGACGAAGAAGATATTTATAATGTAATTGAAAAAAAACTATTTTCGATACCTAAAATTAGAGATTTTAAGCAAAATCATCCCAGTTCATTTCCGACTTTACGTCAAAATATTATCAATCAGCTCCAGATGAATTTAGTACCTGATTTAATGATTGAAAATGGTCAAGATGATGTGGTTGCTGTGCCTGAATTGACAGAAAATGAATATGCAGAACCTGACGAAAATTCGGATTATGATTACGTGGAAGAATTAGAAAATAACAACCCTAATCGATTTACCAGTCGAGATTACAGCGGTAGTGGCATTATTAGCCGTCGAGATATTTTATGGCTATTTTCTTTATTAATGTTTGGTTTGTTGGCGTTTTATTTTATTCGTAGCGTGATGCCTCGCTATACCGTAAGTCAGGACCTGCAATCGGTGCAAATTGATGACGATGAAACGAAAGCATTATTAGAAAAATTAAGTAAAAGAATTAATGATCTTAAAGAGGAGCATCACGACTTGAGGGAAGAGTTTAATCAATTGAATTTTCGGTATGATAACTTAGATAAAACAACCGATTTTAAGAAAAATGCAACGGATATCATCACGGAACAAGTCGAGCAAACTATTGAAGAAAATGCAGCGATAGAATCAGAAATAGATCTATTTGAAGAAGCTACGAATACTTTAATTCATGAGTTTTATTTTCCGATCCCAGAGCAAGATGGTAGCTTTAATATGAAGGAAATGGCCGAAGAGTTTCGTCGTACAGAAACGGTGTACAAATTCCGATTATTAGATGATACAGGAACACAAGCCGAGTTCGAAATTATAGATGATGTCGCTACGATGTTGCGAGCCTTAGATGATCCCGACACTTACCTCAAACCCGCTTGCCGTTCGAATGCGATCATTCCGATAAGTGCGACAAAAATTGTCACAGACGAAAAAGGTTTAGCGATTTATAATAATAATGAATGGCAAGTTGTAAGGAAGGCCTTGATTCATTATGTGTAAATAGAAAATAATTGCTTTATTGATATTTTTTATCAAATACGTACTTTGTGCGATGTTCAAGAAGCGTTTTTTCCAAAAAAAGATATTTGCAAAGAAAAATAGATAGGTAAAAATTCCCACATTGCCTATTCTCTTTAAAAGTCGTACCTTTGTGGAATTATTAAAAGTTAAACGATTCAACATGGCAAATCGATCTAAGACAGCATTTAGCAGCAAGAAGAAGGTAGAAGTGACAGATGATAATGGTGTCTCAGAGTTCTACGAAGAGCGTAGGATTATTGTAGATAAAGGACAACGACCATTGCGTATTGATAAGTTTTTAATGGATAAAATCGATAATATGACTCGAAATCGTATCCAAAAAGCAATTCAACACGGGACAGTACTGGTTGATGGCCGAACAGTGAAAGCCAATTTTAAAGTCTTACCTGAGCAAGAAATTAACATAAAAATTCCTCGTGCAAGTATTGCCGATAGAATTATTCCAGAAGATATTCCTTTAGATATTCGATATGAAGATGAGGATTTGATGGTGATTTATAAGCCGGCTGGTTTGGTAGTGCATCCAGGTTATGGCAATCCGAGAGGAACGCTACTAAATGCCTTGGCGTACTATTTTGGTGATACCGGCGACAACTTGATGGAAGAGACGGAAGGATACTACGATAGACCGTGGTTAATTCATCGAATCGATAAAGACACAACAGGATTAATGGTAATTGCAAAAAGTGAATTAGCAATGAATCATTTGTCCAAACAGTTCTTTAATCGTACGATTCATCGTCGATATACAGCCTTAGTTTGGGGCGAACCTTGGGACAACGAGGGGACAGTTATCGGTAATATTGCAAGACATCAGACAAACCGAATGCAAATGGCGGTTTATGATGATGACTCGATTGGTAAACATGCGGTGACACATTATAAAGTTTTGGAGCGTCTGTATTATGTGAGTCTGATTGAATGTAAGTTGGAAACTGGACGTACACACCAAATTCGTGTTCACATGAAGCATATTGGCCATACTTTATTTAATGATGCTCGTTATGGTGGCGATAGAATTTTGAAAGGAACGGTATTTACAAAGTATAAACGTTTTGTAGAAAATTGCTTTGAAATCTTGCCACATCAAGCCTTACACGCCAAAGAGTTAGGATTTATTCATCCCCGAACTGGCGAGAAAATGTTCTTTGATGCACCTACTCCGGATTATTTTATAGCTTGTTTGGAAAGATGGCGGACGTACGTCGAAGGTCGCAAATCTCTATTAGAATAAATATAAAAAATAACAACCGCTTCGTTTCTTTGATCTAAATACTTATTTCAAAAACGAAGCGGTTATATTTCATATTGACGCTGTATGCTTGCTATTATTTTGATGACTTCCTATCTATCCACAAAAATAACGTCTTTATCTTCTAAAAGTGGCATTAATTTATATTTCAGTAAGAGTTGAACAACGGCTAAAACATCTTTTTCACAATAAATAGCAATACGTTCTAAATTATTTTCTTCCCAATACACTCGACCTACTTCGCTTCCATCAATATCATCTTTCGGAGAAGGAATACCAAAACAAGCCGTCAACACTTTTAAAGCCGTATAATTCTTAAAATCACCGAATTTCCAGAGCGTCAAGGTGTCAAGTTGATATTTTAGCTCCCAAGGTTTTTTACCTGAAATATCTAACATTTTTGGAAGTTCCATTTGATGAATCAGCATTCTACGGCAAATGTATGGTATGTCAAATTCATTTATATTATGCCCACACATATAATGTTTACCACCTCGAGAATGAACAGGATCGTTAAAGTGTTGATTGAGTAAGACGGCAAAATCTTCTAAAAGTTTTCTTTCGTCATGATCTGCATAAGATTTTAGGCGAACTTTCATTTCTCCCTCACGATTACGAGTAACGAAGCCAACAGAAATACAACAAATTTTACCAAACTCAGCAAAAATACCTGCTCGTTCTGCATAAGTTTCAATAGCTTCATCTTCTGTAATTGGCTCGTCGTATTTTCGTAAGACCGACTTTGCTTTCAGTTTCCACAACGTTTTGAACTCATCAGGCATATCGCCGTAAGTACGATGACCCGAAACAGTTTCTATATCCAAAAAAAGGACATTAACAATATCAATATGGTTTAACATAGCTTCTATTTAATACTAATAATAAATTGATTTTTAGTTATTTACACCAAAAAATCGAATATACAAAAATACTTATAATATCGCAAAAAGTGGAAGGTTTATAATCAAAAAAGTTAGATTAGTGCCTTTTGAAGCGACCAATTTTTAAAAATTTATGGAGTGTCTCGATATTGATTAATTATCTGTTGAGAGAAAATCTACAAAGATGAAAGATGGTAAAGTAAGTACTCGAAGGACCAAAACAAGAAGTTTGAAAATTTTCTTACGTCAACATTTTCCAAAGTTGAATGACTTCTTTAGCTTCTTTCACATCGTGAACCCTCAAGATATTTCCACCATTTTGTAAAGCAGCCAGATGTAAAACAGATGTTCCATTCAAAGCCTCTTTAGCTTCGATGTTTAAGTATTTATAAATCATAGATTTACGAGAAACTCCAACCAAAAGTGGTAGGTCAAAAATCTGAAAATCAGTCATTTGTCGCAACAATTGATAATTATGTTCAATCGTTTTTCCGAAACCAAAACCGACATCTAATAAGATATCTTTTACACCTAAATTTCTCAAAATACCAACTTCACGAATAAAGAAATCGGTAACATGTGTAATCACATCATCGTAATTTGGGTTGATTTGCATCGTTTTGGGCGAGCCGTTCATGTGCATTAAAATATAAGGAACGTCTAATTCAGCAACGGTTTTATATAATTGATCATCGAACTGACCGGCTGAAATATCATTGACAATATGTCCGCCCGCTTCGATACCATTTTTAGCAACTTCAGATTTTATCGTATCAATCGAAATAATCGTATTTGGAAACGTAGCAACGATTTTTTCAACAACAGGAACTACACGCCGAAGCTCCTCCTCCGTCGTAATTATTTCTGCCCCAGGTCGTGACGACATTCCGCCAACATCAATAATATCTGCACCTTGTTCCAGCATTTTTTCGGTTTGAAACAACGCATTATCAATAGCATTATATTTTCCACCATCATAAAAGGAATCAGGCGTTACGTTTAAGATTCCCATGATTTTGGGCTGCGATAAGTCCAAAAGTTGCCCTTTGCAATTGATTAAATTATTCATGTTTTAATGTTCGAGTATTTTAATATTCAATTATTTGAGCATTTTTAGAGCCGAACGTAATCATGCGTCTTTTTTAATAATTGCTTCGACTTTCTGCTTAGCAGCTTCACTCGCTAATTTCTCTCGACGCTTGCGTTTTTGGTCAGCATTTGATTCATAAATGACATATTGTTCATATTTTACGGCATCTTTATCTATCCAAATATCTTTACCGATATTGCACAGCACAATTAGTTCTTGATACAATTGATTGCCTAAATCAGTGCGTTTTTCGACCATTATATCTCGGTCACTGACTTTATCTTTTTGAATATGAATCGCATTTTCGAAGGCAGCGACAGCCTCCGTAACTTTATCCAAAACAGCTTCTGTCAAACCGACTTCACTCAAAAAGGGTAGGAGTTGAGTTCCGACTCTGACGACTCGACGACCACAAAACAACAATTGAGCATCAGACATATCGCCCATTTTTCGAGTACCAAAACGACGGTAGCGACCTGACTTGTTATGATATTTCATTGCAACCCGAGTCATTACGCTACGAATCGCAATTTTCAATTGATTCATCGTTTCTGTTTTCTTTTCTGTCATTTGCATCTGAATACCTAATAACTCGTCATCATCGGGTAGTTCCAAAAACTTCTCACAAGCCGCTTCAAACTTTGCTAACCTATCCTTACCATAGCTATAACTTTCGAAATCTACGATATCGCGTTTTGCCAAATTGATATGTTCCGTACATTGCACATACAACTCCGAATCCGGATAATTATACATTCTATTACTTGCCTGTTTTTTCATCGCTTTTCGTAATTAGTAGAATTAATTGAAATCAAAACTCTTGTTTTAAAATAGTCAGCTGATTATTTAATATAATTACTGATAATATTATTTGTTTACAATATTAAAATATTTTGTTTTAATAATCAAATATGTTTGTCAAATTGTTTATGATTATACTCATTTAGTTAATTCTCTTATTAATGTATCAGTTTACTGAATTATCATCTTTTTTATCAAAAAGTCGTTTATTTATTTTGAATGGCCGGTCAAATAACTAAAAATAAAGAAAACTAATTGACCTGTTGAAAGTTTTGCTAACTTTCTTGTCAATCTTATTTACTACCATCAAAGCAACAATTTAAAAAGTCAATTTATTTTTTCATTTTAGACCTTTGAGAATAACAAATACGCTGTTTGTCTTTCTTAGAATAGGAATCGCTCTTTTTTAGTTGTAAAGTTATCAGTTATTAAAAGTCAGGAATACATCGGAACTTATCCATTTGAATATTGATTAGATACTGCTATTTTACCCAATAATCAATCACTAAAACATCCTCTAAGTGTGGTTTCAAAACTTCTACAAAAGCTTGATGATCTGGATGTGGTAAATAAATTGCTCGTCCTTCTTCGCTATCGAAAGTCACCACAAAGCTATGTGTAAAACCTTTGTCTAACCCTTCTGGGCTGTTGTTTGTTCCCCACTCGAAAGCCTTGATTTCTTTAATTTTTGAAGGTAAAGCAGCAAAAGCATTTTCGACTTTTTTGATATTTTCACTCGTTGTCGTTTCCTTGAATTTGAATAAAACGATGTGTCGAAGTTCTTTGGTAATTGTGACCTGTTCGCTTTCTTGCTTATTTATCGTACTGTTTGTACAGTTATTCATTACCAATAATAATAATCCGACTAATCCTATTGATGTAATAACTCTCATAAATATTTTGATTTTTTAACTGAAGGTTGTTGTAAAATGATTCGTACAAAAAATGTGAAATCGAATTTTCGATTCCACATTTTTTTAATTATTATTTTTTAAACGTTCGATTAGAATCCTCATTGAACAGATGTTTCTAATCGTTATCCTCCTGCTGAGTTAGCATTACAAAATCCAAAAAGACTTTTTTGTGTAACTCGAGGTTCATATTAGGCGACAACGCTACACGAGCAATATAATCTTTATCGCTTTCCTTCGTTGTCCCTTGAGTCGAAGTCGCAGGAATTGTCCAGTAGCAACCTTTTAGTTGACCGTAACTGACGCAATATTTGCTTTCATTAGGAATTTCAGAAATCATCAGATTAATTAATTGATGATTTAATTTTCTTTTATACATTTCCTTTTCTGCGGCAGTGTCGCCTCTGGTTGGTAAATCCAATGAAAATACAGAAGGCGTAAATCCTTGTGCTGCTAATTTTTCTGAAACAAAATTAATTTTTGCCTTAGGCAAATGTTGCTGAATAAAATTGACAAACGCACGAGTATTATGATACGCCGCATCAATTCGTTCAAGCATCGACGGCATTTGTTTGGCCAATATCGATGTTTGAAGTGTGGTCGCTTCATTATCACAAAGTTGTAGGTGTCGTTCTATCTTTTCCATCAAGGCATTTGTCTTGGTATTTCCGATGCAATAACCTGCCGTACATAAGCCACCGCTCGGAAACTTTGAGCCACTGGCATAGGAAATTGTTCGAACGGTTGATAAAATTTTCCCTTCTCCTAAGAATTGAACATTTGGACAGAAAGTTTGGTCTAAAATAAAGACTGGATCAATCGCTGTTTCGCCTTTTTTCGTGATGCGTTTTTTTGTTAAAGCAGCTTTCAACGCCATCAAATCTGGCACTTCGACCCTCGGATTTGTTGGGATTTCAGCGATGATGTAAGGAATCGCATCTTCGTCAGCCAATTGACTTAAAACCAATTCAATACTTTGCACCATATCGTTGTCGCCATCAACGGGCAAATCCACGATTTCTACATTATCTAAACAAGCCGCCACTCGTCTTGCTTGATCATTCGTGCCACCATAGCAATTTGGCGGAACGACAAACTTAATCGCTTTATTAGGGTAATTTTCAACCGCATCGTGTACCAAACCCATCATAATCGCATATTGAACAGACAAGCCGCTCGACCCTAACAAGGCTTTCGTATTAGAGCCAGTAATCTGTTTAATTGTTTTTAAAACCATTGTTTTATCCCTTTCGATGTCATGGTTTTCTATTTTAAATTTGGTTTGTGCAACGATTGACTTTAAAGCAATCAAACAATTTGCAGGAGTCATTGCAATCGTTTCTCGCCTTCTAACATGTTGAATGTCAGAAATATACGAAGCATTTTGTTTTCCGTTTATTAATAAAACACTTCCGAGTCGAGGATAAATATTGATAAAAAAGTCGATATTTGGATTAGAACTGGCGGTTAGGATTTCATCTTGTTGCGAAATAAAAACAAGACTGCCGTCAAATTTATCAATCGTTTCTATGTCCTTAACTTGCTTTAATTCTAATTGATAACCATAGATATTTTTCAGAATTTCAGCATCAAACGACGCCGGTAATTCTCCTGTATATACGATTTTTGTTTGCTTATTTTCAAATAAATTTTTTCTAAGAATTGCTAAAATTGGAATCGTCGAAGATGAAAAACTGATTACATTTTCCGGTTGCTGCTGATTTAATGTTGCAATTGTCCATTCCAAAATACACGACAACGGATGTCCTAATCGAATATAATCGTAAGCTGTCGGTAATTTGCTAAGTGCTTTTGAGCTTGAATCATTTTTTTTAAATAAAAGCTCAAACTGTTCTATAAATTCAACTTTGGCCAACTTTTCATTAAAAATATCCAGTCGGTGAGTCGTCAAATTTAGCCAATCTGTTGGCTTATTTTTCAATACTGCTGTTATATAATTTAGCATTTTATTGTTGTCCATATTTTCTATTATTTACTTATTTCAGTTCCAAATCTAAAAACTATATTTATCCAAATAACGGCTTTTCCATAAAAATAATACGATTTTGCACATTAAATTTTTACAGAAATATTCCTTTCTTACAATGCTTTTATTCTTTGAGATCACGGTTTTTTGTTACTGCCAAATCTTAAAATCAGTTGTTTGCAAGGATTAAATTGATGAAACAACGCTAAGAGAAGTGTGTTTTCTGTATTGGTTTTGAACGGCATGATTTCAAACAAAAAAATGTGAAATCACTCAAAAGCGATTCCACATTTCCAAAAATATACTTTTAAAAACAAAATTTATTCTTCACTCAAAAACGGATAGCGATAATCTTTAGGAGCATTAAAATTCTCCTTAATCGTGCGAGGTGATAACCAACGGTATAAGTTCAACGGCGCACCAGCTTTATCATTTGTTCCTGAACCTCTTGCACCGCCAAACGGTTGCTGGCCAACAACTGCACCTGTCGGCTTATCATTGATATAGAAATTACCGGCTGCTTGATGTAAAATATCCGTCGCTTTTTGAACCATTGCTCTATCTTTTGAGAAAATAGAACCAGTCAACGCATACGGAGAAGTTTCATCTAAAATGTGCAAAGTTTCCTCAAACTTGTCATCTTCATACACATAAATCGTCAAAACCGGCCCGAATAATTCGGTTTCCATTGTTGTGTATTTTGGATTAGAAGTCAAGATAACCGTTGGTTCGATAAAGTAACCGACTGATTTATCATAATTTCCTCCGATAATCACTTCTGCATCGCTATCTTCTTTTGCTTGTGCAATGTAGCTGGTAATTTTATCAAACGCACGTTCGTCAATAACGGCATTGATAAAATTCGTGAAATTTTCGGGTGTTCCCATTTTGAACGAAGCCAAATCGGTTTCTAAACCTTGACGAACTTCTGCCCACATCGACTGCGGAATGTACGCACGAGATGCCGCCGAACATTTCTGACCTTGATACTCAAAAGCTCCACGACTTAGTGCTGTACTCACTTGTTTCGCATCTGCTGAACTATGTGCAATGACAAAATCCTTTCCGCCAGTTTCCCCAACGATACGAGGGTAAGAACGGTATTTTGTAATATTTTCACCAATCGTTTTCCACATATATTGGAACGTTTTGGTACTTCCTGTAAAGTGTAAACCAGCTAATTCACGGTGATTGAACGCTACTTCACCAGCTTCTGGACCATCACAGAAAACCATATTAATTACACCATCTGGCAAACCTGCTTCCTGGAAAACTTCCATCAAAACAGCTGCTGAATAAATTTGTGTGTCTGAAGGCTTCCAAACAACAGTATTTCCTAACATTGCTGGAGCAGCACATAAATTACCTGCGATTGAGGTAAAATTAAATGGCGTTACCGCAAAAATAAATCCTTCTAACGGACGATATTCCAAGCGATTCCAAATACCATTCGGATTCATTGGCGGTTGTTCGCTATAAATCTGCTCGGCATAATGCACATTGAATTTTAAGAAATCAATGTACTCGCACGCTGCATCAATCTCTGCTTGAAACGCATTTTTAGATTGTGACAACATGGTGGTCGCATTGATTTTTGCACGATAAGGGCCAGCGATCAGTGCCGCAGCTTTTAAGAAAATCGACGCTCGTTGTTCCCATGCCATGCTTTGCCAATCTGCTTTTGCTGCCAAAGCGGCGTCAATCGCATCTTGAACGTGTGACGCATTTCCATAATGACAAAAACCCAAAGTATGTGCGTGTTCGTGAGGCGGATGAAGTGTAACGTGATTGTCTGTTTTTACAGCTTTTCCGTTGATAATCATCGGAATTTCCGTCTGTGTGGATTTATATTCCGCTAAAGCGGCTTTTAAAGCGATTTTTTCTGGAGAACCAGGTGCGTAACTTTTGACAGGTTCGTTTTCTGGTGTTGGTACTTTGAAAAATGCGTTTGCCATATTGCAATAGATTTTTTTAGTAAGTTTTTAAATTTGAGTGCAAAATTACAAAAAGTGTTATGAAAAAACTACTCAACTAAAACCTAAAAAAAGTCCCACCGAAATCTCGGTGGGACTTTTTTAGAGTTTTTGATTACAAAATGCTAAAGTGCAATCTCCAGAACTTCCGACATTTTATCTACAAAATGAAACGTCATACCTTCAATATAAACGTCTTCGATTTCGTCAATGTGTTTTTTATTTTTTCCACATAAAATGATTTCGTTAATACCTGCACGTTTAGCGGCTAAGATTTTTTCTTTAATTCCGCCGACCGGCAAGACACGACCTCGAAGCGTGATTTCGCCAGTCATTGCCAAGTGTGATTTCAGCGGTTTTTGCTTAAAAGCAGAAGTCAAAGCGGATAACATTGTGATTCCTGCCGAAGGACCATCTTTTGGAATTGCCCCTTCTGGGACGTGAATATGAATATCGGTTTTTGCAATTTCTTCGGCATCAACGCCCAATTCTTCGGAGTGTGCTTTGATATAACTTAGTGCCGTGTAAGCAGATTCTTTCATAACATCGCCCAAGTTTCCGGTCAATTTAACCGCACCTTTTCCTTTGCTTAAACTGACTTCAATAAATAGAATTTCACCACCAACAGATGTCCAAGCTAAGCCAACCGCAACGCCTGCAGGTTGTTTTTCCTGATAAATATCGTTGGAAAAACGAGGTGTTCCTAAGACATTTTGCAAGTCGCTTTTCTTAATCGCAACACTGTATTCTTCCTCCATAGCGACTTTTTTCGCCACGGAACGCATGACTGCCGCCATTTGTCTATCCAATGAACGAACACCCGATTCTCGAGTATAATCTTGAATGATTTTCTTCACTACATCTGGACGTAATTTCACTTCTTTAGAAGACAAACCGTGATTTTTTCGTTGTTTCGGGATTAAGTGTTTTTTTGCAATTTCCACTTTTTCCTCTACCGAATAACCACTTACGTGAATGATTTCCATTCTATCTCGCAACGCTGGCTGAATCGTATTTAATGAGTTCGCTGTAGCGATAAACAAAACCTTAGATAAGTCATATTCTAATTCCAAATAATTATCGTAGAAGGTCGAGTTTTGCTCAGGATCGAGTACTTCCAACAAAGCTGATGAAGGATCGCCACGGAAGCTATTTCCAATCTTATCAATTTCATCTAAAATAAAAACTGGATTCGATGATTTTACTTTTTTCAAAGATTGAATAATTCGTCCGGGCATCGCTCCGATATAGGTTTTTCGGTGTCCACGAATCTCGGATTCATCATGCAAACCTCCTAACGACATTCGTACATATTTTCTATCCAATGCAGAAGCAATAGATTTTCCTAATGAAGTCTTACCAACACCTGGAGGGCCGACTAAGCACAAAATCGGAGATTTCATATCGCCTTTCAGTTTTAAAACTGCCAAGTGTTCTAAAATGCGTTCTTTGACTTTTTCGAGTCCGTGATGATCTTTGTCTAAGACTTTTGCCGCATTTTTTAGGTCAAAATTATCTTTTGTAAACTCTTCCCACGGCAAGTCCACCAACAATTCCAAATAACTAATCGTGATACCATATTCTGCCATTGCAGGATTGATACGACGAGCTTTTTTTGCTTCTTTCTCGAATGTATTTTTAATATTTTCTGGCCATTTTTTCGCTTTTGCTTTCAGTTCTAACTCCGTCAACTCTTGATGCGAATCTTGCCCTAACTCTTGTTGAATCGTTTTTAGTTGTTGATTCAAATAATAATCTCGTTGTTGCTTGTCAATATCGGTACGAACTTTATTTTCGATTTGGCTTTTGAGCTCCAAAATCTGACGTTCGTGATCCATGTGTTCTAAGATGACTTCTGCTTTTTCGTCTAACTGGTCGATTTCTAAAATTGATTGTTTAGCAGCGACTTTAATCCCCAAGTTAGAAGATACAAAATTCAGAAAGAAAGACGCATCTTGAATATTACGAAGCATGACACTTGCTTCGTTCGGGATATTGGGTGAAAGGCTCACAATATCTTCGGCAGCTTCTCGAATTGAAGCAAGAAAAGCCTTGAATTCCTTTTTATTTTTAGCAGGTTTTTCAGCTATTTTCTCAATTCGGCCTTCCAGATAAGGTGCTTCCGATGTCAACTCCAATAACTCAAACCGTCCTCGCCCTTGTAAGATAGCGGTAGTCGTATCATCAGGCATTTTGATTAGCTTCAAGATACGAGCGACTGTACCGATTTTGTATAAATCATCGGCCGATGGATTTTCATTTTTACCATCTTTTTGAGACAAAACCCCAACCAATTTATTGTCGTTGTAGGCTTTTTGTATTGCTTTTACAGATTTTTCTCGTCCGACTGTTATCGGAATAACAACTCCAGGGAAAAGCACTGTATTTTTCAATGCTAACAGCGGAATAGTTGCGGGAAAATCTTCGTCATCATTTATATTCATATCTGCTTCTACCGAAAAAATCGGCATGAAGTCGTTGTTTGATTCATCACTAAAACTTGGGCCAAACATTAAATCATCAAATGTATTCATGTAGTTTTGTTTTTCTATTGTCTAATCTATCCGTCAAACTATGACGATTATTATGCCATCGTAAAACTGTCAGTAATTTGTTCATTTATAATTGTAAAGTCAATATTGTAGAACAGAAACTATGACAAAAAGGCATAATAAATTTACATACAGTCAAAATTCTTGGCGGATACGATGCGATGGTAGTGTAAAAATGGTACTTTGAAATGATTGAATTGGGAAAATGCGATGTTTTGAGTGGTCAGTTTTAAGATTTAAAAAAGAATTTTGTGCAAAACACCTTGGTAGTTTTGTTCTATTTTTTGTTTTGTGCAAATCGTCTGTTGAGCGTCTAAATATTGGATAACTTCAACGGCTTCTTCGACCGTTTTACGACAATTTTTAGCAATATAAGTTTGCAAAGATTTACCTTCTCGGACTAAAGTTTTGAAGGTAATATCACAAACTAATTCTAATATCTCTTGTGTGTACATAGCGTATATTCAATATAAAGGTTCGTTTGTTAGAGGACGGAAAACTAAGCGATTTTTTGACGAATGGTTTTTAATTTTTGCATAAATTACTTAGAAAATCCATTTTTCATACTTCTTTTCTTGAAAAAAACAATCCGAAAAAGTTATGCGTTCTACAAGTATATTTTAGAAATTCTTATCAGCGAATTTGTTGGAAAATGTTAGTAGGTACGAAAATAGGTACGAAAATAGGTACGAAATCGAAGTAAGCCATTTTTTGACAGTGAGGCTTTTATTTCTAAAGTTATCAAGTGATTTTAGTCACTGTAAGGCCTTTTATGTAAGTGCTGTTTTTGATTTTTAAAGTTTCAGAGTAGTTTTACCTAAAGGTTAAGTAACTTACGAGTGAAGTGGGCGAATATTTCGTTTATAGTCATTGCTAATGGTAAAATATCATTAGTAAAATGAGCTGAGTACTTTTTTATTTCTGCTAATTATAAATAAACTATAAAATGTTAATATTCAATAACTTATTTACCCATTTTGTAGTAAATTACTCGACCATTTTACTTACTTCTTTCTATTTCTAATAATAAAATTTTACAATATGAAATTTAATTTTTTACTACTGGTGAGCTGCTTACTCACCATACAGATTAATGCTCAACAGCTTTATCAGTTACCGATGGATATCATAGAAAACGGTCAAAGGTTGACCTTAGGCGATTTTGGAGGATTAAATAATCCACAGTTTTCAGAAGCAGATTTGAACAATGATGGCATTAACGATTTAGTCATTTTTGATAGAACAGATAATCGATTTTTTACTTTTATCAATGGCGGAACGCCAAACACGGTCGATTATACTTATGCACCAGAATATACAGAAAATTTTCCGGCGGTCAATAAATGGGCGTTGTTACGAGATTATAACTGTGATGGTATTATGGATTTATTTGCTCGACCGACTGACCCCATTGATGGAATTCGAGTGTGGACAGGAAGCTATAATAATAACAATGAACTGACTTTCAGTATGGTAGCACTTACGCCTTCGCCAGCTTGGTTCAATGATGTATTATTTTATTATACGATTTCTGGTTTTCCAGCTGTGGTAAATGTTATCAATACAGATATTCCTGCAATTGATGATATTGATAACGATGGCGATTTAGATATTTTGAGCTTTCGTCAAACTGGTGGCTACATGATTCATTACGAAAATTTATCTGTCGATTTAGGATATGGTTGTGACAGCTTGATTTTTGAATTGAAAACAGATTGTTGGGGAAGATTTATGGAGTCCGCAGTCACCAATGATGTAATGTTAAGCCCAAATGTTGATTCTTGCTCGGGGACAATTTATTTTGTAAAAGATGCAGCAGGCGGCAATCCGCACGATACCCTTTTGGGGCTTAACGCCGGCGGTGTTCGTCATGCTGGTTCGACGACTCTATCGTTAGACTTGAATAACGATGGCGTAAAAGAAGTACTTTTAGGCGACGTTTCCTTTTCTAATATGGTGATGCTAACTAATGGCGGGTCAGCAGATACGGCCTGGATGGTTGTGAAAGATTCTATTTTTCCAAATTACGATTTGCCAGTTCGTATGGATATTTTCCCCGCAGGATTTTATTTAGACGTTAATAACGATAACAAAAAAGATTTGATTGTCGCACCAAACGAGCCAAATGTATCAGAAGACATTTTGTGTGCTCAATTATATGAAAATCAAACCGATAATCAGTTTCCGTCTTTCACATATAAACAAGACGATTTCATAGTTGGCAATATGGTAGATGTCGGTCGAGGAGCAGCACCAGCGTTTTTTGATTATAATAACGACGGTTTATTAGATTTAGTGATTGGTAGTTTTGGACAATATGATGCGAATGATGGCGTATCGAAAGGTCGGCTACATTTGTACGAAAATATCGGAACGGCTACCGAACCCGAATTTTCTTTGGTCGATGCGGATTATTTAGGTGTTGCAGCATTCGATGTCAAAGGTGTTATTCCGACTTTTGGCGATATAGATGGCGATATGGACGAAGATTTGATCATCGGTTTAGCTGACGGAACATTATACTTTTTTGAAAATACAGCAGGTGCAGGTAATTTACCGGCTTTCGCCAATGTTGTCCCGAATTATCAGAGCATTGATATCGGAACAAACGCCGCTCCACAACTCCTCGATTTGAATCGTGATGGTTTAATGGATATTGTCATTGGTGAATATGCAGGAGTTATTACTTATCATGAAAACTCTGGAAGTGTCGGAAATCCGGTATTCAGCGTTGTCACGACACCGTTTCCAAACAACTCCTTAGGTGCAGTTGATGTTCGCCCGATTGGTAGAAATAGAGGTTTTGCCACACCACATTTTTATGATAATAACGGCGATTATGATTTATTTGTCGGTTCAGAGTTAGGAACAATTCATCATTATGACAGCATTGATAACAACTTAAATGGTGTTTTCAATTTGGTATCCGATAATTTTTCGGGATTGATTGAAGGATATTATGTAAAATTGGCGGTTGACGATATTAATAATGACGGTTTTCTTGATTTTGTCATCGGTAACGAACGTGGCGGCGTTCGCTTCTATTCATTAGACACAAATACGGTCTTTACGAGTCAAATCGTAAAACCTGAAACCTTAGCGATTTCATTATTTCCGAATCCGACAAGCAATTTTATTACCTTAAATTTTGAGGAAACGATTTATGGTCAAGTTGATATTCAGATAATGAATACGGTCGGTCAAGTCGTACACAATCAATCTTTAAATAACGTCAATCAGCAAGAACGTATCGAGTTAAATAATTTACCGAAAGGTCTATATTTCTGTCGAGTACAATCCGAAAAAGGCAACTGGATACAGTCATTTTTGGTGCAGTAGGCTTTTTGCTACAAATTAGTAATAACAAAGATTCCGTCATTTTTGCGTAAGCAGAAATGACGGAATATATAAAAAACATAAAAAATACAAAAACTCAATTTATAATTCAATCACGTACCTCAAAAACCACCGTCCGCACTCGTTCTGTCACCGTTCCATCCTCCAAAGTTTCTCGTAAAATCATCTGCTTAGCTGCTTCCAATTCAAAAACCTCCTGCATATTTCTGATACTTCCGACTGGTACTTTTTTTAGTTTTAATTGATTTAAAATAGCTGTTCTTTTGTATTTTTTAATGGCTTTCGCCAAAATAGATTTCAAGGCTACTCGATTTCGTACTCTTGCGGCATTTGTTTTAAATTGCTCATTTTTAGTAAGTTTTGTTAAGTGTAACCCATCGCATAAATTAGCAAACTGACGTTCCGTACCAACGGCTAAAACAATTGGTTTATCATCACTTGTATAAAACACATCGCCATAAGGAGCAATATTAGGGTGCATTGTACCCATGCGTTGCGGAATGTGATTGCCCATCAGCCAGTTCGTTGCTTGATTCGCCAAAGAAGCGATTGCAGACTCAACCAACGAAGCCGTGACAAAACTCCCTTTTCCAGTTCGTTCACGTTGCAACAAAGCCACCAAAAGACCTTCTTTTAACTGATGAGCCGCCAATAAATCAATCAACGCCACAGGCATTTTGACAGGCGCTCGGTCGGCTTCGCCAGTCATGTAAAGGAAGCCAGCTTCGGCTTGCAGCACGACATCAAACGCAGGCGTATCGTCATTTTCACCAAAAGCTGTCAATTTTGCAAAAATCAATTTTGGATTAATCGTTTTAAGCGTTTCATAATCCATTTTAAGTTTTTGGGCAGACTTTTTATTAAAATTAGAAATGACAATATCCGCAGATTTTATCAATCTATGGATTTTATTCTGGTCGGCTTCGGTCGTCAAATCCGCAAAAATTACGTCTTTACTCCAATTGACAGAAGCGTAATAAGCAGATTGAGTTGCATTTGGGTTTTCGCTCGGTAATTTCCACCGTCGAGTGACATCTCCGCCAGTCGTGGCATTTTCAATTTTGATAACTTTCGCTCCTAATTCAGCAAAAAATAACCCAACGGCTGGCCCTGCTAATACGCTTGCCAATTCTATAATTTTGAGGTCTTTGAATATTTCTTTCATTATTTTTTGATTTAGAAATACAAATTAACGCTTTTTGAAAAAGCTAAATTAACTATGCGATAGTTTTATTATAAAACTTTTTTGAGCTACAAAAAGTACGATTTATATAGACCGATTTTTTATAAGATGACTATGATGAATCGTATTATTCAAATGAATTTATTTTCAAATTTTATCCGTTTTTAAGCCTATTAAATAATCTTACATTTTTAGAACTACTAAAAAATGAGGACCCATTTACATTATTTCCCTATTTTTGCCGACGTATTTATAACGAACTTCTAAAATATTGTTATGACGATAGATGAAACTTTAATCTTACGCTTAGAAAAATTATCACGTTTACAACTTTCAACCGAAGAACGCTCAACAATTACAAAAGACTTGAATAATATTTTGGGAATGATTGAAAAGTTGGAAGATTTGGACACTACTGGCGTTGAACCGTTGCGACATATCATCGAGGAAAATAAACCTTGGCGGGAAGATATTGTTAATCAATCAACGACAACGGCAGACGCTTTAAAGAATGCTCCAAATCATGATGGTAGTTATTTCAAGGTATTGAAAGTTATCGAGAAATAAACTTAGTGCTTAAATATAAAGAAACAATGAAACCAGTTATTGATATTACGCATCTCCGTAAAACCTATTATATGGGTACGCAGACGGTACACGCACTTAAAGATGTATCGTTACAAATCAACCGAAATGAATATGTGGCGTTAATGGGGCCTTCGGGTTCTGGAAAGTCCACTTTGATGAATTTGCTGGGTTGTTTAGATACGCCAACAGATGGTCGCTATGTCTTGAATGAACAAGATGTAAGTGTGTTGTCAGATGCCGAATTGGCTCAAATTCGTAATAAAGAAATTGGTTTTGTTTTTCAGACTTTTAATTTATTACCTCGTTTGTCATCGTTAGAAAATGTAGCGTTGCCGTTGGTTTATGCGGGCATGAGTAAAGCGGAAAGGTTGGCAAAAGCTCGTTCTGTTTTGGAAGCGGTGGGCTTGGGCGATCGGGTAGATCACAAACCAAATGAGTTGTCGGGTGGGCAACGTCAACGAGTAGCTGTTGCAAGAGCGTTGGTGAATGATCCTGCGATTATCCTTGCCGATGAACCGACCGGAAACTTAGATACAAAAACGTCTATCGAAATCATGGCTTTATTTGAAAAAATCCATAATTCGGGCAACACTGTTATCTTAGTTACGCACGAACCTGACATTGCAGAACATGCACATCGTGTCATTCGCCTTCGAGATGGCTTGGTCGAAACAGATACAATGAACGATAAGGTGATTACAGCAGCAGAAAGGTAACTTTTTGTTCAAACATCTGACTACTTGAATAATAAAAAATGAAAATATACACAAAGACTGGCGATAAAGGGCAAACTTCGCTTTTTGGTGGAGCAAGATTACCGAAAAATCATATTCGGATTGAAGCGTATGGAACAGTTGATGAATTGAATTCGTACATCGGTCTGGTGCGTGATGTGACGGATAATGAGTCGGTTAGAACAATTCTGAAAGAAGTACAAGATCGGTTATTTACGATTGGCTCAAATTTGGCTTCTGACCCATCTAAAGATATGATTACGCCTGATGTTCATCAAGCGGATATTGAATTATTAGAAAAAGAAATTGACAGGATGACGGCTGAATTGCCACCGTTACGCAGTTTCATTTTGCCGGGCGGTCACACGACGGTTTCGTTTTGTCATCTTGCTCGTTGCGTTTGTCGTCGTACTGAGCGGCTGGTTGTAGCGTTGGCAGAAAATGAGACGGTCGAATTGATTATTATTCAGTATCTAAATCGCTTGTCGGATTATTTATTCACACTTGGTCGGTTGTTAGCAAAGGACTTAGGGGTGGAAGAGGTGAAATGGGAAGCGAGAAAGTAGAGCGTAGTTAGTCGGTTTTAGTTAGCAATGGCGTAATTTATTTGTATTTAATCCATGAGGTTGCTCAATCTTGTGGATTAAATATTTTTACGTAAATTTGAAGTTTTAAAATAAGCAACGTCAATCATTCTCAATGAAAATAAAGCAATCGGATAAGCTAATGGTTTTGGGCAAACACGTTGAGCCTGGATTGAAGAAGTATAAGGGAAAACCTGATGCTCGCCTGCAACGCTATATCGACGAATCGCCGCTGGTTTATACGGCCTATCGCTTTGAAGATGGTCGAATCTTCTTGGTGTATGAAAATAATTTATATGCTATTTTATATAAAAATGAAGCGGTTTTAATGGCGGAGTTGGAACAGCATTTTCAAGAGTAACCTTATTTTGATTAACTCTACATAAGATATTATTTCAGATAAAATAAACATAACAAGTACAATAGACATTACTCATAAGTTGATATATTTTTAAATTAAAGCATACGGAATAGTGGAAGATAAAAACTTTAAATTACTTGGGAATTCAGGTGGAGAAATGCCTTCAAGCCCGAGCCAGGCTCAATTAGAAACTTTTGATAATAATTACGCTTCAAGAAATTATATTATTCAGTTTGACTGTTTAGATTTCACGTCTTTGTGTCCTGTGACTGGGCAGCCAGATTTTGCAGAGATAGAAATCAAATATACGCCAAGTATTAAGTGTGTAGAGACTAAATCTTTGAAATATTACTTGCATTCATATCGAAACACCAAAGCTTTCAACGAGCAAGTTGTTAATCGTATTTTAGATGACTTGATTGCAGTTTGTGAACCTAAATGGATGAAAGTCAAAGGAAAATTTGCGGCAAGAGGTGGAATCGCTTTGACAACAATTGCAGAATATCCAAACCTAAGTGATGATGAAAAATAAGGTAGTTGTACTTTTAAGTGGCGGCATGGATTCTGTTACCGTTTTATATCATTCCTTAAAAGAGTATGACGTCATTGGTGCGTTGAGTTTCAATTATGGCTCAAAACATGCGCATCAAGAGCTGGAATATGCAAAATATCATTGCGATAAGGTGGGGATCAAACACACGGTTATTAAACTTGATTTTGTGCAGCAGTTGTTCAAATCTTCGCTGCTGATTGACGGGGGGGAAATACCTGAGGGTCATTATGCAGCAGAAAATATGAAATCAACGGTCGTTCCTTTCCGAAACGGTATTATGTTATCTATCGCTTGTGGATTTGCAGAAAGTCAAGGTGCGAACGCTGTGGCTATAGCCGCACATTCGGGCGATCATGCGATTTATCCGGACTGTCGTACCAACTTTATGGAAGCAATGCGTGCTGCAATGCAATTGGGAACTTATGAAAAAATTGATTTATTAGCTCCGTTTGTGGATATTGATAAAACTGAAATTGTGAGAATCGGTGCAAAACTAAATGTAGATTATAGCCAAACTTGGTCTTGCTACAAAGGTTTAGAATTGCATTGTGGAAAGTGTGGCACTTGTGTAGAACGCAAAGAAGCGTTCGAACTCGCTGGTGTGCCTGACCCCACAAAATATCAATAATAGCACTTGGAATCTATAGTAATATTAAAAAAGTGAAATCGAATTTTTCGGTTTCACTTTTTTGATTTTTGATAAGGCAATCATTGTAAAATATGAATTCAGCGATATATCAAAGCTTTGTTTAAATTGTAATCCCTTGTATCGTTTTTGAGTTTGACACAATTTTTTAGTATTTCCAATATTATGGAGTATCAAGAAATAAATTAAATCTTGATTTTCCTGTACCGAAATGTCGGTGATTGTTTTTTGAGATAAAGAACGAAGTTTAGGTGTCTCTGCGGTTTTAACGTCAATTAAAAACTTATTTACTACGCTAAAAAAACTATCGTTTTGTCAAAAAAAATGCTTCAACCTACTTCAATCTGCTTTAATTACGTATATAAAATCTCTAAAACGGATAACCTATCGCAATCACATAATTCGGATCTCGCCACCAACCGTTTGGAAAGAAATGGTCGCCAACTTGATTCGTTTCACTAGCGTAAGGGGTGCGGACTTTGTAGCCCAAATCCAAACGCATCACAAAAAATCCAAAATCTTTACGAAATCCAAAACCTGTTCCGATAGCAATTTGTGATAAAAAAGTTTCTGGGTTAAACTCTCGACGTAAGCCTTCGGGGTCGCTGAGTAACCAAACATTCCCGGCATCTGCAAAGAAAGCTGCATCGACATCATAGTTACTGTTTAATTTAAAACGAAACTCTGTATTTAGTTCTATTTTTAGATTACCAGTCTGAAAAGGTACAACATCTTCATATAAAAAAGGATAAATATAGGCACCTGGCCCAACTTCACGCACTTGCCAGGCTCGAATACTTCCATCTCCACCGGAGAAAAATTGTTTAACATAGGGCATATCTTCGGAGTTACCGTAAGGTATGCCTAAACCAACATTTACACGACTTGCTAAAGAGGTTGTTTCATTGAATCGTATGGTTAAGTTACGATTAAACTCAAATCTCGAATATTGGGAGTAAGAAATTGTATCAAAAAACTCAAAGCCCTTAGCTGGGTTTGTCGCCAAGTTAATAAGGGATAGAAAAGTACCTGCTACTTCTCCGCTGATTCGCATATTATGCGATATGCCTCTTGGACTTATTGGACTGTTATACTGATAATTATAGTTAGAACCAAAAATCAATTGTCTATCAAAACTTCTTGCTAACAAAGGGTTTTCATCCAGTGTCGGTTGAAATAAAGGATCGATATTTGGTAAAACCAAATTTACAAAAGCTGGTGTAATGATTCGTCGGCTGTTCTCAAATTGCCAGTCGAAATTTCCTGAAAGGGAAAATAAATTATATTGATATAATTGAAAACGAGAGATATAATTAAAACTCGTCGTCAAATGAAACTGCGATTTATTAAGATAATTAAATTTACGGTTTCTAATCGTTGTAGTCGCTAAGTCACTTTGTAATCGAATATCAATTGTATTAAACAGACGACCGTTGTCTGAGTTTAGGTTCAGTTCTATACCGGCAATAGGTCGGATACTGAAGACTTCGGCCCCTCGTAGTAGATTACGGTGTTTGAAACTAAGATTTGTAAAAATACCGAAGTTGTTGACAGAGGTAATATTATTTGTAATAGAGTTTAACTCAAGATCAGCTCCTAATCCCATTTTCTGATCAGGATTCATGTAAACATAAAAATCAATGGTATTTGGAGTTTCTTCACTCGGCACAGGCCGAACTCGCACAAATTGATAAATTTCGATGGCGGAAAGTTGTTGCCGTGTTTTATCGTAAGCGGTGACAGAGTAATCATCTCCCTTTTTGAATGCAAAAGCATTTAAAATTGGTTTTGGTTTGACTAAATATTTTTCTACTTCTGACGATTTTAATAAATAAAAGCCATCATAGCCTTCGACGGTTAGCGTATCTAAAGCTGTATTTGGACGAAATTCTAAAGGATTATATTGAGTATAAATATAAATATTGCCAATCTTATATTGTTGATGAAAAGTTGTATCGGTCGGTCGTGCAATTGTTACAATGACTTTTGCGGTGGATTCCGTTTCGGTTGTATCGCCTTCAAAAAAAATATAATTGCGATAAAAATAAGTGAATCCCATGTTTTGCAATTCACTATAAATTCGATTTTTTTCACTACCAAAAATCGTCTTATTAATCGGCTTACCTTCTTTCAAAAGTGTATTAGCTTCAAGTTGGGGGAGAATAGCTCGAATAGAGTCGTCATCTGTCTCAAAGATAGTTGTATCAATGGTTAACAACTGTCGAACTTTAGCCGTATAAACGACTTCGACGGTTTTTTTTCGTTTGTTTGGAATCGTATCGGCGGTGACATCGGCATAGAAATAACCTAAGTTATTCAGATAGTAAGTCATTGTTTCGGTAGATTTCTCCATCAAGCTTCGATCATATAAAACTGGTGGCTCGACGTAGTTTTCTAACAACCACTTTTGAAATTTAGTCGTATCCTGATAGTCTTTTTTTTCTAATCGATGTTCGACTCGATAGTGCCACTTCATACGAGTAGGTTGACCAAAAAAGTTATCTCTATTTGGTTGTTGTTTAATAACTCTACTCAAGTCGTACTGCAATAAACCGGTTTCGTCAGAAGAGCTATTAGAAGCTATTTTAACAGTGTTCTCCACAACTAATAGTTCTCCGTCCTCCAAAAATTTCGTAGAATTGCAACCGTAAATCGTTGCAGTGAATATCAGGAAGCAGCACAATTGCCAAGTTTTAAAATGACAAACGATGTTATCTAAAGCCAAAGTCAAATATTTGAATAGTTTAAAATCTAAAAAATTTCGTCAAAAGTATAACAATTTTGTAGCAGAAGGCGACAAAATCGCTATCGAAATTTTGAAAAATGCTCAAAATCCCAATGCTGCTTTTTCTATCGAAATTGAAGCAATTTACGGATTATCGGATTGGATTAAAAATCATCAGGATTTATTACAGCCTTTTCAGGCAATAATTGCAGAAGTTGATAACGCTACCCTCAAAAAAATCTCCAGCCTTCAAACGCCAAATCAAGTCTTAATAGTTTTAAAACAGTTCGATTTTGATTTACCAACGGCACAAATTGAAACCAATTTGACCTTGTTATTAGATGAGATTCAAGACCCGGGCAATTTAGGAACGATTATGCGGATTGCGGACTGGTTCGGTATTCCGAACGTGATTTGTTCTACGAACTGTGCCGATGCGTACAATCCAAAAACGATACAAGCGACGATGGGAGCTTTTTTGCGAGTTCGTACCTTTCGATTAAATTTAACCGAATTTTGTCGTAATTTTAGTGCATTACCAGTTTATGGTGCGGTGCTTGGTGGCGAAAATCTCTTTCAGACCAAGTTAAATAAAAATGCACTCATCGTCATCGGTAACGAAGGAAAAGGTATTTCACCAGATATGATTCAAGAATTAACGCATCGCATCGAAATCCCTGCCAATGGTCAAGCAGAATCACTCAATGCAGCCATTGCAACCGGAATTATTTGTGCTGCTTTTCGTAATTTGTGATAATCGAACTCATCTTTTTTTCTCCTTTTAAAGAGAAGAAAGACAAACGACAGCAACTATCTGTCTGCACAGGCGGGCGGTGCGATGGATTAAAAAAATAAATATTTGAGCATAATTCTCTTCTATTTTTAAGGGAAGAGTTAGGTTCAAAAAAATGTTAATATCAATGAAAATAATAGTAACCCAAACACCTGAAACGGTCGATTTTACGAACCGAATAAAAGCTCAATTTGAGCAAGTTGAAACCATTGATTTGGGCAGTGCGTTCGACAATTTAATCTCGCAAACAGAACTGGCCGATGCGTTGATTATTCCTATTAATACGGAACAGTTGAAGTTGATTCAAAAAAAGAACTGGGAAATTTTAAAAGGGAGGCATCAAGCAAAAAAGTTGAAAGTTTTGCCTGTTTTGTTAGAAGATACAGCGTGGTTATATACGCCTTATGCGTCTGTTTTTCCTGTTTTTCCGAGCGATAAGTCGAATTTGTCGGATAGTAATTTTGATATTGTTATCAATGAACTTCAAAAATATTTGACTGCTGTTGAATTGTCGATTGAAGCTGTTGAAAAGGTCGAGGATAAAGTCACCGCAACGAAGCTAAAAACACCGATTTTTAGTCATAATACCGCATCAAGGCTCAATGAATTATTGGCGAAAGCCAAAGAAATGGAGAAGAAGGGTAACTTCAAAAGTGCGATCGAATGCTATGAAAATGCATCAGAATTGACAACAAATGAGGCTTTAATCGCTCAATACAAGGATAAAATTCAGGATTTAGAAAAGAAAAAAAAGCTAAACGGCTGGATCGCCAGAGGACGACATGCGTATAAAAAAGGGGATTTGGCTGGTGCGTTGATAGCATTTAAAAAAGCAGTCGCTATCGAAGACTCCGAAAAGCTCCAGAAAACGATTAAAAAAATAGAATCTCGACAACGTCGAAAGAAAATAGATGATAAGATCAAAAAAGATAGACGCACAAAATGGCTTGCAGTTTTAGGAACGCTTGTTTTTGCAGTTGGAATTATCTTTTTGATTCGTTATCTTAACCGACCAAAACCGATTACGGTCGATATGAATGTAATCGAAGAGGGTTACCCTATGGTTTTAGTCAAAGGTCGAACTTTTAAAATGGGTTCGAATGCTTACGAGGATCAAGAACCGATACATGAAGTGACTTTAGATGATTTTTATATTGGAAAATACGAAGTGACCGTAGAACTGTACGATGCCTATTGTCAAGACCAGGGTTTGGAGTTTGTGAATCTTTCTACTGGAAATCTTCGTGGAAAAACAGCAATGACGCATGTTTCTTGGTTTCAGGCTTGTCGGTTTGCTAATTGGCTAAGTAAAAAAGAGGGTTATTCGGCAACGTATATTATTTCGCAAAGTCGGGTAATTATTGACCCAAAAGCAAACGGTTATCGTTTACCGACCGAAGCACAGTGGGAATTTGCGGCAATCGGTGGGCGAGCAGTTAAAAAATACTTGTACGCCGGCGGAAATTATATGAATGATGTATCTTGGAATGCCGGAAACTCGCAAGGAGAAGTTCACCTGGTCGGTCAAAAAAAACCTAATGAATTGGGCTTGTATGACATGAGCGGTAATGTCTGGGAATGGTGCTGGGATTGGCATCAGTCCGGCTACAAAGGTCATGGTACCGTAAATCCAACTGGCCCAATTTTTGGCTCAGATAAAGTGATGCGAGGCGGCTCGTGGTTTAGTGAAGATTATTATTTGAGACCTCGTACCCGAATGATGGACGTACCTACTACAAGAGATGTTGACTTAGGATTTCGATTGGTTCGACCTGCTGTTGGTGATTAGTAGAATTACTGATTTTATTTATATTTTCTAATTATTTAATTTTATAAATAATTGAAAAGCAGTTTTTTAATTATAATTTTATAACTCTTGTAAAGTTTACTAAAACTTTATTTGTTGTTTAGACGCTGCTACTCACTCAAAACAAATCATCAAACAAAATAGAACATTATGAAAAACAGAATTTTATTACTTAGCGTATTGACTTTATTGACGTGGTCGGCACACAGTCAAACTATCGTATCTATCGAACTTCTAGAGAATTACACAGCATCTGATTTGACCGCTTTATTCTTTGGCATTCCTCTTCCAAATGGTGTAGATGAATACAAGGTGGTGTACAACACAACTGACTTGAATGGAAACGCAACAGTAGCATCGGGGGCGATGTACATTCCTCACGGTTGTGATAATTTTCCAATGAGTGTTTATCAACATGGAACTATTTTCGATCCTGAATTAGTACCTTCAAGAGGCGAAGAGCCAATAGGATTAGCCTTTGCAGGGTTTGGTTATGCGACAGTTGCACCAGACTATTTGGGTATGGGTGATAATGATATCAATGTACACCCATATTTGCATGCGGAAAGTCAAGCGACTGCAGCCGCTAACTTATTACGTGCTGCAAGGAGTTTTATTACGGATAGCTTGGGGTTAATGGATAATGATGAATTATTTATCACGGGATATTCGCAAGGTGGACACGCTGCGATGGCGTTGCATAAGTATATTGAGGATAATAATTTGTTGACAGAGTTTAATGTGATTGCCTCTGCACCGCTTTCTGGGCCTTACGATTTGGCAGGTGTTCAGACGACCTTACCACAGGATTCTATTTATTCTGTTCCGACCTATTTGCCATATTTGATAGAATCTATGCAATATGCGTACGGTAATTTATACACAAACACCACAGAAGTATATCAAGAACCATGGGCAACAACTATTAATGATTATAAAAATGGAACTATAAATATTGGAACATTTGGTCAAAACTTGCCTCCTAATGTTTATGATTTTATGAATCCTATTTTTTTAGATGCGTATTTGGCAGATACTGTTCAGCCTTTTACTCATCCTTTTAGAATCGCCTTGTCACAAAATGCTAATTATAACTGGACGCCACAAAGGCCTATTCGTATGATTTATTGTAATGCCGATGAGCAGGTTTATTTTCAAAATGCTTTGAATGCGGAAGCTGCTATGAACGCTAATGGCGCTCCAAATGTCGAAGCCGTTCTGGCATTAGATGGCGGAACACATGGGACTTGTTTCGTTCCTGCATTGCTAAATACCATAGCTTGGTTTAATGAACAAAGCACACAATGTCAAGCATTTCCAGTATTCACAACTCCAGCAGATTACAGTGAATCAATTCGAATTTATCCGAATCCGACAGAAGGTACTATTGAATTAAACCTTATGGAATTGCCGACAACAAAGCCTTTGATTTGTCGGGTTTTATCGATATCGGGTCAGGTTTTATCGGAGCAAATTTTATCGGGTGAAATGTTTCCACAATTATATTTGAATTATCCGCAAGGAGTGTACATTTTGACTTTGGATAATGAAGACGTAAGTGTAAAACGTAAAGTGACCGTTTTTTAGAATCTCTTCCTGTAGATTTTGGAGAGAATGCTTGTTTTTTATTTGGAAGGCATTTTAAATATGCCTTCCAAGTAACCAGCAACTGTTAACGGTTGATTTTTCTTTCATATTTATCAATCGTGTAAGCCGCAATATAACGCCCAACGTCCACCAATTCTTCGGCACGATAAAAATCGAAAAGGCTACAAGTTTTATGCGGTATTTCAATGAAAATATCAGGATTATAAAGCCGAACAGTGTCCATTTGTAAGCGATTCAGCATCATATCATAGCTATTTGTTAGAATATTAAAATAGCTGATTTTCGAACTTTTATCTTTCGCTTTCGCAATATTAAAGTATTCCTGCAAAGCCTTCATCTTACTTTTATAAAGTGTTTCTTTAGCCTTTTTCTCTTCAGTCGTTTTTTTACGATTAATTGCTGGAATCCTTGCATTTACGGTGACGGCCACCAAAATATCTCCGTCCGTCCGAATCGCATTACTAATCGGCAAATTATTCACAACACCGCCATCAACCAGAATCCGCTCATTCATTTCTACAGGCGTAATAACGGTCGGTACGGCAATCGACGCACGAACGGCATCAAACAACAATCCTTTTTTAAAAACAACCTCTTCTTTATTCTTAATATCCGTTGCAGTTGCAGTGAATTTGACTGGCAACTCTTCGATCAATTCATTTGGCATAAACTCCTTCATGCGTTCCAAAACTCTATCGGCTTTTATCAATCCTTGCGTACTAAACGTAAAGTCTAAAAGTCGAAAAGTCTCTTTTTTGTCCAGCGTCAACAGCCAATCTTTGAATTCTGGCATTTTGCCCAAAGCGTAAACACCGCCAACCAACGCACCCATCGAAGTCCCCGCAATTGAAGTGACTTCAAATCCTCGATTTTCTAACTCTTCAATGACTCCAATATGTGCAATTCCTCTCGCTCCGCCTCCGGATAATACTAATGTGATTTTTTTCATTTTTATAATTTTAATAGGTAGATTATGAAATTTATTGAATATCAAAAGTAGATAAAGCGAAGTTTTAAAACCTCGCACTTTCTCAGAATGTTTGACCATTTTCTTTAAAAACGATCATTTTTACCATACTTTATTTGTTGTATCAAAATGGAATTTGTTTAAACAATTCATTGTTCGTACTTTTGCAGCCAAATTTGAAAAATGGTTTTAGTAGTGCATAGTTTTAGTCGGTTCAGTGTTTTTTGAATGACAACTAAATTAAACTATCACAACTATTCAAACCACTTAAACTAAAATAATGATTCAATTCAATTTTACATATACCTGTCCAACTTCATGGTGGGTTCATAATATCAAATCTCGAAAGCGTCACTGACGCTATACTCTTTTAATAGTTGTTTTCCAATTAAACAACTTTCCAGAACATTTGTGTGAACATTTAGCACAATCTTTTCTTTTAATAAAATTAGACATAGATTATCAAAGATTTTGCGGATTATTTCAGCGTGATTTCTATTGATAATAATATATTTTTGATGCTAAAACCGGTTGTAAAAATCAATTTAACAATTTAGCAATAAAACCCCGAAGGATCGGGGCAAGCAAAACACATAAAAAATGCAATTAAGCGAACAGGAAATTCAAAGACGGAATAACCTACAAAAAATAGCGGATTTAGGTTTCGAAACCTTTCCAGCAGCAAAAGTGGAAGTTGATTTTACTTCAACGACATTTACTACCGCAGATTTTCATCTGAATTTACAAAAAGCATTAGCGGAAATAAAAGGCGTCGATGAAGCAGGTGCGAAAATATTGATGGACGGTTTATTCAAAAATCGCTTCAAAGGCGATAAAGTTTTGCAAGATGAATCAATTACTTCGCAAGTAAACATCGAGGAAACGATTGAATTTGATGGCGATACTCGTGAACCGATGAGTTTTGCAGATTATGCCGCTGAAATCAAATTATCCGCACTAGGGGATTTTGCGAAATCAAAAAAGGGCGAAGTGAAAATCGCTGGCCGCTTTATGGGCCAACGTGGACCTTTTGCAAAATTACAAGACTCGCAAGGTCAAATTCAGATATACATTGGTAAAAAAGACTTAGGTGATACTGAGGAGGAAATCGCTCGATATAAAAAATTAGTCAAATTATTAGATATTGGGGATTTCATAGCGGTAAGCGGTGAGTTATTTTCAACAGGAATGGGTGAGGTGTCGATTCATGTTCGTGAGTTAAAATTTTTAGGAAAAGCCTTGCGACCGCTGCCGGTTGTAAAAAGAGATAAAGAGGGGAATATTTACGATGAATTCAAAGATCCAGAGTTGCGTTATCGTATGCGTTACGTGGATTTGACGGTCAATCCAAAATACAAAGAAATTTTCTTGAAGCGTTCGAAAGTTATCGCTTCAATGCGTCAATTCTTTGTGGATAAAGACTGGTTAGAAGTCGAAACGCCGATTTTGCAACCGATTCACGGCGGAGCAGCTGCACGACCGTTTGCGACACATCACAATACATTGGATATGCCGTTGTATTTGCGTATTGCGAATGAGTTGTATTTGAAACGCTTGATTGTTGCAGGTTTCGATGGCGTTTTTGAGTTTGCCAAAATGTTCCGTAATGAAGGAATGGATAGAACGCACAATCCTGAGTTTACAGCGATGGAAATCTATGTGGCTTACAAAGACTATATTTGGATGATGAAAATGGTCGAAGATTGTTTGGAACACGTCGCTATGGCAGTAAATGGCACAACTAAAGCTCAAATTGGCGATAATGTCATTGATTTCAAAGGTCCTTACCGCAAATTATCGATGTACGATTCTATCAAAGAATATACAGGAATTGACATTTCGGAAATGGACGAAGTTGGCTTGCGTGAGGTTTGTAAACAATTAGATATTCATCCTGATCCGACTTATGGTAAAGGAAAATTAGTCGATGAAATCTTTGGTGAAAAAGTCGAAGCGAATTTAATTCAACCGACTTATATCACGGATTATCCTGTCGAAATGTCGCCTTTAGCAAAAAAACATCGTTCAAAAGAAGGTTTAGTGGAACGCTTTGAGCTATTTGTCAATGGTAAAGAAATTGCTAATGCTTACTCGGAGCTGAACGACCCGATTGACCAACGTAAACGCTTTGAAGACCAATTGAAATTGGCAGAAAGAGGTGATGATGAAGCAATGGTTTTAGATGAAGATTTCTTACGTGCATTAGAATATGGAATGCCGCCAACTTCTGGTTTGGGTATCGGAATCGACCGCTTAGTGATGATGTTGACGAATCAATCTTCTATTCAAGAAGTGTTATTCTTTCCACAGATGCGACCAGAATAGGTACAAAGTCAGTTGTTTTGAAATATCGGGACAATTGATTTAAAAATATATTTGAGGCGACGAGTCATTAACTCGTCGCCTTTTTATGTTTTAGTGGAATGTAAGACTTATTTTTAAGAACGCATTAGGTAAATTTGATTGAGAAATGTTTCAACTAAGAATACAAATTGAATTGATCTTCTTGCATAATAGGCGCTTTTGTTCGAGGCTTGATAATGCCCGAAAAGCCGAATAAGCCCCCACAGATTCCGCCTGCGATGTGTGCAAACTCTGAAATGTTATTGTCTTGAAAGGCTTGCCAAATTTCTTTCCCTAAGAATAAAATAGCAATTAAAATAAACGTTAGTGGAATACCATTTTGAGCATTACCAAATGATGCTAAAATGATGAATAAAAATACAATGCCACTTGCACCTAATAAACCTGTGCTAAAGAAGAAAACATTTAAAACACCGGTTATAACTGCTGTAATTCCAATCATTATTAACAAATTAGAGCTGCCGTATTTTTCTTCTATGATTGGTCCTAATAATAGTATGAAACTCAAGTTTCCTAAAAGGTGATTCACATCAGCATGCCCAAAAATGTATAGCAACATTGACGGATAATCGTTGCTGCTTTCTAAGATAAATAAGTGTGCAAAAGGGCCAGAAGCAACTTGATTTGTCGTCGTAAACGGAATGAAGAAAACGGCTGCACAAACCAATGAAAATGTTAATACAACTGGTGCGTTATAGCTAACTCTTAAAGACATAGAATGATAGTTTATTTTTGAAGTTTTATTTTTTAAAATAACGGTTACTAAGTTAGAAAAACTAAATCAGAGTAAGGAATATTATGGATAAAATGATGATTCTAACCGAAATACGGCGAAGGAACTCAGAAAAAAATAAGTCGTCGCCAAAATCTCAAGCGAAAATTTTCAGAAGTTTTTTGCTTATAAAGCTTTTTAAATAGCCAAAATGATGTGTTTTCAATGCATCGACCTATTCATAAGCAGAGTTAAAACGATCAATATTTGAAAAAAACAAGATTAGATGAGAAATACTAAAATAATTAAAAAAGTTTATATTTTACACAATACTGACATATCACCGATGTTTTAAAATTTATATGTATAGTCAATTTAAAATGAATAGGCTATATCTTTGAATATTTCCCCTATTATCAAATATCCAAAATATAAAAAAAGCATAATAGGAAAGGTCGTATGGCATACTGGTATGGTAGTGATTTATTTTGTATTTTCGTTTATGTGAGTGTTGATGTAGAAAAGCATCACACAAAAATGTATTTGGTTACGTATTAGTAAAAAGCTAATTATCAAAATAAATATGCAAAAAATAATGAAAGTTGCTCTGGAAGGTATGAAGTTTCATGCATTACATGGCTTTTATGAAGAAGAAGCAATGATCGGAAATCAATTTATTCTTGATGTATTAGTTGAAACGGATTTTGCGAAAGCAAGTGAATCGGATAATTTGGTGCAAACTGTAAATTATGAAAGTATATACAAAGTATGTACTGAAGTGATGGCACAACGGGTCAAACTACTCGAAAAGGTAGCAGAATCAATCTGCTCTAAGTTGAAGGACTTGCATCCTGACATTCAACTAATTACGGTGAAAGTACGGAAATCAAACCCGCCTTTCGGTGGAGATGTCGCCTATGCATTGATAGAATTAACACACGATTATTCTATTAAAGAATAATGAGTGACCATGTAACTATTCTCAAATTATAATAATACAAAAGTTAAGGTGAGTTAGAATATATTTTATTAGTTATTGTCCCTTTGTGACAAACGAAAATTGGTATGTAAGAGAAAATGAAAATTTGAGGTGTTTTTTAGTTATATGAGTTTTTATTTATTTTAAGTTGTTGATTATTAGTTACTTATAGTAGTAGTGAAGTGGTTTTGTAAGGTGAAAAATAAAAATATCAGCTAAATAAATTAGATTTATTTTTAGGTAGATAAATAAAAACATCGAATGTAATCAATTATAAGCGGCGAAATATGATTACTAAAATTGTGTAAACTCAGTTTTCTTTAACACACAATTAAAAGAAAACAATTATGATGGATGTGCTATCTGCTATTACTTTAGATAAAATTACTCAACGCCCGGCAATATATTTACCGGCTCAATCAATTTATTGCTTAAAAGCATATATAGATGGTGTCAATTGTGATAATCAAACAGATGTTTGGGATTATTTAGATGGTTTCTATGATTGGCTGATTGAGACTTTCAATCATAAAAGCGACTTGGGAGTACAATGTGAGATTAGATTAATTACTCATTATTTGAGTGATGACGGTCAAGATGTGTACGATCAGTTTTTTGACTTAGTCCAAGAATTTCGCATGGGCGAGCAGGAATTACCCTTATTCAAGTTTTTGCGAGAGCGGCCTTATGACTTTTTGCCACAAAAATCTATTCAATGCTTGTATGCTTACCTTTGGGGAAAAGATTCTTATGCACAAGGAATGATTGATAAGATCGATTTAGAAGATTTTGAGGTATTCGTTCAAGAATATTATGGAATCAAATCAGCTTGGCATAAGGTTATTTTATTGTATTCTCAAGATGAATTTAGTGCATTAAATGTGTTTCAAAAATTGCATAAAGAGTTTACCATACAACCTTGTCACTCAAGCGATAACGGCGATAGCCCGATGGGAGATTATTTAGCTCAATAACTAATTTTTGATTAAAATCAACGTTAGTAGTTTATATAAAAAGGATAAGCCATTCCGCATATTTTCCGAGTAATCGGGATAAGCGGAATGGCTTTTATTATTTTATTATTTATATGAAAGACCTTCAGTGTCTTTTATTCCTTCAAAATCATTTTGTTGACAACGCCTTTTTCCGTTTTAATTTTGATTTGGTATAAACCAGAAATGGCTTCAATAGTCGTATTGATTTGTTGTTGATTTTTAAACGATTGATTGATAATCATTTTACCATCAGAGCTATAAATTTCCAATTGAATATCTTGATAAAAATCTCCTAAATCAATGGTGAAGTCGCCATTTGTTGGATTTGGGAAGATATTGACCATTGATTGTAAATATTGATTTTCAGTATTATCCAAGATAAACTCTGTACAAGCCGAAGTGTTGCTACAGCCATTAAGACCAATTTCAACGGCATAAAATCCACTACTGACTGGCGTATAATTTTGGTTTGTTGCTCCTTGTATCATTGTCAATGCACCGTTAAGACATTCGTACCACTGATAAGTCGCATTTGGATTGGTTTCATTCGCCAATAGCGTAGTATCGCCAGTCGTGAAACTCACGGAACTATCAATTTCTACAATTGTCAAGTCAATCGTAATCGTACTATCACAACCATCAACCGAAGGAATGACATCTGTAAAAACTTGTGAAGTAGTCACGACCATTCCGCTCGGCGAAGTATAAGCACCGCAAGAAGTTTCGGTGATGCTACTTGTGGGATTTAAAACCGTCAAGTTCAAAGAAATCAAACTATCACAACCGGCAGCGTTTGGAATTGTATAATTAATAATTTGAGAAGAAGTGTAAGTATCGCCGTTGGGTGCGATATAACTATTACAAACGGTCAAGGCTGGAGAACTCGATGTATTATTATTAATCGTAACATTTACCGTCAAAATACTATCGCCACATTGTGTATTTGGAATTGTATCCATGTACATTCCTGAAGTCGTAACAGTTTGGCTACCGCTCGGCAAAGTATAGCTTCCACAATTTGAAGCTGAAATAGTAGCAAATGTGTTAGTTCCGCCGCTGTTTGTTAAGGGTGCACCCGTTACCCAATTTGAGCTATTTCCGCTTAAAGCGAAATTATTAAGTGTTCCGTCATGCCAATTTCCAGAATTATCGATTGCGGTTGTATTTGTTGAGTTGCTACCATTAGGCGTTCCATCATTAAATTGATAATAAGCAAGTAAACCAGCACCATTGGCATTACACAATTCTGAGTTCATATTGGCCTGGATTGTGGCTTGTGTGAGTGCCGTATTCCAAATGCGAACTTCGTCAATATCTCCTTCAAAATAGTTAAGACCATCAATCCTTCTACCAATCATAATATCGTTAGTCGTACCAGTATTTACAGGTATTGTTAAAGAACCTTGTGTATCTAAAACACCATCGACATAAAGTTCGATTGTGTTTCCTGGGTTAGAAAAAACAACAGCGACATGATGCCAACTACCATCATTAACAGGGATTGTTCCGCTTATGCCATTTCCGCCAACTTCTAATCGAATAGCGTTTGCCCACAAAACATTAAAAGTGAATCGCTGCCCATTAATAAAAGTGCCATAATCGACTAAAACACCTTGCGAACCGCCATTATTTGGTACAAAATTGCCCGTTGTTCTTATCCAAGCCTCGATTGTTCTATTATTTGTTCCGTTGATTCCTGCGTAAGTAGTTTGGACGTAATCATCTATTCCGTCGAAGTTAATGGCTTGACCAAAAGATAAAATAGAACAACATAAAAAGGTAGATACTAAAATCGTAAATTTAATTTTCATAAAATGAAATTTTATTTATAAAAGAATAGGTTTTACATGTTTCTAATATTGATTTTACGGCTTTCGAAAAGGCCTTCGAACTACGAGATTTTTTGAGCCGTTACAGTATTTATGTAGCACCAATAGTTACTATTTTGATATATAACTTTTTAAAAAAATGATTTTATAAAGCGTTTAAAATTAGACTTTTAAGCGAAAATCAAGTTCACAACACCTTCAAGGTTTAGTAAACTTGATTTTCTGTAAAGGATTGTTAATCAATGATTTGTTGTTTTATGATTCATCGAAAACTTTCAGGATTGAGTAAATGTAAAATGTACTATACAAAATAAAAAAGGGTTTCATGATTTTATAAAACTTATCATCAACTTCATTTTAGTTGTTTTAACAACTTTTTTGTAAAAAAACCAAAAAAATTAATAATCTAACAATTCTTTATAATTTTTTTCAAAAGATTTTTTCAGTTATCGCTGAAATAGCCAACTATTTACGAATCCGCCATATCATTAATTGCTGGCGGTTCTAACACCATATTTTTTTGAGACGAACTCAAAGTATTAATCATCGCCAAACCAATTTTTGTCGTCGTTGTCACGTTTTTTGAACGTTTAATGAAAGGGAAAAACGGTCGCAGAATCATATACATGACATTATACCAGCTCGTACGAGATTCGATACCTCGCTCCGGAATAATCATTCCTGGTCGAAATGCAAACGCATTTTTAAAACCTTTATTTAAAACAACATTTTCCGCCTGTCCTTTCACTTGTTGCCACATCGTTCGGCTATTGCTATTTGAACCGACACCCGAGATAAAATTGAATACCATATTCGGATTGACTTCGTGCAGAACATTGGCAAAAACTACCGTCATATCATACGTAATTTTAATATAAATATCTTTTTCCATACCGACGGCTGAAACGCCCATACAATAAAAACACGCATCGTAACCTTGGAGTTTATCTTTTATTGTTGTCAGTTTTGTGAAGTCATTCAACAGCACTTCGGTCAATTTTGGGTGCGAATTATTAATAGATTGACGGTTGATAACCAACACTTTATCTATTTTATCGCTATCCAAACATTCTAACAAAACACCTTTACCAATCATACCTGATGAACCTGTTATGATTACCTTCATTGTTATATTTTTAATATTTCTAAAGTTTCAGTTTAGGAGTTACAACTTATTGACGCCAAATCTGGAACTTTCAAAATATGATTTTATCTTAAATATTTCAAATCATCAATTGTATCAATATCAATATTACCGTTCAAAAAATTAACGATTTCTACTTGATGCTTATATTTTTTAATAATTGGTTTAGCACCAATATCTCCTTTTAATTGAGTCAACTCGGTCAGCAATTTTTTATTAAAAAAACAAGGTGTACCTTTTCCATTTTTATATTTTGAAACAACAATCGAAGCATTCGTCTCGCTCATTTTATTAATAATAGACTGCAAAATATGTCGATTAAAAAACGGTTGATCACCAACTGCGATGATTATCCCGTCATAATTTTTATGGATTATTTTTTGTACGCCAAAAGCAATCGAATTGCCCATTCCTTGCGGCCAATTTTCATTAAAAAAAGACGAAATACTCGTATCAATTTTGGGTTGAATTGACTC
Organism: Saprospiraceae bacterium; assembly: GCA_965662365.1. GTDB lineage: Bacteria > Bacteroidota > Bacteroidia > Chitinophagales > Saprospiraceae > CAWVWD01. Next base: position 80,329 of record CBFIHR010000006.1, read on the forward strand.
ACAATTTGCACCTAAAACTAAATAAATATCACCGATTTTACTTGCCTTACATTCCTGAATAACATAATCTAACAAAAACGTATTTTTATAAGGCAGGAGTTGTTTGGCCTGTCCCAAACGGCGAGAAGCACCAGCAGCAATGATTAGAATAGCTATTTTCATAAGTCGCCATTTTTAATGAATCGACCCGATACGATTTCTCAGAAAACCTGCATTTCGCTCTCGAAAAACCGCCACAATTTCAGCCGCAATCGCTAAAGCAATCTCCTCTGGCGTTTCTGCACCAATATCCAAGCCGATAGGCGAATACAAATGATTTTGCTGCACCAAATCCACACCACTATTATCTGTATTCATTGCTTGATTCATTTTTAGCATTCGTTTTTTTGGGCCAAGTAAGCCGATATACGGAACATCAAAATGAATGAACTTTTTCAATAAATCTAAATCTGTTTTATAATCATGAGACATCAAAACAATTGCGGTGTATTCATCTGTTTGTATTGTATTTGCTTTCGCAAAATCAGTAAACGAATCTATTTTTTGCAACAAAGATTTTCCGACTTTTCGAGTTTTTCCAACGACATGAACCGCCCAGCCTAACTCATTACCAACATTGACCATTGCGTTCACATCATAATTATCACCGATACAAACCAGTTTTATTTTTGGTCGAATGTGTTCGAACAAGACCTCGAAAGATTCGTTTTTATTATTTTTTAAAGTAAAAATATTCGATTTGCGTTTGTGAAAAACGGTTGCAATTCCATCTTGAACTGCATTTAATGGAAGGAGTGTTTTTAGGGCTAAATGCTCTAAATTATTGGTCGTAAAAAATTGTCCACAAAGGTTATCATCTGCATTATTGACGCTCAAGACTTGTAATAAAATAGAGGGTTGTCGTTTATTCGTAATTTGCTTTAAAAACTCGATTTGATTATCACGATTATCTGTTTTTATTGGTGTAAACAGAACTTCAATCCGACCGTTGCAGCCCAAACCAACTCCAATTTGATGTTCATCATCTTCCGTCGTATCATAAATGACAATCGAGCTTTTGTCCCTCAGAATTGCCATTTTTGCTCGTTTTAAAGCATCTCCCTCCAAACATCCGCCACTGATGCCGCCCGTCCATTGACCGGTTTCACTCACCAGCAATCTCGCACCGATTCGACGATAAGCCGAACCTTCTACTTTTACTACTGTTCCTAAAGCTAACTTTTCTCCATTTAAAGTAGCTTTGTTGTAGTGTTCAATGATTTTTTCGATTTCCTTCATTTACAATTATTTATGGAAATACAAGAAAGAGAACTAAGGCGAATTTTCAAAAATAATTACAGTAATAAAGGCTATAAATATTTCAAACCGACCAATTTTTCGGATACTTCCCAGAGGCGTTTGGCGATTGCTTTATCTTTCGATAAATCGGTAGCTTTTGCTTTTCCGGCTTTTCCTTTCATTTCATAGAACCCAGTTGGCCCGAAATAATCGCCACCTTTAGCAGTTCCGATTGCTGCCAAAATTGTTGGTTTTGCACCTTCTTTCGGAGCATGAGTAAGGAACGGTGCTATCGTGTATTTTAATAGCGTAAACACTAATTTGGGCATGTGTCTGACCAATTCTGTAAGGGCAACGCCCGGATGTGCAGCAGTAGAAATCGTTTGTTGATGCCCTGTTTTTTCAAGTCGTCTTTGCAGCTCAAAGGCGTACATCAAACAAGCTAATTTTGATTGACCATACGCCTTCGAAGCCGAGTATTTTTGTTCACTTTGCAAGTCATCAAAATTGATTTCACCATTTTGATGAGCGAGCGAACTCAAAGAAACGATCCTTGAATTAGGAGTTTTTAGAATTGTGTCCAAAAGTAAACCAGTCAATAGAAAGTGACCTAAATAATTTGCACCCAACTGCAATTCGAAGCCATCTTCTGTTTTAGAATAAGGTGGCATCATTACACCAGCGTTATTGATTAAAATATCCAAACGATTAAATTTGGCTTGATACGCTTTCGCAAAATTTCGGACAGATTGTAAACTGCTCAAGTCTATTTGCAAAACTTCTAAATCTGCATTCGGCACTGCTTTTTCGATTGCTATTTTGGCTTTATTTGCCTTCGTCAAATTACGACAAGCCATTACGACTTTCGCCCCTTTTTCGGCTAACATTAGAGCAGTTTCATAGCCTAAGCCAGTATTTGAACCTGTTACGATTACGATTTTTCCATCTTGTGATGGCAGATTATTGATATTATCTTCCATGATTATTTTGTTTAGTAAGTAAGTATAATAGATTAAAATCTAATTTGTTTTACTTATCTAAATACTTCCTAATGTCGTCTTCCAAACTATAATATTTTACAAAACTTCCCCACGGGCGATAGATTTTTCTTGGACGATAATAACGATGATTTTTCTTTTTACGATCGACCATGATCAAACCATAACCTCGACTTTTACATACTTTCAAAAACGCATCTTGACCTTTTGGGTCGATATCCTCGAAGCTATCCTCCGAAATTGAAATCCACTTCTCGTTTGCAGGATACTGTTCGACTTGATCTAAAACCGCAATATTTTTGTGCCGAAAACTGTTCATCGTTAAGAAAGCATAGGCTACTGTTCCGAACGCTAACATTCCCAAAAAAAACAACAATCCTAAAATTGCATTATCAAAACCAATCAACGCAAAAAATCCACCTGTTCCAACAGAAAAAAGAAAACCTGCCCAAAGTGAATTTTTGAACCATAATTTATTATCTCGATACGGCTGAATCGCCTTCAGCGTTTTGTAAGACTTTGCCTCCATCGATACCACATATAACTTACCTGTCCAACGTTTCTTAAATGCTAAAAATCCATCTGCTCGAAATCCGCCGTATTCTTTGCGAGTTCGTACCTCGACTTTTGAAAACATTCTCCCTTTTTTCGCCTTTCTCTTGTAGTATTTTTCTAAGTATTTTTGTGCTGTTTCCTGTACTGTTCTTTCAATCAGACGTGCCATAAGTAGGTATTATTATTATATCAACAAAATAGTGCGAAAGATAGTAACTTGTACGCAAAAAGTGAAATGTTTTTTAAATGTTTAAATGTTTGATTATTGTTCAAGACACTCAAACATTAACGATTCCAAATCTTTCCAAAAATCAGGATAAGATTTTTCTACAACTTTGGGTGCTTCGATTAGCACCTCGTGCAGCATCGCCAATGGAGCAAAAGCCATTGCCATTCGGTGATCTTCATAAGTCGGAAATTGTGGTGTCGCATCGAATGTCGCTTTCCCTTCTATTTTGCACGTATCGAATGACAATTCCTCGAAGTTGACTTTGGCTTTCGCCAATTCTGCGTTAAGTGCTGCGACTCGGTCGGTCTCCTTGATTTTTAAGGTTTCTAATCCCGAAAACTCACCTTTTACACCCAAACCGCCACAAATTACCGCTAAAGTTTGAGCGATATCTGGGCATTCCAGAAAGTTGTAATTAAAATCCGATTGTGTGTGATTTTTGACTTTCGTCAAACGTACGCCAGTTTCGTTGAATTGAGATTGAATACCAAAATGTTCTCCAATCTTTGCGATTACAGCATCACCTTGAACGCTATTTTCAAACAAGCCGTCTAATTGTAAATCGAGGTCATCATTGGCGAAAGCCGCAATCGCATAATAATACGAAGCTGCCGACCAGTCTGCCTCTACTGTAAATTCACGAGGTTGATATTGTTGTGGTTTAACCGAAATCATGTTGCCTTTCCATTCATGGTTGACACCAAAATAAGCCATCAAATTCAACGTCATTTGAATATACGGGCGAGAAACGATTTTTCCTGTCAAGGTCAATTCTAAACCGTTTTCTAACGTTGGTGCAATCATTAATAAAGCTGAAATATACTGACTGCTGACACTCGCTGGAATAGATAATTGATTGACTGTTAATGGATTAGGTGCATGTATTTTTAAAGGCGGATAACCGTCATTTTCCAAATATTCGATGTTTGCCCCCAATGTTCGTAAGGCTTCTACCAGAACGCCTATCGGTCGCTGTTTCATGCGTTCGGAGCCAGTCAAGGTCTGTGTTCCTTCTTGTAAGGACAAAAAAGCCGTCATAAATCGAAAGGTCGTCCCGGCAGGACCAGCATCTAAAACATCACTTTTAGAGGCTAACAATCGCTGCAAAGTTTCCGTATCTTTTGCATTCGCCATACGCTGAATTGGAAAATATTCGTTACATAAGGCTCTGATTATCAACGCTCTATTGTTAATCGATTTTGAACCAGCCAGATCTATTTTGCCTTTTACAGTTTTGTTACTTCTACTTACTTTTAAAATTTCCATGATTTTAGTTTAAGTATTTGAAGTAGTTTAAATAATCGTAGTTGATAGGAACAACTCGAACGATTAAACTACTTCAACTTGTTATTACAAAAATGAAAATTTGATTTTGAAATTCTTGATTTATTAGCAATTATTTACAGGATTTCTTTAAAATGTGAAAATGGATAACACGAAATTATTACGCATTCTCAATTAGGTACTATTTTCTTTCTTTTGTATAAACTATTGTTAATAAAGGTCGTTTGCTTTTGTGATATCAAGTTTTTAATAAAAAAGTTATTGTAATAATAACGAAACTCAAGACATGGAAAATATTGATAAATCAATGCCTGTGATGGTCACGGGCGCAACAGGTTATGTAGCAGGCTGGGTAGTCAAAAGGTTGTTGGATGAAGGAATTACGGTGCATGCAGCGGTAAGAAATCCTGATGATAAAACAAAAATTGCTCATTTAGATAAATTAGCTACTCAAACAGGTGGGACGATCAGATATTTTAAATCGGACTTATTAAAAGAGGGTTCTTATGCTGAGGCGATGAAAGGTTGTCAGGTTGTTTTTCACACTGCTTCGCCTTTTGTTGTGGAAGTGAAAAACCCGAAAAAAGACCTTATCGAACCAGCGGAAAACGGAACAGCGAATGTTCTAAATTCCGCAAAATCAACGCCTTCTGTCAAGCGGGTTGTGGTAACCAGCAGCTGTGCAGCGATTTATACCGATGCCAGTGATTGTGCAAATACGCCAAACGGTCGATTGACGGAGGAGGTTTGGAATACAACTGCGTCGTTGGATTATCAGCCGTATTCTTATTCCAAAACATTGGCGGAAAAGAAAGCGTGGGAAATTGCGAAGCGGCAAACACAGTGGGATTTGGTAACGATTAACCCTTGTTTGGTTTTAGGGCCACCTTTAAATCCAAAATCGGTCACTTCGGCAAGTTTTGATATTTTGAAGCAATTAGGTGATGGAACGATGAAAATGGGTGCACCAAAAATGGGCATGGGCTTAGTCGATGTGCGAGATGTGGCAGAAGCACATTTTCGTGCTGCCTTTTCAGAAAAGGCTCAAGGTCGGTATATTACAGCAGCTCACGAAACCAGTCTTTTAGGGTTGGCTCAGTCTTTATTACCAAAATATGGTGACAAATATCCGTTACCGAAAAAGGCTTTACCAAAATGGTTACTGATGCTTGTTGGGCCTTTTACAAACAAATTATTCACCCGAAAATTTATTCGTAATAATGTTGATGTAGCGTGGAAAGCGGATAATTCTAAAATCAAAAAAGAGCTGGGAATTTCATTTCGACCAATGAAAGAAACGATGGAAGATACTTTTCAGGTGATGATTGATAATGATGTTTTTAAGTAAAAAAGTTTTTTACTACCATTTTCGTAATGAATTTATCTCAAAAAAGTAAAAAGTTTATTTTATAAATCATTGATTTACAATAGATAAGCCTGAAAAGTTTCTAAAAACTTATCAGGCTTTGAGATAATATATTTGTTAATAAAAATTCTAATCCAAAATCACCACTTTTCGATATAACGTAATTAGTTCCGTATCAATTCGAAACCAATAAACGCCACCTTCCAAATTTCGGACATCAAGTAGTACTTCATTAGAACCGTCGTACGGAACCGACTGCATAACGATTCGACCTTGTTGATCAATCGCATCTATCGAGTACCAAGTCAAATATGGCGGCACTCGCAGCGTAATAAAATAACGCCCAGGATTTGGATACAAAAACAACCCGCTTTCTAAACCAAACGGAAAGTCATTTGATAAAGCGGTAAGGCCACAAATATTTTCAGATTCGACGGAATAAACGCCCGAAAAAGAAGGCCGGAACTTAAAATCGGTTGCATTGTCGATTGCATTACCATTCAAATACCATTGCGAAAGCGTTGCATTGCTTGAAAAAAGCGTGTCATTTACAAACGTAATCAATGGTCGTTGCAGTGGAGTTTCGACAGTTACAGTAGTAAAAATCGTGTCGCTGACACCGCAAAAGTTAGATGCAAAAACACCGAGTTCATAAGTTCCTGCGATTTGCCAATTGATGATGCCGTTATTGCCCAAAGGCGATAAAGTGCCGCCGTCGTTCAGAATCCAGGTATAATCCAAATCCGAATTTCCATTAATTGTATAAACAATATCGGAACTTTGACAAACTAAAGTATCGCCAATAATGGTATCAGAGACGTCAAGTGAATTATTATCTACTAAAATTTCTAAGGTTTTTAATGGTGCAATACCGCATTGATTACTGACCTCCAAAGTAAGGGTTGTCATTCCTGAATTATTAAAATCAACCACGGCTTGATTACCGTTTCCGGCAACTGAATTTCCGTTATCGATTGTCCAATTATAAATCCAATCTGTCACATTTGTATTCGATAAAGTGTAAGTTTCGACCTCACCATTACAAACTTGTCCTTCGCCTACAATTTCATTGGATAATTGTGGTGGAATCAAAACTGTAACCGCTTGTGTAATCGTATCGCCAACGCCGCAGTCATTAGATAAAACCGTTGTGATTTCATAATTTCCGGGCGTTATCCAATTGATATTAGCCGTATTACTGGTCGCCTGAATAATTCCTCCACCAGAGATCGACCAGGTGTAATTGACATTATTCAATGGTGGTAGCGTATAAACAAAAAGTCCTGGACAAACGATAGAATCACCATTAATTCCTTGTGTAATATTTGGTATCGCTTCGACCAAAATATTGGCGGAAGCCGACAAACCATTTCCACAAAAATTAGTTGGTGTAACGGTTAAAGTTTGGTTGCCGACTGCTGTCCAGTTGACGTTATTGCCGTTGATAATTCCGCCAGTTGTTGTCCATGTATAGTTTGTGGTGTTGCTTGTCGCAATATAGGTTTCGGTCGTGTTCAAGCAAACATTTAATTCACCAGTAATTGTAGGTTGATTCGGCAGATCTAAAACGGTGATAACTTTCGTTGTTGGAATAGATGTTCCGCAAGTATTGATAGCAGAAACGGTTAAAATATGCGTTCCGGTGGTGTTCCAATTGACGGTTGCATTATTCGCATTTGAAGTCAAAACGCCACCGCTGGATAAACTCCAACTGTAGGTATTGCCGCTTAATGCTGTGGTGGAAAAACTACTTGGAAGTGTTGCGATTACACAAGTGCTATCCGAGCCGACAATAGCCGAGGGCGAAGCCGGAATACCTTCGACTGAAATTGTTGTGTTTAAAGGTGTACCGATGCCACATTCGTTAGTCGGTGTTATCGTCAAAACGTGTATGCCAGGCACGGTCCAGTTTACATTTGCCGAATTGCTTAACGCAACGAGTGACCCGCCGCCGCTTAAACTCCAGTTGTATGTCACGCCAGTTTGAGCGGTGATGCTATAGCCTTCGAGTGCTTGACAAGCGTTGAGATTTCCCGTGAATCCGGTTGGTTGATTTGGCACATCTTTGACCGTAATTTGTAAGGTTTGTATTTGTCCGCTTCCGCAAATATTAGATGGTGCAACGGTCAAAATATGTGTTCCAATCGTTTGCCAATTGATAATAGCAGAGTCATTGACAACAGTTAAAACACCGCCAGAAGATAAGGACCAATTATAGGTATTTTCAGCGACCAAAGGAACGGTGTAAGTTTGCGTTGAGTTGAGGCAAACATCATTATCGCCCTGAATTGGTGCAACTTGCGGAACGTCCAAAACGTCGATTTCTAATTGTTGCTGACCACTTGTTCCACAAATATTTGACGTTGTTACAATCAGTTCATTATCAATCGAAGCGGTTTGCCAAGTTATATCAGCGGCGTTCGCACTTTGTACCAATGTACCATTTCCCGAAAGGGAAAAGTTATAAATCACATTCGGCTGTGGAGTGACGGCATAAGTTTCGGTTGACAGACAAGCCAACGTATCATTTGTGGCGGTTGTTGTAATTGTTGACGGCGTATTCGGAATGGTTAAAACCGTGATATTTTGAGTTCGGGGTGTCCCCAAACCGCAGTCGTTCGTTGGTGTTGCCGTAAGTTGAAAAGTTCCGGTTTGTGTCCAGTTGACGTTGGCAGCGTTGCCGCTTTGTGTCAAAATGCCACCGCCGGAAAGCGTCCAAGTATAATTGACATCAGGGACATTCAACACGGAATAATTATAAAATCCTAAACAAACCGTTGTGTCACCAAAAATCGGTGAAGGCTGTGTCGGGACATCGTCCACGGAAACGGTGAGCGAGTTGGTACAACCATCAGAAGTTGAAACGGAAAGGGTGAAAATTCCCGTATTCGCCCAATCGACAAAGGCCGAATTGCCTAAATCGGTAATTGTTCCGCCCCCAGTTACATTCCAATTATAAGTCAGCCCGGAGATACTTGGAACAGAATAACTTTCAATATTCAAACAAGGTTCATCTTCGCCAGTGATTGTGGTGATTTGTGCGTTTGTATTTTTTACAAAAATCAATCTTGATTTAGCTTGTCCGCTTCCGCAAGAATTGGAAGGCGTGACGGTTATCGTGTGTGTGCCGGGCGTTGTCCAGTTGATGGTTGCTAAATTATTATTTGGTAAAACGGTTCCGCCCCCTGACAATTGCCAATTGAAATTGACACCAGCTTGCGGTGCGACCGAATAATTTTGCGTACCAATACAAACCGTATCAATTCCTAAAATTGAATTTGGTTGAGTCGGCACATCTAAAACAGTAATAGTAACCGTTCGAGGAGTTCCAACACCACACACATTCGATGGTGTAATCGTCATGGTGTAAGTGCCGGGCGTTTGCCAATTGACCGTTGCATTGCTGTTATTGGAGTTGATATTTCCACCGCCGGAAATAGTCCAATTGTAGTTGGTACTACTATTTCCAATCACGGAATACGATTGTAAACCTTGACAAACGGTTAAATTTCCAACCACGGTTGAAGGCTGCGAAGGCGTTTCGGTAACGGTGACCAAAATGCTTCTCGATGAACCAATACCACAATCATTAGAAGGCGTCACGCTTAAAGTGTGCGTTCCTGCCGTTGTCCAGTTGATGGTTGCGGTATTGCCATTCGAGGTAATCGAGCCGCCAGAACTCAGCGACCACAAATAATTCACGCTGCCAACTTGCGGCACGGTATAAGTTTGGGTACTTTGACAAACACTGGCGTTCCCACTGATCGGACTTGGCTGCGATGGAATCTCAGAAATATTGACGGTCAAGTTTCCTGTTGGGCTAATGCCACAAATATTAGAAGCCGAAACACTCAAAATATGTGTGCCAGTTACGGCCCAATTGACAATGGCGGTATTTCCTAAAGGAAACAAATTTCCACCACCGGAAACAGACCAGTTGTAAGTGTCGGAACTGAAATTATTGGTGACATTATAAGTTGCCGAACCCAAACAATCGGTATTGTCACCATTAATAATCGGTAAAACTGGAACATCTTTGACCGTAATATTAAATGTAAAGGCTTCTCCAGCTCCACATTCATTGATTTGTGCAACGGTTACGGTATGTGTACCGGCTTGTGTCCAGTTGATGGTCGCAATGTTATTAACGGAATTAATCGTTCCACCGCCGGAAATTGTCCAAATAAAATTATTACCAACAGAACTGGCGGTGGCATTATAAATACTTGTCCCTAAGCAAACCAACGTATCGCCCAAGACCTCGGAAACTGGTCGAGGCTCACAGCCTAATTTTGCAGCAAAAATATCCGATGAACCATTACTTGCAGTTTGATTTTCATCAAAAATGGCTGTTCCATTAAAAAGGCCAGTGACAAAAGCATCGCCATGATCATTGACAAAAATAGCGTTTGAAGTGGTGTTGCCGCTTCCTGCAGTTCTCGCCCAATTTAAGTTACCATTAGTATTTAGTTTTGCGACAAAAATATCTTGACCAATGCCTTGTAAGACAGTTGTATCAATCGTCATTGCATTGTCAAAGGAGCCTGAAATATACAGATTATCAGCTGTGTCAATGGCGATTCCTCCTTCTCGATCACTCCCGCCACCGCCGATTTGTTTCACCCACTGGAATGCTCCCGTGCTGCTATAACCTGATAGAAATAAATCTTTAAAAGTAAATCCAGAACCCGTGGATAAGAGGTTTCCACCGATTTGTACGGTGCTTTGAAACTCGGAATATAAGTAAAGCGACTCATCAGAAGCTACCACAAAGTTTAATTCGTCGGATTGTTGAAAAGTTCCGCCTAATGTTAAACTCGGATAGGTACTTTGCAAAATACCATTTGTATTGTATTTGCGAACTTCTAAAGCGTAAGAGTTGCTATAGTTGACATATAGCACAAATAGACTGTTATTTTGAATTTGAATTTTTGCTGGTTGATAAATCGTTGTACTTGGATTTATTGGAATGCCAAATTGTTCGTTTCCGTTTGTATCGTATTTTACAAGGAAACTTCCGATAGAAAATTGCTGGGGGTCAGGAACGGTAATTGAGCCGAAAGTCGTCGGTTGCGACTTCTGTCCAGTGATATATACGTTTCCAGAATCATCTACCTTAATGTCGTGTGGTCTATCACCTGTAAAAAATCCGTTTGCATTTCCATTTGTACCTATTTGTACCCATTGTATTGTTCCGTTGGTATCATATTTTGCTGTAAATATAGCATTAGAATTAAGACCTGTTGTCACTGTGATATTATCAAAAGTCGCTGCCGTACGAAAGTAACCCGTAACATAAACATTCCCATTTGCGTCAACATCTATGGCTTCGCCTCGGTCGATATCGGTTGTTCCGCCGCCTCGTCTCAGCCAGACTAAATTCCCAATCGTATCGAATTTTGCTACAAAAATATCAATATTTCCAGAAGATACGATTGTATCAACTGATGTCTCGATTACATTAGAAAAAATACCTGTGACGTAAGTATTGCCTTGATTATCGGTAGCTACGTCAAGGGCTTCGTCATTACCAGCAATACTACCTAAACTATTGGCCCAGTTCCAAGTTTGGGCGGTAGCATTAATTGAGTAGAAAAACAGCGAAAAACTGATAAGCAGCTTTAAAAAAAAATTCATAATTGTGGATTTTAATGTAGATGAGTAGTCCGTATTGTCCTCGACTTCTCAAAACCTGCTAAACAGTAGAGTGAACTAAAGGTTTATAAATAAATGTGGGTTTATGGCTTATTTTTAGAGGATGCAGATAAAAAATATAAGCCCGCTGAATTCTTTAATTCAACGGGCGTAACAAGTCCATTTTCTAAGATATAGTCCTTAATTAATCGCTTTCATCAATTCGATAAACTCCTGAAGGTACGGTTTGAATGTTTCAACCGGAATCCTATGACCACATTCTAATTCTGTGATATTAGCCGTTATTTGCAACTTATCTTTCGTTACATTTGGATCGACTACCTCATCATAAATGCCCAATAAAACATTACATTGATTGTCATATTTTGCTAATGCTTCAGGTGTAAATTGATAATCAAACGGATGTTTTGCTGCATTATATACGAGCGATGGATTTAATAGTAGCATTGGCTTGTTATGAGCTATTCCGTAATTATACGCTACATATCCGCCCATTGATGACCCGATTATAAAGTCGTAATCACGTTTAATAATGTCATTTATAGTAGAATCAGTCGCATTTAACTTTTTATAGTTGATTAAAGGTGCTTCAATATCAAGTACGGTATGTGTATATAAAATTTTACCGCCCTTGTTATTACTTTCAAGTCCATGTATGTAGATTCCTTTCATTTAATGTTTTTTATTGACCGAATATTCGTTTTTTTAATTTAGACTTTTGACAAAAGGTAGTTTGTTACCATATCCCAGTCAGGGAATTCTTGACTACCGAAATGAATCCATTCTCCTTTGAAGTCTTTCGCTCCGTTATTAGGTCTGTCATCAATTAAATAATCTCCTGCGTTTAAATTCTTGTGATGCGATAGAATTAACCTTTTATAGAATAAGCTATCTTTCTCTTTTCCAATATATTTGTGTACCCATTCTATTTTGTGTATCCATGCACTGGGATTTAGCCAGGGGGCAGTCGAAAGGATATATAAATCATATTTTTCGGAAAGTTTATGAACGGATTCAATGGCATTAGGGTAGGGGGACATCAATGAAAAAAGACCTGGTACTTCATCTAATCTTCCTTCGTATTCTTCGATTGTTTGTTGATCGAGTTTTTCTATTCCTGTTTTGAAATCGACAAGAACGTTGTCCATGTCTACGTAAACTATTTTTTTCATTTGATACTGTTTTAGTAAGGTTATAGATAATCGTATCCGCTTATTGGATATTATCACTATACCTTACAGTTAATTAATAACATTAAGGAGCTGTTTTTTCAGTTTTTAGAACGAAAAATATTCCTATAAAAAATTTATTTTTAACGACCTGTGAATCCTCATGGTATTATTATCCTTTTAAACAGGCTTGTTCTATTACTTTGAGTAATGATTGGAATGTTACGGTCACTTATTGTCAGTTTTAAGAATATTTAGGTATTTGCTGATGTAATTCAGTTCCTTTTGGTAGCATCAACGGAAAATCCGTGATATTGTTACGTTTATAACTTAGTCAAAAGTCAATCACTTTCTTAGGGCGACTGCCCATTTTCTTCATTAAGTTCGCTTGATAAAAGTTTATTGCTTGTATTTTTTAGTTTTTTTACCTAAAATTTCACTTTAAATTATAAATTCTAATTTGGAACAGGGAAATTACCCGAGTAAAAAGTCGGCATAGATTTGCGACAAGGAAATTAATAATCCTTGAATTTCATTTAGGGGTCATTTCTTTTGAAACGATACTATGTAAATATACTATGGTATCATTTAAAAACATTAGTATTAAAGCGGTTTGCTCATGAGCATCTATATGAAATTATATTTATTTGATGCCTGTCGTAAACACGATTGAGTTAATAACCAAAAGCTATTGTAACGAAGTGTTTGCAATGGCTTTTATATTTTTACAATATGACATATAAAAAAAATAAAACGAAACTTTTTAATAAATATCCAGCGATAGAAGATTTAGCGGTCAAAGCGAAAAAGCGAATCCCACACGTCGCTTGGGAATATCTGCAATCTGGAACAGGTCGAGAAAGCCTCACCAAACGCAATATCAAAGCCTTTGATAAAATCACTTTCACGCCACAATTCTGTAAAGGCATTTTAAAACCCAATATCGAAACCACACTTTTTGAACAACAATATGCCGCACCGTTCGGGATTTCGCCCGTAGGATTGACGGGCTTGATGTGGCCAAAAATCGAAATGCACTTAGCGGCTTCCGCCAATCATTACCAAATACCTTATACATTGAGTACCGTTGCCACGGAAACGCCAGAAACGGTCGGGCAACACGTCGGCAATATGGGTTGGTTTCAACTCTATCCGCCACGAGAAGAGGAATTGATGAAAGCCATTTTGAAACGTGCCGCAGATGCCGGTTTTCATACTTTAATGGTAACGGCAGATGTTCCGATGGCCAGTCGCCGTGAACGCACGAAACGGGCAGGTTTGCAAATGCCGCCGAAAATTACACCAAATCTGATTTGGCAAGGTATCACACATCCTGCTTGGACAATCGAAACTTTAAAGCATGGTTTACCACGTTTGCGAACCATCGAAAAATATGCAGCAGTAAAAAGTATGAAGTTTGTCAGCGGTTATGTTGGCAATCGTTTAGGCGGCACTTTATCGTGGGAATATTGCGAAAAAATCCGTGAAGTATGGAAAGGGGCAATGGTTTTGAAAGGTGTTTTGCATCCAGAAGATGCTTTAAAAGCGGTCGAAGTCGGTTTTGATGGCGTAATGGTTTCTAATCATGGCGGCCGACAATTTGATGGTGCGATTACTTCAATCGAAGCGTTGCCTGATATTGCGAAAGCAGTAAGAGGAAAAACCAAAATCCTATTCGATAGCGGTATTCGCAATGGTTTGGATATGATGAAAGCCTTGTCGTTGGGTGCTGATTTTGTGTTTTTAGGTCGTGCATTTATTTACGGTGTGGCAGCTTTAGGTCAGTTCGGAGGTCATCATGTGGTCGAAATTTTGATAGACGATTTGAAGAATAATATGGTGCAATTGGGTGTGGAAAAGTTGGAAGATATTATAGGTTGATTGATTTATTATGAAAGACCTGATAGGTTTAAAAAGCCTGTCAGGTCTGCGTAATGTTTTATATTTTTTGCTGTAAAAATATAGCCTATTGACTTTTTCAAAAGCCTGTTCAACTATGAAATAATAGTATTCCTAATAATTCTCAGGGCTTTTTTTAAATGATGTTGCCTTAGATATCAACACCGTCACTAACATTGCCAAAAAGAAAGTCGGTATTAATTCATAAATCATATCATTTAAAAACGGTACATTTTTCCAAATAAAAATAGAAATCGTTCCGGTCAAAATCCCTGCAATCACACCTTGTCGAGTTGTGCCGTCCCAAAACAAAGCTAACAACGAAGTCGAACCTATCGAAGCGCCTAAACCGCCCCAGGCAAATAACACTAACCAAAATATTTGGTCTTCGGCCACGAAACCCAAAATCAAGGCGACAATTATCATAATCAATACACTTAATCGGCTGTAAAGTACCAGTTTTTTAGGTGGAATTTCTTCCCCTTTTTTAATGATTTTTTGATAAATATCCCGAACTAAAGCCGAAGCGGCGACCAATAATTGGCTATCAGCCGTGGACATAATTGCAGCAAAAATCGAAGCCACTACCACACCAAATAAAACAGGATTTAAAATTAATTTCGCTAAAGTCGGATACGCATTTTCGACATCGCCAGCCGCAAACGCATTCAAACTCGGAAAATAAACTCGTGCCGCAAAACCAACTAATAACGCACCGATTGCCATTACAATATTCCAAATTGTTCCTGTAATTGCAACGGTTTTGAAAGCATCGGCATCTTTTATTGACATGAAACGAACCATAATATGCGGACTCCCGAACGAGCCTAATCCAATGCCAATAAAACCTACGATTGTTCCTGCGGCAATTGAAAAAGGATTAAAAAAATCAGCTTTTTGTTTGACCAATTCAGTTGTTATGAAGTCCCAACCGCCTGCCATCGAAATAGCTACAATAGGTACAACAACCAATGAAAATAACATAAAAATCGCCTGTACCACATCCGTTAAACTCACCGCTAAAAATCCGCCAACCAAAGTATATAACAAAATTATCGCTGCCGAAATCAAAATACCTTGTGTTTGCGAAATATCAAAACTTGCAGCGAATGTTTTCCCGCCTGCGACCAGTTGCGACGACACATAAGCAATCATAAAAACAGTAATAACAATCACCGTAATAATTCGTAGCAGATTATTTTTATCTCCAAATTTTGCAGCATAAAAGTCAGGTACGGTAATAACATGATGTGCTTCGCTGAATCGCCTCAACTTCGGGGCGTAATACAAAAACATCCAAAACTCAACTAAAATATAACCGACGGCTGCCCAAAATGCGGCAATGCCATTGACATAAGCCATCGCCGAAAAACCTAACAATAGCCAAGCACTTCGCCCAGACACAACTGCTGATAATGCCACAACATATTTATTTAACTTTCGTCCTGCTACGAAATATTCTTCAATTCCTTTTGAAGAAAACTTGGAGGAATAAACGCCAATTGCGAAAAGCAAAATCAAATAACCTAAAAATGCCCAAAATGCTGTATTGTCGATGGTAAGTTCTAAGGTGTTCATTTTAAATATTTGAGTGTTTTGATGTTTGAGTATTCGAGTATTTCAACGTTTGAGTGTTGTAAATCTACGAAAAAAATTAGCTTACAAATCCATTATTTTATGTAAATTCGTCACTCAGAATTTATCATTAATTTTTCCGAGCAATCGGTTATAATTCCAAATTAGTAAAATGTACGCTAACAAGCCAACGAAGAGAAAAGTCAGCTTTCCGATTAATAAAAAATTAAAAAAATATTTAAAAAAACATAATCGTATCAAAAAACTGCCGATTCAGTACGAAGATTTGATACATTACCAAATGTCGATGCCGTTGTTGGATAATAACGGCAATGATACACTTTGGGAAACGGTTTTTTATAATGAATATGAGCAAGAGGAAATTTATGAAGCCTTAGTGAAAATCTATGCTTTCCTAAAAACAGATGGCGACAGAGAAGGATTAGATTATTTAGATGTGGCTCGTATCGACTATTGTACTTTCGGAAATACGCAACCTTTCAGGGTGCGAATTATCAATAAAATTAATGATAACTATGATCACTTTTATGTTAAAAGAATAGACGCATCAAGGGTTTACGGCTTAGAATTAGAGGAAATTATGTCGCCTAATCATGTGTATTATTTTGTTGATAGAGATACTTTGATTGAAGAACATATCATCGGTGTGCCTGGTACAGATTTTATTGATCATCATCTAAAAGGATTGAGTGAATTTAATGAAATTCGCTTAGCTAAAGAGTTTGTTAAGTTCAATGAACGCTGTTTTGTACGACTCTTAGGCGATATGCGAGCGTATAATTATGTCGTTGATATTACGCCAGATATTGAAGGGGATCAGTATCGAATACGTGCAATTGATTTTGATCAACAATCGTATGAAGGAAGAAAAAGTTTTTATTTACCTCAATATTTTAAAGAAAACAATCCGATTATATTTTTGGGAATGAAGCACATGAGTGCAGAAACCGTCCGGCAGTATCAGTTGGAAGAGCGTAGTTTGATTGCTTATCGTATTAGAAATGATCAATTGCGTGTCAATCAATTGATTAAAATCATGTTAAAAGATAAAATTTCAGATAGAGATAAAGTAAAAAAGTTACGCACCGAACTTGCTCAACATCATAATAATGAAATGTTCTTGACCTGTAAATCAATGGGGCAAATTGTACTAACGAATATTCAGTTATTATTAAATAAAGACTTCAAACAGAGTATTTTAGGAAGAAAAAACAAGGTGCTTCCTTTAATCAAAAAAGCACCAGAAAATATTTCGTATAGTAAAGACCTGTAGTTTTTTGCAGCTTAAATTTATAATCATCAGTCCGTAAATTAAGGTGGTATTGTCTTGTAAGAATCTTATACCATAGCTAACGGGCTGAGGATAAACTAATCACTAAAAACCGTATTTAAATCAATCAGTCGGTCACAGGCTTCGTCGAGCATTTGATAAACATTTTCGAAACCATTACTGTCCCAGTAAGGGTCAGGGACTTGTTCATTGCAACCTGAATGAACGAGATTACGAATCATTTCTACCTTTTGTTTGTCGGCTTCAGTTCTTGCTAACTTCAAAACATTGTGATAATTCGAGGTATCCATAACAAATATCTTATCAAATTTATCATAATCCTCGACCTTAAACTGCCTTGCTCGCTGATCGGTCAAATCAATTCCGTACTTACGAGCGACTGCAATCGAGCGAGTATCAGGTAACTCTCCTGCGTGATAGGCTCCAGTTCCTGCCGAATCAATTTCCCAATCTAAACCTTGCTGCGTAACTTTGTGTTTTAAAATACCCTCTGCAAGAGGTGAGCGGCAAATATTGCCAAGACAAACCATTAATACTTTCATATTTTTAGTTTCTTTGAACCCATCCCTAACCCTTCCCTTAAAAATGGAAGGCGGCAAAAAAGAATAGCGATCAATAGCTATTCGTAGATTTCCCCTCTTTTTTAAGAGAAGGGTTAGGGATGAGTTCAATCAGAATTTTTAAATGTCTATCAACCTTCAAGATACAATTGTAGCATTAGCAACCCCTTCGGGCGTTGGTGCAATCGGTGTAATTCGTCTATCTGGTGAAAACGCTATTAATATATGTAATAAGACCTTTAAAGGCAAAAACCTTTTGCAACAAAAAAGTCATACCATTCATTTTGGTACGATTCGAGATGAAAACGACAAAATCATTGATGAAGTTTTAGTATCGCTTTTCGTTGCTCCAAAATCTTACACTGGCGAAAATATCGTGGAGGTGTCCTGTCATGGCTCAAATTATATTATTCAGCAAATTATCCAATTATTTTTGCGTCATGGCGCAAGAATGGCAAAACCTGGGGAGTTCACCATGCGAGCATTCTTAAATGGCCAGTTAGATTTGTCACAAGCCGAAGCCGTGGCCGACTTAATCGCTTCCGATTCCGAAGCAGCACACTCGATGGCAATGCATCAAATGCGAGGTGGTTTTTCAGGAGAAATTCAAAAACTACGAGAAGAACTCATTCACTTTGCCAGCCTAATTGAATTAGAGTTGGACTTTTCTGAAGAGGATGTCGAGTTTGCCGACCGTGATGATTTAAAAGATTTGATTTTCAAAATTCAGAAACTTATCAAACGCCTGACCGACTCTTTTCAGTTAGGAAATGTGATTAAAAATGGCGTAACAACCGTCATCGCTGGTCGCCCTAATGCCGGAAAATCTACGCTTTTGAATGCTTTACTCAATGAAGAACGAGCAATCGTTTCCGAAATAGCAGGCACGACACGAGATACGATTGAAGAAATTTTGAATATTAACGGTATCGCTTACCGCTTAATTGATACTGCCGGAATCCGAGAGGCGACCGATCAAATTGAAGCCATCGGCGTTAAAAAGACGATGGAAAAAGTCAAACTCGCTACCATTTTAGTTTATGTTTTTGATGTATCCGAATTAACAATTACAGACGTTGAAAAGGATTTAGAAAAACTACATCCCGAAGGTATGACCACCATTGTTATTGCTAATAAAATAGATACTTTAAAAACAAATTTTGCTACTTTTAAAAATAAAATGAGTGAAATTGAAAAACAATATTCGACTTTATATATTTCTGCTACACAAATAGAAAAAGTAGAAGCCGTAAAAAACGCCCTTCACAATGCTGTCGCCGATGGTAAAATCAATTTACAATCTACCATTGTATCCAATACTCGACACTACGATGCTTTACAAAAAGCTAATAAATCCCTCGACGATGTCCTTAACGGCATGTCAATGGGTATTACAGGCGACTTCCTCGCTCAAGATATTCGTCATGCGTTGATTTATTTAGGAGAAATTACTGGAGAGATTGATGTGGATCGAGATATTTTGGGGAACATTTTTGGGAAATTCTGTATTGGGAAATAAATGTGATAAATTGTGATAAATCGTGATGATTAAAGATAAATAGTTCTTATCAGAAAGTTTGATATACCGCTTTAAGATATTAAATTAATAATAAAATATAGGATTCAAATAAAAGTACTTTAGGTCTGTTCTACAGTTCTATTTGAATTATTTTGTCAAAACTATTACTTTTATATTTCAAACGTAGTAAAAGTAATAAAATGGCATCAGCTTCTACAAAAGAAACAACCAAGGGATTTCTCTTTGAAGACAAAGCGAAAGTAGTCATCATACCGAGAACGAATTACATTTTAGGTATAGGTATAAACGACTATGAGGTTTGTCCAAAGCTCAACAATGCAGTAAAAGATGTACAGGATTTCATTCATTTAATGACGCAATCCTTTGATTTTAAATCGGAGAATGTAACCGTCTTATTTGATGAGGAAGCGACACGAGATAATATCCTTCAGACTTTGGATGATTTGGCTAGTAAACTTACCGATACCGACAATCTCATCATCTATTTTTCAGGACACGGAGAATATAAAAAAAGCCAAAATAATGGATATTGGATACCTGTCAATGCAGAACAAAAGCACTCGCAGTACATCTCCAATTCAGATATCAAAGATCATCTAAATGTCATCAAAGCACATCATATTTTTTTGATCTCAGATGCTTGTTTTTCGGGGAGTTTGTTCAGAAGCTCACAGGGGAAGAATGTAACGACGTATTATGATAAATATGCCTCTCGTTGGGGCTTGACGTCGGGTCGGGGAATCGTACCGGATGGAAAGCCTGGAACAAACAGTCCGTTTGCCAAAGAACTCCTCAAACACCTTAGAAGAACAGCAACCGACAAAAAAGCGATTGGCGTACAAACTCTATGTGCTGCGGTGACAGACACCGTCGCACCTAACGGTGAACAGCTGCCGACCGGTCAACCCTTAATGGTAAAAGGACACGATTTGGGGCAGTTTGTATTTACTCCAAAGGGAACGGTTCCGCAGTTAGTAAAAGAGAATACTACTTTAAGTATCAATACGAGTAATACAAACAGAGGTGGAACGAAACCAGCAGGAAAAGAGTCAATATTTAAAAATAAAAATCTAAGGATAGGAAGAGGCATTTTTGCCGTTATTATTTTGGTATGGATAGTAAAGGGAATACTCACACCTGAACCAGTCAA
>CBFIHR010000007.1:0-98643 GCA_965662365.1 Saprospiraceae bacterium
GAATCATTAATCCAAACGGATTTTCCCTTGTTTAATAATTCTTGTAATTCGCTTTTATCTGTGACTTCGACGCCATCTTTTTCGGCTTTTCCTTCTCCTGTATTGACATTGACAATGACAGTATTTTTCAAATCGTCACTTAATTCTATTCTAACATTGCCCGTAAATTTATCCCAAAGTAATGTGCGTTTTCCAAAGAAATTCCATTGAATAAAATGTGTGTTTTGCCAATTATCGTAGCCACCTTGAGCTTTCATGATTTGGTCAGCGATCAAAATTGCTTCTGCATCAGAGTTTTCTAAATTGAATCCGACTGCCGGCGGATAACTATGAGGTGAAGTCGTGTTTTTGGTTGATTTTATACTATTTTGGCAACTCACCAAAGACAATATGGCGATAAGCCATAAGACGTATTGTAATTTTTGATTTTTCATATTTTGTAATAATTACTACTTAATTTATATAACTCCTTGTACTGACAGTTGTACTCAATGTCTTCTTGTCAGCAGTTTTGCCAAGCTGTCTGCGTTTTAATAAAAGTTGATTTGATGGAATAGTTATTGGCTGTTTTTTTATATATTGGTTAAAATTACGGTGTGATTTTAGTCAATATCAAAAATAACAACACCATGAATTTATGTATAAATTTCAATTTTTTACAACATAATCAAGGGTAATCAGTTGAATATTTATGGGATAAATTTATAAAATTGAACAATCGGATGAAACAATATATGGTTGAAATAAAATTTCAGAAACAAGATTTTCCTGAGATTATGCCGCTTGTACCAGAACAACAAAACCGAATAAATGAACTAATGCAGCGTAATAAAATCAGCAGTTATGTCTTGTCGTTAGAACGTTCTAAACTTTGGATGGTTGTCAATGAAGATAGTGAAGACATGGTTTTTGAGTTATTACAAACCTTACCATTATTCGAGTATTTTCAATTCGACATTTACAGCCTAACATTTAATAATCAAGTCGTAGCTATGCCAGCGATTTCGTTGAATTAAACGACTTAGAGGTTACGTCTTACGAGTTCAAATCGTAAAAAGCCGAAATTGAGCAACTCAATTTCGGCTTTTGTATTTTCATCACAAATGTTATGCTTTGACTTTCTTTTTTGATAAATTTCTAAATACAAAGACTGCAATTAATAACAAAGTCATAGGAATCAAAGACAGATAAAAGGCAGTTTGTCCATCAAAATTTTCAAAAACATTTCCGGTAATAATAGAACCTGTCGTGCCGCCTAAAGCGGAAAAAACTACAATTAGGCCTGACATTGAACTATGCTGATGTTCGGGTAACGAACTTAAAATTACGGAGTTGATTGTCGGATAAATCGGTGCGAGGAATATGCCCATTAATGGAAAAATATAAACGACCAAAGGGGCATTAAACCAAGAAATGTCTTCTGTAATGGTTAAGCCTTGTGATAATGGGAGCGATAGCAAAACTAAGGCTGCTGCACCAAGAACACAACCGACTACGACATAAAACCAATTGACTTTTTTCAAAATAAAACCTGCTGAAAATCGACCGACAGCGAACGCACCAGCCAAAACTGCCCCAGCTTGAATCCCCATACTTGCGGGTACTTCTAAGATTTCTTCATAAAATGTTGGTGTCCAAGTTTGGAAACTTTGCTCAATTAATACGAATAAAAATACACTGCCGATAAAGACTAAAACCAAGGGTAAAGCGATTAATTTTAACATGGCTATAAAATCTTCTTGTGGCGAACTGTTTTCTAATTTGGCTTTGCTTTCGTCTAACTTTGTGAAAAACAATAGTAAAAATGCGGCTACAGATAAGCCACTCAAAATCCAGTACACATTGAGCCATTCGGTTGATTTTGGATTGTTATCATCGACAAACAAACTGAATAAAACATTGCCTAATAAAACTCCTATCATAAAGAAACCTTCGATAGAACTCATAAAACTTGAGTGTTCTTGTGTATTTTTGGTGATTAGGCCGATGGTCGCAAAGACGGTGACTTTTATCAAGGCGAAGGAGACGCCAATAACGAAAAATAATATTTTGAAGTACCAAAAATCGTTGGCATAAGGCATGACTGAACAACTGACTGTCACTAAAGCTAAACCGATTAGCATCGAGCGTTTTAAACCGATTTTTGGTAATAGCGAAGCTAACAGAAAAGAGGCGAAAGCAATTGGCAAATCTTTAAAACCTTCCAGAACGCTGGCCGCAGATTTTGTGATATCGTAATTTCGTTGCACTTGCAAAATAACCGTTCCGACACTATTTAATAAAATTGCAAAGACGAAATAATTAATAAATAATGAAATTTTAACCGCTAATTTATTATTCATATTGAGTTGTATTTGGTTGTATCTGAAAGCCTAAAGATAAGAGAATTAGAGAAAATTGTTAAATGAAAATGCGGAATGAGAAGACTATAAAAGAAATGAGGGTTTCCCGTTTGAGAAAACCCTTCAAAATTCACCAATAAATTTTAATCCAAATTCAACTCTATTTGAAGATGTATTGCACTATAAATAAATCAGTTATGATTTTGTTCACAAAAGATGATTTTTTTATAAAAATAGCGTGGAGAATTGAAAAAATAGGAATTTAATTGTTTAATCAACATCTTTGCAGTACAATTACTTGAAAGTCGTTGGTGGTGAAACGTAGAAATGATATTTCTGTCTGTCGTCGATATTTGCAGTAGATAAAAAATCCAATCTTACTTACGAATGAATTTAAATTATCAAGGGCTTTTCGAGTTGTTGTAGGAGTGTAATTTATAAGAACATAAAATCACGTCATTAATCAATGAGAGCATTAATACTATTAATTATTGGTCTAAGTACAATCAGCTTATCAGCACAGCAAGAGCAACCGATAAAACGAATTTCGACTGGTATAAAAATAGGAACTGAGATTGGTTTCATGGGGTTGGAATCTTCAAATTTTGATGCGAATACAGAAGCTGGCGTTGGCTATTCGATTATTGTTGATTTTTTAGAATATCAAATCAATGATCAGTTTTCGGCTAATATCGGAGTGGGTTTTACAAATCGTAAATATCGCCAGAAAATCAAAAGTGTATCGTTTGTGGATATTCTTGCGGAAGCATCTGGGAGAGAGCATTTATTAATTCAAAATGTTGAAATACCGATTACAGGAAAGTATTATTTTGAGAAAAAAGACAGTCGTCAATTGTATTTAATTGGTGGGGCGACTGTTTATTATAATTTACGTAATAGTTTTCAGCAAGAATTATTTTTTTCAGATGGAACAATCTGGGAATACAATCATCAAAATGATGTGAAACGTACGACGCTCGCAGCGACTTTTGGAGCGGGTTTACAGTTTGATACGAATTATCATATCTCTTACATTATTGAGCCAATTTTACAAATTAATCCGAATCAAATTAGCTTTTTGTACGGACGTGATGCGAATGCTTTGATTTCGGTCGGTTTGATGGCGGGGGTGAAATTTTAAAAATCGTTTAAATTATAGGTTTAAATAAAAATCCCATTCGAAATACTTCGAATGGGATTTTTTATTTTAATCGTCGATTATTTTTATTGTAATGCAAATCTAACGGTCAAACCAGCTTGTGTGTTCGTAATCGGGAAAGATGCCGAGGTGGCTGGAATCGTTTGACTTCTGTCGAAGAACAAACGAACATTTAACTGTTTATTAATTGCATAATCAATTGATGGCGAAATCCGAATTGTTTTCAAACCTCTTGTCACGACGGAGTTTTCTTGATCCAATAAGTGATTTACGGTAATATCATCACGGAACGAGAAGTCGAACTTAAAGTTTAAGTCGTTTTTCGGTTTAGTCCCATCTACACCAACTTTGATTGGCAACACAAAATCCTTGATACGATAACCTACTGAAATCGTAATTTCAGATGTATTCGTTTCATTCATTTGGAAATCCGTAAAGTTCATCGCCAAATTTCGACTTTTCTTATATTCAAAACGACCTGTCATATCATTTACAGCCTTAAAGTCCACGCCAATTAAAGGAGCAAAACGCTCTGAAATCACAATATCTGGAATTTCGAACTCTGCAAAGTAGTTTTGTGATGTCGGATTAATCGCAAATGGATTATCCTGGTCATAATTCAAGTCGGTGACAAACTGATTTACGCTCAAGGTTGATTTGTACGAATGCGTAATATTGAACGATTTAAAGACTTTCTTGAAAGCCTCTAATTTTGATAAACCATTGTAAGTCAGTCGCCAGTTTGGACTTGGCAGCCTACTAAATAAATTCAAGTCAATCGTATTCGCATCTTCTCCAGTATAAGCGGCAATATATGCAGGTACTAAAACATCTTGATGATAGCGACCATAACCTCTTGTGTATTCGGGGCCATCTGTCGAGTGCGTTGTACCGGACTCACCAATTCGCTGCGAAATAATTTCTCTATTTTCTTCAAATTGTTTGAATGTAGCGGAAACAAAATCGTCGTCTAAGCCGACAAACAAGGTATTCACAGCAAAGAAGGAAACCGAGAACGTTCCAACATCGCGTGGCGTTAAATGCTGATGTGTTCCACCTGGCGTTTGAACTTTGAAAAATTCAGAGGAGTTTTCAGACAAACTACGATTTGCTTCTACTTCGATTCTAAAATCTTTATACGGTTCAATCGTCAATCGGGCATCAATGTTTTCGGTGTAAGAACCCAAAACTTGTTGATTTAAGTAAATATTATCTGTAATCCAGCCGTTTGCTGCTGCTGCATCTAACCAACTATCTGATGGTCTGAAACCAGCAACATACTCAATACCTGGTGCTGTAAAATCGGAAGTCATGCCGACTACTCGGCTCACTGGTTTGAAACCTGGTACGACCGAAGTAAAGTTTTGTGAATAAGAAAAACGGCCTTTTCGTACCAACATCAACGGACGAACTAAGGCTCGTTCGGCTTTTGATGGTTCTCGTTCTTTCTTTTTCTTACTATCTTTTTTCTTATCATCGACATTTGCCCTGGCATTTTCATCTCCTCTCGAAGCCGGTCGCCGCCCTCGTGTCGGTCGTTTGTTCGGCCCACTATTTATCTTTTTTAGATATTTGGATTTATTGTACAACTGTTCAAAATTCAAGTCGGCATTCAATTGACGAGCATTGCCATTTTGAATGATATTTCCTAATGAATCTAAATTTAAAGCGGCAGCACTCCAGCCATAATTCGCATTATAAGTCGCTTTCACGGTCATCCAATCCAAAATCGGTACTTTCTTTAAGGGCAAAGTATAACTTGCCGTAAAGGTGTGTGTGTAATTTTTATTACGACCAAAATTCCGCAAATTTGTCATAACAGAATCTTGCTCCTCCGGTGTATCAATTCGTCCGACAGGTTCATCAATTACCGCATTATTAGTTGCATTGAAATTAACACTTAAAGCCCGTGCCATATTCCAATTCAAATTATACACCCTATCCCACATAAAACGCTTATCGAACCAAGTCGCATCGGCATCACCCGCAAAACGATAAGTCGTTTCTGCAAATCGTCGATTCAAGCTAGTATTGAAGGCAAATGAATTTGGTACTGGATTAAAGTTGAAATCTTTAACAATTTTCCAGTACTTATTTTCACTTTTTATGACTTTTTGGAATGGTCGAATGTAAGTCGGTTGTAGCGAATAATTATAGTCTAACCCACCTCGGTACTGACGAACAGCATCTGTTTGAATCGTTGGATCACTTCGGTTTGTTTCCGAGTAAGCCGCTGTTACGCTGACATTTTCGATGTCCCACGGTCGAGGTTTCTTATCTGTATTCGTTCGTTCTTTACGAATATTCGTCATATTCACCGATCGAATTGTTGTGATTGTACGAGCTTGCTCCAGTAAGCTATCTCGTCGCTCTGGCGTTTCATTTGCCACCAGTTCATCAATCGGAATATCAAACTTAAACGGATCATATTCTGGCGTTTCTAATGTTTGCGAATATTGAGCATAAATTGGCAAACGAAGACCATATTTTTTAGGAAAGAACTTATCCAACTGGAAAGAACCCGCAACATCGTATTGTAAAACTTCCTCTCTGGCACGTTCTGCCACACGTTGTTCCAAACTTCCCCAACCAATACTGGTGTAATTTCCTGAAACGGTCACTTGTCCAAAATCTGCCAATGTCATATCCAACCTTGCACGACCAGCATAACCGCCTCTTTCATCAAAGCCGTTGACCCGTAACTCATTTACCCAAACTTCGGCACAACGAGGCACGCCATCGTCTTTTGTATTCCGAATACCAATCATCACTCCTTCTACCAGTCCTAAATCTGGATTACCGACAATTCGGTATTTATTTTCAGGTTTTTCGGGATCTGCAAATTCATACGGAACAATCAAAGAAGCCCCGTTTTGATCTCGTTCTACTTTTATATTTTTAAATTGCTCTAAGGCAATATCAAAGGAGTTGGCATCTAACCAAACCTGTTCTTTATAGTCATCATCTTGCTCCGGATTGCCCGTAGGTGTTGTCCCGGGCGGAGTCATTTTTAGCGGAATTTCGTATTCATAATAGTTATTTTCAAAGTCCGTTCCGAGCCGCATAAAGATGGTTAAATCTCCGGTTTCGAGGTCATCTTCGGATTCTGCGTGTACGAACATCCTGAGTCGTTCATAGACACGCATATCGAGGTTAAGAACTTTGAACACTCCTCTGGCATCGCCATCTTCTAAGTTACAAACCCGAAGGGCGAGCGATTGCTCATTTTGTTGAGCATCGGCAATCGTTCCGATAGTACGCTCACGCTGAACTCCCGGAGGCAAAACGTAAGGGAACGGAAACTTATTCGAGTTTTCTTCAATACTTACAGCCGTCATATCGAAAACCGTATTTCCACCACCATCACTTGGGTGAAAAATGCCACTTCCCAATAAATTTCTGCGATAACGTCTCCATTGATTACGTACCAATGCCAAACGAGCAAAACGCATGACCACAGGCTCTTCAAAATCTGTCATATAAATCCGAATGAATCGAATCGAACGGAAATCTTGAATACCGCCATGACGACTTGTAAACTGATCAACAGGAATACGGAATTGATACCATTTTTGCCCTTCTACTTCTTCGATAACATCGGTAACATAGTTACCAATGACCAATTCGTTCGTACCATTATTCTGAATCGGAATATGATATTGGAAAAAAGATTCCGTCTCGCTTAATGTTCTATCATTATTAATATCCTCTGCATCTGGAATATTTGTGGACGCAGACAATTCATTACCTTCTGGAGCTTGTGAGTTTCCTTGTGGATTCGTGAACTTGATGTATCGTTCCAAGATTCCGTCCGTTGGTTCAAAGCGATTATTATTATAATAAACGAAGTTATCACTTGAAGGGTCACTTTCTAAAGAGTCCAAAACGGCCGGGCCGACAAGCCCGTTTAATCTATTTAAAAAGTCCGCAAACAAGGTTCGTTCGCCTTCGTCATCGACACCGTCCAAACCAACGTCTTGTGCTTTTCTCGTTTCGGGGTCATTATCGAAAGCATTAGTAACAGCTTGTGTCCTCGGTACTCTTGACCAAGAAGTTGTATCGGTTCGAGCTGTTCCATTTTCACGAGGCAAACCATTCTCAAAGAAATTACGAGAATCTCGCATGACATCTTCTGAAACATTACCTAAGTTGATATACAAATTACCACCTTGGCCGGCTTCTCCATTAATAAATGGATTCATCACCCAAAATTCGATAAATTCGATGTTGGCCGCTTCAAAGTTATTGGTTTGTAAAGCCCTTTGAATACCTGCCCAACGTGTTTCAGGTTGCTTTAACGAACCATCTGTTTCGACACCTGCCGAAATTCCTGGAATGCCTTCCGCATCATAGTTGTAAGGTCCACGAACAGACGGATAATAAGCTAAATCTAATGGACGAATATCAATATTTTGTCCTGGTAAGATTGAACGATTTGGAAAAACTTCCTGCTCTCGTACCAGTCTTGTGTAGGGATTATCCTCGACACCTTCTATGTCTCTGCGAATACTTTGGTCAATTTGATACCAAGCTAATTTCGCACGATTCATACCCGATGCTAAAGAATCTACTAATTTTGCTTCCGCAAATTGTCCATTGTCTGGTACCGAAGCCAACGTCCAAAGTGTCGAAGGATTTCGTAGATCAAAAGAACTTGAGCTACCCTCAAAATCATCTAAATACGACGCACCACCGACATCTGTCCCTTGATTAATTACATCAGGTGCGTCAGGTCTTAATAAAGCGGCTTCTGCATCAAATGAAATACTGGACGGTGCTTTGGTATCAATTAGCGGTATTTTATCCACTAATTTTGTTAACCAAGGGGCATCTTGTTGAAAACGAATATCGGCACCATAAACCGTATTTTGAATCGGGTCATCTCCGATATTTACTTTTTGTGTAAATGGTCGCTCCGACAAACGCATCACCGTTGCTCCGATTGTAAAATTATCGTTTATCCAATAATCCAGTCGAGACCCCATCAGGGTTCGAGTCTGAAAACTAAAGAGCGAGTTATCCTCAAAGGACACATTAACGGGTAAGCCCGAGTTTAAAACGCCTTCATTAATAATTTTAATTCGACCGATGTTATAATCAACGTCATAATCTTGACCTTCGACCAGTTGTTGTCCACCAGCTGTCACGGTCACTGACCCTCTCGGAATATTAAACGCACCCAGCGAAATCTCCGACGAAACACTTGATTTATAATTACCTTTAATCACAAATCGGTTAAACTCTGGATATTCTCGTGCGACGAAAACCGTCGAATCATATAACTCGTCATAGACATATTTTTCTCTAAAATTATTTTCACTTGGGTCAAACTGTTTTGCCAAAGCTTCACCAAACGGCTCTAACACAGGGAAAATAATTCGACCATTTCGAGGATTAATCGTCACGCCTGGCACAAAGTCAAACGCTCCATCGGCATTTGGATCGCCTTGTCGGTTTAGATTATCTAAGTTCAAAACACGAATTAACGGTTTGCCCGACAAGCTACTTTCTGGAATAAAACGCTTCGCTGCTCCTTGTGGATCTTGATAAAAAACATCTAAATTAAAATCTTGCTGATTTACCTGATAAGCACCAATTGAGTAAACGTTTTTCATCATCAAATCCCAAAGTGGCAAATCGACACGAGGCGTTGTACTTTTTAACATTTTCAGATACAAAACACTCAATGTATCAGGATTAATTGGTGCATCATTCGCAAATTCACCAACTTGATACGTTTCACCATTGTAGTTGTATTCAAACGCAACCCCCAAAACATCATCAGGTTGTAAGGTTAAATTCAATGAAATAAACCCTAAATCTGGATGAAAGGTATATTCTGATTGTGATAATTTTCTTGCTCTAACTTTTTGGAAATCTTTGATTTGCTCTAAGCTAAACGGTGCAGCTTGCAACCCGGCAACGGCATTATCCAACGCCCTCAATTCTGGTCTATCTAATAATGCTTGATACAAGCCGTTGGCATCATTTGTTGGCAAAGGCGTTCTACCATCTAACTCAAAATTTTGTGTTGCAGGTGTTGGTTGAAACGCCGGATTATCCGTGTGCATCTTAGTTGCATCACCTTCTCCCAAATCCGAGAAAACCACCACATCACGGACATCTTGTGTTGCATTTCTTGTATTCGTTACCCAAACTTCCATTTTTGTGATTTTGAATAACGTATTAATTTGTGGTAAATTCTGTAAAGCTGGTTCGTACTTCGAACGGTTATAATGCGATAAGAAGAAATGACGATTTTCGTCGTATTGATCGGCGGATACTTCAAATTTTTGCTGTTGAGCACCACCTTGTATTTGTAAGTTTTTCCGTCTTGACTTACTTTGCGACAAAACACTGGTCACTCGAAGTCGTCCAAACTGCATCTCCGTCTTCACACCAAATAAACTTTGAGAACCTTGTATCAAAGATGAACGCAGCGGCAAACTCACGTTACCTGCTTCGATTTTCTGAATAATTTGGTCTTCGTCACCAGTATATTCCAGTTTCATTTGATTCTCAAAATCGAATGTCGCTTGTGTATTATAATTCGTTTGCAACTTCATTTTCGAGCCAATCGTACCAACGACGTTCATCTGAATCGCCATATCAAAATCAAAACCACCTTGACGACGTTGTCTTTCGGTCAAAATCGGATTATCGACTTTTTGAAAATCGCCCCCAAAAGTTAAGTCAATATTACCATTCGGTTGAATATCAATCAGTGTTTCGCCTTGCTCGTTTGCCCCAAAAATACTTCTATTCGCAATCGAATTTTTTAAATCATATTTGGATAACGGATCGTTGGAGTTTCCTGAATTATTCTTAGATAACTGCTGAAAATAGCTATTTCGTTGATTCTTTTCAGACCAAGCCAGATACTCTTCATAAGTCATATACGTCGGTGGACGATAGTAAGTATTTCCAACCTTTTCCGTGATGATATACATTCCTGTAACAGGATCATACTCCACCTTTTTCTCAATAACTGAAGGGTCTTTGAGGTTGAAAGGATTGTTATTGGGATTATTAATATAATCGCCGGTTCGCTCACTAATTGGTTTCAATGAATCTGGGTCGGCGGTATAAATTGCCTTACTAAGGTTGTGATGTGATTTAGGTGAAAAATCTACTTCATTTTCCCAATTCCAGTCGTCATCTGTCGCCCATGTTGTGACGACACAACCCGCTAAAAAAGCAGTCACCAATAGTATCCGATAGATTGTTTGTTGTTTTTCCATGATTTTGGTCGGATTACTCATAAAGTTTTTCAAAAAAATTAAAATAACTGATAAATCAATTATTAGTGATTAGTTAATCAGTGATTAGGTAATTCGTCCTGTCTGTCCTGAATATTAAGGTTTAGAGCATACTCTAACGAAATCACTACAAATTAAACATAAAAACAATCATTAATACGGATAAACGCATTGTTGATTGTCAGAATGTTAAAAAAAACTTGTATTAATGAAATTCTTTTGCGGTAGGCAACAGAATTTACACAATCCATTTTTGAACACTGGTTCAAAATTTGGAAGTCAAATTTGATAGATTATTATGACTATTCAACGGTTATATTATTCTTTACGGTTATTAATTTTATAACAATTTAAAAAATCAGCGCAATCTATTTTCTAAAACTCAACTTGTTGATGGCTTTAATATTTGATAATAACTTGTAATATGTGTATATAATTATTGAAATAATTACTTTGTGTTTTAAGCCAATTCAATAAACTTTAGTATTGTGTAAATTTTTAATTCGATAGACAGTTGTTTTGATGGTGTAATAGTATAAAATTTGATATTTTTTATCGTAATTCACTCAATGCGAATTTGATTAGTTGCTCTACTGAATCCACATTAGGTTTAGATTTCAACACATTGTTGAGGGCTTTCTGTGCTTGAATTTTCACATACCCTAACGCTACTAATGCAGATAACGCTTCCTGTCTTAACTTATTATTGGCGGTTGTTGCTGCAGGTGTTGCGATGCCTTCCTCTCCAGATTCCTTAATCAGCTTGTCTTTTAAGTCCAAAATCAAGCGTTTGGCTGTTTTTGGCCCAATACCTTTTACCTTTTTGAATGCAGTTACATTTTCGCTAATAATCGCTGAACGCAATTCATCCGTCGTCATACCCGAGAGCATAATTCTTGCTGTACTTGGCCCGATACCGGATACTGAAATCAAATGTAGAAAAAGTTGTCGTTCCACATTTTCCGCAAAACCATACAACGTTTGTTGGTCTTCTTTTACATAAAAATGTGTTAATAATTTGACACGTTCTAACTTTTCTACCTGTGCATAGGTATTTAAGGTGATATTGATGCGATAGCCAATACCATTTGCTTCAACAATAATGTAAGTTGGTGACTTAAACGTAATCTCTCCTTTAACGTATGCTATCATATAATTAAGTAAAAGTAACTTTTTAAGTGTTCAAAGGTACAAAAGTTCATATCAAATTCATAAGTATAATTTATAATGGTTCTTTGATAAAAATATTTTAGGTGTTCTTGAAGAATTTGGTAGTTTTTATTTTATACTACTCCTGAATCTGTTTATATTTAATATATGACATTTGATACAGGTATTTTTGATAAGTAATAAGAACTTGTTTGCACGGCTAATTACGGTCATGTTACGGGTGACTATTTATTACGGAATGATACAAAATCATCCAAAATGATATAGAATGATACGGAAAATATATCGGAAATACCGTTTTTAAAGGTGTACTATAGTTTTAAGGGAATAGACCAAACTAAATCACAAAAAAAAGATTAGTTTTGTGAAAAATAGAAATAAATGGAGATGAAAACTTTTAATTTGTCATCAAACCTTACCGTTATTTTAAAATATTTTGTCCCTTTAGTGTGGACAGTTTTTTTCGGTACGTTGTGTATCATCTTTTGGCTGACAGACGATTTGACGGTCGGCGGTATGGATTTGATGGTGTTTAGAATGGGGTGGACAGTTTTCTTTTTGGTGGGAACATTGACGGCTTACTTTACGATTATGCGTTTAATGAGAGTCGAGTTTGATGGTGGATTTATTTATGTGACGAATTACTTCAAGGTATTCAAATATCCGATGGATAATGTGGACAAAATAACAGTCAATGATTATTCTGTTTTTAAGTTGGTCACTATTAAATTAATCAGCACTGGCTATTTTGGTAAAAAGATAACTTTGTTGGCGAGTCGAACAAATTTTGACACTATTGTGGAGGCTTCCGAGATTCTGCAAAGTAAAATTAGACAATCTTAAATAAGGATTGATGAAAGATAAAGTTGCTGTGCCGCCTGCTCAGGTAGGCGGATCAAGTACTTGCTTTCAAGCCGATGCTAAGTGATGAAAATCATTACTGGAATCGTAGGGTAACAAGGGGTTTGTTACTATGTAAAATCAGACTTAAAATATTGGGTTATCTAAAGTTGGACACTTTGCTATTACTTCGTTCGACTAAATTAATGAAAAGTATAAATTAGATAGTAAGCATTTTGAAAATACCTATTATCTTGTCCAATCTTAAAGAAGTAGCCAAAATATTAAGTTTACTTACTGTCCTACAATTCATTTTATAAAATGCCTGTTGTGTACTAAAAATATGCTATTAAAATCAATTATGAAATTCAAATAGGTGTGACGTTTATGATATTATTGAATAAATCGGTAATGTTTTTCATATCTAAAACATCAATTTTTTATAAAAAACTACTTATTTGGAAATTGTAACTATTGTAATTGGTTAATTTTTTTATTCACAAACTTCTAATCATGGAAACACAACACAAATTAAACGAATTATTTGACGAAGACGGGAATTTATTAAGTCCTTCATTGCCAGAAGGCGTAAAAAATTACCTTATTGATATAGATGGTACTGTCACAGAGGATGTACCTAACGAAGAACCTGAACGAATGGCGACTTGTGAACCTTTCCCCGATGCGTTGGAGGTACTTAATCAATGGTATGACGAAGGGCATATTATCACTTTTTTTACTTCTCGCTTGGAGGAGCATCGAGAGGTAACTGAAAAATGGCTGAATGATCATGGATTCAAGTATCACGGCTTACTAATGAATAAACCTCGTGGTGGAAATTATCATTGGATTGATAATCACATTGTTAGAGGTACTCGTTACAAAGGAAAATTCACACAGCTAATAGAGAAACAAAGAACGGTTCAGGTCTTTGATGATGAAGCGAAATAGTACAAAACCTCTTATTATCAAATAATCATATCATAAAAATGCTTGTTCAACACTTTCATCCGTTGGTATTATCACCGTTTACATTAGATGACTACTTAGCACAAGGCTGGTTCAGAAGTAGTTCGTCGATGTATCGGGCAAGGATTTTGTGTTTCGAACAAGCATTGCATGAAGTGATTAACGTTCGACTGAATTTAAAAGATTATACTCCCAAAAAGCGGCTTCGTCGTATCAAACGTAAAGTGCATGAAAGGTTTGAAGTGATCGTTCGACCATTCCAAAATAGTGCAGAAAAGGAGAGATTATACCAGCAGCACACGCATCGATTTCGTGGATTTTTACAAAAAAGTCTATATCATTACTTGAAAGGAGACGACGAAGAAAGGCATCATTTATCAATTTTTCAGACTTACGAAGTTTGTGTTTTTGATAAAGGTCAGTTAATTGGTTTTAGCCTTTTTGATGTTGGAGAATCTGCTATTGCGAGTATTATTGGGGTTTTTGATATCAATTATGAGCGATACAGCATTGGTACATTTACGATGCTGCAAGAGATTGAATATGCTCAATCGCTTAATTTCAAATATTACTACCCTGGTTATGTGCTACATGGTACGTCTATTTTTGATTACAAACTTCGGCTGGGCGATATGGAGTTTTATGATCATAATAAAGAATGGCGGCCTATTAGTGAGTTACATACACTGGAGCGAGTTAGTGATTTGATTACTTCAAAGATTGATGCAGCTGAAAAATTTATACAAGCGTTCGATATAACTTGCGTGAAGGTTAATTATCCTGCTTTTCCATTTGCTTATTTTGACTTTGACTCGATTTATTATGTTCGTACGCCTATTTTTTTATTATTATTTGAAAAAGAGATTGCCGACAATGTTCTGATATTGGAATATTGGCAAGAGCAAGATGAATATGTAATTAGTCAAATTGATATTCATGCCAGTTTTCAGCAAATTGACCGAGTGAAAATCTCAAAAGAGGCTTTAAATTCTTCTTCGAATTGCCTGGACTTATTAGCTTACAGTTGGATTTTTGCACGAGAAGCTGACCTGGTATCTTTATTTTCTACTTTTGTTGAACAACTTCAGCACATGGAATTTTAATCAGCAGTACTTTTTCAAGAAGGCCTTCAAATAAAGTCCTTTCAGTAGATTTTGAGTTAATAAAGTAGAAAATTTATTGGGGGCTTCCCGAAAAAATAGCGAATCGTTAATAATTTCTTAATTATTAACGATTCGCCTTTTTTTTTTGCGGCTGTTTAAATCTATTCCATAATTCTTACGTTATTAGTGATGTGATATTACCATCGCACAATCTGCAAGGATTATTTTTTGTCGCATTTTGATTGAGTATTTAGAATACTTACAGAAGAATTGATAATTGATGAATGACTAACATTCATCATCTGTCAAAGTGGAGGCTTTGTATGAAAAACAAAAATGATTTATTAATTTTTAAATAAACCCTATGAAACATTTACTAATTGGAATGACATTTTTTCTTTTTTGGAATTGTCAAACGAAAGAACCAACGATTGCCGCTGATGAAGTAGAAGAGGTGCAGCTGATGAATCATTTTGATTTTGAATTGATCGGAGATGTGTCCGAAGATAAAATGAAAACGGTCGTCGCAATTAATGTTGTAAATAAAAGCGATGGAACACCTTTTCAACAACTCGATGGATTTGAGGCAGTGGTGCAAGAAAATGAACAAGTCATTGTGGAGGATTTAAATTTTGATGGTTATGCCGACATTCGATTACTACAATACTTACCCGAAGATGCCAATATTCCATTTTTTTATTGGCTCTACAATCCTTCTACCAAAAAGTATGAACGAAATAAGGAATTAGAGGTTGTTCGTTCGCCAAGTGTTGATCAGGTGAATGAGTTTATTTTATCTCAATGGGTGGAGGGCGATAAGATACAAGGAACGGATTATTTCCAATATTCAGGAAAACAGCTCGTTCTCAAAAAACAAGAAGTAAAAGAAAATACAGATGAAGAAAGTTTCGTCTTGACAGTCAAACAACCTATCGGAGATTCTCTTCAGGTTGTGAAACAAGAACTAATGAAACGAGAAGATATTATTAACTAAAAAAGGCTTCTAAAAACCTGACTACTTTCAAAAAGCGGTCAGGTTTTTACTTGGTGAAGCCGTCATTTATCAAAACAAGAATTGCTTCCTATTGCTTCTTTAGCGTCTCATTATGCGTTACTCCAAATTTAGGTACACGGCAAATCGCATAATTTTTAGTTAAGACATCATTTTTTGACCATCAAGCCAAATAATTCATTTCCTTGTCGAGGTTTAATCGAGTTATAGCACAATTCTAAAATGCGAATATCGAAATACGGCTCAAAATAGCTGATATATTCTGTTTTTGAACCGCCAAACGGTCGGCGAACTAAATCCCCTTTTAATGGAAAAGTAAACCAAAGACCAATTAATTTTCCGCCTTTCGGCAATAGTTCGGCTACTTTTTTGGCGTAAGCCTGACGATTTTCGGGCAAAGGTGGAAAGGAACAGAAAAACGTCTGTTCCACAATCAAATCATACTCGCCTTGATGCTCAAAAAAATCACCTTGAATCAAGTGTGCTTTAGGAAAACTAGGCACTCGCTCCCCGAACTTTGCCAAAGGTTGTGAGGCAATATCCATTACAAACACATTTGTGAAACCTTGTTGATGTAAATATTCTGCTTCGTAAGCATTACCCGCTCCCGGAATCAAAATCCGTAAGTTTTTGTCCTCAACTTGGTCGAAATACGCCTTAATCGGTGTTGAAGGATAACCGATGTCCCAGCCCGTATTTTGATGCTCATATCGACTTGACCAATATTGTTTCGTTGTCATTTTATAGATAAGTAATTAGGTATAAAATTGATGCTCCATTATCTACTGGAGTAGTTCTCGCATCAAATCATTGAATGTATTGCCTTCGGTATAATTTCTATCGCTGTATCGTGTGGCACTAAATTGCAAGTTGCGAATTTGATCATTTCTAAATAACAATTCAATTTTAATATTGCCAAAACGCTGGTCAAAAGTATTGTCCTCCAAGACTTTGAAACGAGGTTTTAAGTAATGTCGCTGAATTGTTTCGACCCAAGTATTATTATGTCGAGTTTTGTTGTAGGTTCGAGTATCGGACATATACTTTTTGTAATTCATATCCAATACTCGCTCTTGCAAATAATCGAATAAATGAATAAAATCACTACGATTGTGTAATTGCTCATCGAAGTGCATAACAAAACCTTTGGCAGAAGGCGTATTCAGAAAGTCAATTGTTCTATCAATTTCTGATTCGCCATTCATCACAAAGCTTGCATATTGCATATTCAACCAATCCAAAACTCGTCGTTTTGACAAGGTTCGTTTCCACAAATCATAGGATTCTACTTCCTCCTCCTCTCGTTCCAGCGGTTCTTGTATGTAAGGTTTCATCGGGCTACTTTCCTGCTCTGCCCTGAATAAATCCTTCATGTATTGCCATAAATCCATCTTCGTAGGTATTAGTGATTCGTTAATTTGTTGCGAACTAAAAAATCTGTGAAAAATTTAGAAAAAAACGATGTGTCCAGATATTTCAAAATATTACGTCACTTTATTAAAAACACATTTGTGAGGTTTTTTAATAACCGATTCACTTCAAATGAAGCATTTTACGTCGTTGTTTTAAGGTAACTTCAATTGTGTCATTTATGTTTGAAAATAATTCACGAATAAGCTATCAAATGAATGCAATGACGACTTTATTAACCATACTTTTAGGCCTATTATATAATTTTTATATCCGTATTATTAACCTTTATGTCAATTTATAAAAATGATAATCATTCCTATAAAATAAATATTAAATTCGCTTAATATGAACTCTAATGATTGGAATTATCTTAGTGGCAGTTAAGACGTAATTTTTAAAATAGATGATTATGAAAATCAATTTTATGTGTCTAATAATCTGCATGGGTGCTTTTGCTATCTCAGGTGGACATGCACATGAGCATAACGAATTGTTAAAAACAGTCGTGATTGATGCTGGACACGGCGGGAAAGATAGCGGCTGCTTGGGTGCGACAACTTCGAAAGAAAAATATGTTACCTTAGCGATTGCTTTGGAGTTAGGCAAAAAGATAAAAGCAGTTTATCCGAACGTAAATGTGGTTTATACAAGAGAGAAAGATGTGTTTGTTGAATTACACAGACGAGCGAAAATAGCTAATGAACACAAGGCCGACTTATTTATTTCCATTCATTGTAACGCAGCAGTGACTCGCAAAGCGTGGGCTTATGGTTCAGAGACTTATGCCTTGGGGTTGCATCGGGCAGATGACAACCTGGAAATTATGAAGCGTGAAAATGATGTGATTTTGATGGAGGAAAATTATGAAGATAACTATGATTATGATCCAAACTCGCCTGAAAATCATATTATCAATGCTTTGGTACAAAATAAATATTTGGAACAAAGTCTTAATTTTGCGACTAAAATCGAAAGAGAGTTCGTACTGGCAAACCGCAAAAGCCGAGGCGTAAAACAAGCGGGTTTCGCAGTATTAAGAGGAGCAACAATGCCTGCTGTATTGGTCGAAAGTGGTTTTTTGACACATCAAGCAGAGGAAGCGTTTTTGTTATCAAAAGAAGGACAAAGGCTAATCGCTAACTCAATTTTTAAAGCTTTTGAAGCGTATAAGAGTGAAGTTGATGAAGTAATAGCAGACGATGGATTTACAGTAAAATCTCCTGTTGAAGTGTTGGAAGTTCCTGAATTAGAAAAAACGATAATAAAAGGTTTTGAGTTTAAAATACAACTGGCTGCTGTATCTAACTTAGAAAACCCTAACTTAGCGGCTCTAATTGAAGCGGAAGTAGTCGAAGTGATAGAGGAGAAAACGATTAAAAAAATAATGTCAGAATCGTTTGATACCTATGAAGCAGCTAACGAAAGCCGACAACTTTGGAGAGAAGAAGGTTTTAAAGATGCTTTCATTGTAGTTTATAAAGACGGTGTTCGAGTGCCTATGAAAGTGTTTGAGGCCGCTATTGATTAGTAATCATTATGGTTTCGTATTTTCAAATTAAAAAGAATAAAATTGGAAAATAGTAAGGTTCGACAAGTTATATCTGTAATTTTTATCCTTGGGCTTTTAGGCCTGTTGGTTCATTTTTTGTTTTTAAAGCAAGAACCCGGCATGCCTATCGTAATCGAAGCAGATGATGTTGCAGGTTTAGAACCTGATAATATGGTGACGACGCAAGGTTTGAGGGTTGGTGTTGTGAAATCCATGCGACTCAAAAACGACTATTCGGGTAAAGTGATTATTAATATTTTATTGACAAA
Source organism: Saprospiraceae bacterium (assembly GCA_965662365.1). Classification (GTDB taxonomy): domain Bacteria; phylum Bacteroidota; class Bacteroidia; order Chitinophagales; family Saprospiraceae; genus CAWVWD01. The sequence continues at coordinate 19,086 of CBFIHR010000007.1, forward strand.
TGAGAACTTAAATATACCTAAAGATAAGGTTGTCGCTATGATTACAGATGCTGACTTGATGGGAACAAAGCAAATTAATTTGGTATATGAAGGAAATAATTGTACTGATTGTTTGAGCGATTATGATACGATTTATAGTGATTTGGGGTCTTATTTTGATACAGAAATCAGTGAATTAGAGCCATTGATGACCTTAATCGAACAGACTTATGAAACCTTAGATACAGCGGTTAAAAGTTGGCGAAATGAAAACTTAGGTGATTATGATGCGAAGACTCGTCAAGCAGAAAGGGACATCAAAGAAATGATGAAAAACTTTACAGCCGCAGGAAAAGCAACTACGGAACTAATTGATAAGGCGACGGTCTCTTATGAACGAATGTCGGAGGATGCGGCAATCGTTATGGCGAGTGCGAAGGAAGAAATAATTAAGGAGATCCAATCAAACGTAGCAGAAATTCAAAATAACCTGGAAACAGCAGATTTTGAGAAAACACAAGAAAATATAAAAGCGACACTCGAAAAATGGAATGCTACTTATTCTGAAATAGAACAAACGCAGAAACTGTTCGCTATTATATCAACAAAATTAGAAAAAGGTCAAACTGGAAGTTTGGCTCAAATACTTAATGACCCTCGTTTTCAATCGGAAGATGATAATACGGGTGTTATAGAATTGGACTATTCCAAATTGTTGAAAGACATTCGGAATAATCCTGAAAAATATACGTATCTATTTTACAAGGAAAAAGAATAGACTTCGTGCTATCTTTGCAGTAAATTAGGCAATTAAATAATCTAAAAAACGAAAGTTTTGGAAATTTCAAGAACGTTAAAAGTCGGGGCTTTAGCTATTGTCTCTATTGGTATTTTGATCTGGGGATACACTTACCTAAAAGGCAAAAATATCTTTCAGGATTCGACTCAAATTTATGTAGAATATGATAATATTGACGGTTTATCAACTTCTGCACCTGTTATTATCAATGGATTTAAAATTGGTATCGTAAGTCAAGTTTACCTAAAAGAAGATTATTCGGGTAAAATCATGGTGGTTTTAGATATTACGGAGCCGTTAAGTATCGAGAAGGAAGGAGTCGTAGCTAAAATTGAAAGCTCAAGTATTATGGGCGGAAAACAAGTCATATTGAACTTCCCTAAAGGTGTTTGTAACGGTGAAAACTGTCTTGCAAGCGGTGACACGATTAAAGGGGAAACTTTATCGTTGTTAGGTTCGATGACTTCTGACCTTGATCCGTACCTTGACAAAGCAGAACGGAGTTTTGAGGCGATAGATTCGATGCTTAGAAGCTGGGGAACAGCCGAGGGAGCGGAAGATGGTATCGGTAAATCGTTATCGGATATTCAAGCAATTTTATCTAACCTTAATTCGACCTCTCGCAGTTTGAATAATTTAATCGGTGGTGCTTCCAGCAAAATCGATGGGGTTTTAGGCGACTTAGAAGGCGTCACTAATAGCCTTGCTGCCAGCAATGCTCAAATCAAAGCAACCTTAGATAATACGGCAAAATTAACACAAAATCTAAGTGAAGTAGATATTAACGGTACGCTCGGAGGAGCAGACGAAGCGATTGGCGATTTACAAAAAACTTTAGTTTCGGTAGATGGTGCGGTAAAAGAACTAAATCAAGTATTAATACAAGCGAATAGCGGCGAAGGAACGCTGGGCTTATTATTACAAGATGGCGAACTTTACAAAGACCTTGATGCATCTTTGAAAAACTTAGATATTTTATTAGAAGATGTTCGTGAAAATCCTGCTCGTTATACAAGAATTTTAAGTAAAAAACGACCAGCCTACGAAGGAAATAAATAACGGGAGACGGATATAACAATTGGAGTTGGAAAGCACTTTAAAAATGCTTTCCAACTTTTTTATTTAATAACAATCGAGCAACACATCACTCACCGGCTACACCTTCACACTCTGCTCATGCCAAATCACATTATTAGGATCATATTTCTTTTTAATTTGTTGTAAACGTTTATAATTATCTCGATAATAGGCGTATTCCCAATTTTCAAAATTAATATCAGGATAGTTTCGATAATGTCTATCAATGCCGTGATTGGTAAATACTTTTTGAATTTCATCGAATGCTTTCACTAACGGAGCTTGTTGTGATGCTCGATTTGGGTAGGCTTGTAACTCGCCCATGTACGGAAACGCCCGATGTGGAAATGAGGATTTTGACTCAAAGTCAGGGTTATTGATTTGACCACCAAGTGTATTAATTTGCATAATCAACCCTGGATTTTCGTGTACTTTTTGAATCACAGTATCGATACAACCTTCAATATCACTATAATCTTTGTACAATCCAGCACAAGCATTTTTGAAAAAAAGCGGCGTTTGAATACCGTAATAATTACTTAATGATTTGGCTAAATTTTCAGTCGGTGTGCCGAAAGTTTGCTTATCTGTAATAGCGGTCAACTCATCTAAAATCGGTTGAATTTCTGCTCGACGATTATCTGCATCGGTTATTAAAATCGTTAGTGTTTTTCCATTCAAAACATAAGCAGCAAAGCAAGAGTCGGGCAATTGAGCCGTTAACCTAAACCAGTTTTCCATCAAAGATTTAGCACGGCTGACGTCTAATTTATAGGCTTTAAAACGGTGACGAGTAAAGGCACTCGGGGTAGGATGCACTTTGAAAATCAATTCGGAAACAATTCCAAAATTACCATTATTTCCGCCTCGACAAGCCCACATTAAGTCCGAATCACCGGAGGCTTCGTGGATTTTACCATTGCCGTCTATCATTGTCAAACCAACTAAGCTATCACAAGTTAAGCCATATTTTCGAGCAAATAAACCGTAACCTCCGCCCAGCGTCAAGCCTGCAATACCAACAGTTGCACAAGAACCAGCAGGAATGATTTTTCCTTTTGGCAATAAGGCGTCATAGACCTCAAACAACTTCACTCCAGCACCCATTTTCACCGTTTCCTCATCAATCCATTCGATGCTATCGAACAGCGACAAATTAATTGACATGCCGCCATTATTTGACGAAAATCCCTCAAAACTATGGCCGCCACTTTTCACACAAACCTGTAAGCCGAAGTGTTTCGCATATTTAATCGCTTCTGCAATTCCTTCATTATTTTTGCATAACGCAATAATTTTGGGCTGTTTAGACACACGAGTATTGAAGCCGATATTCAACTCTTGATACTGTGTATCGTCCGCTCGCAGCAATACTAAATTTTCACTTTCAAACTGTTCGCTAATTTCTTGAACAGCTTGCTCGATTTGTTGTGCTTGCGTTTGTTCTTGAATCGACAAAGTGGCCTTTTCTTGTTCCGTTTTACAAGCCGGTAGGTACAACGCTGCACCGGCTAAAACTAAGTTTCTAATAAAATCCCTACGGTTTTTCATATTTGGTTTTTTTATTCAAAAAAGTAAATGCATTGTCAAAGGTATTTTCAAATGTATTGACTTTTAAGATGAAACGCAATTTTTGAGTTCAACCTTGAAAAGACTTACAATCAAATTTATTTCGTTCGAAAATACTGCCTTACATTTTGGAAACTGTTCTACTTTTGGCTATCAAATATTACACAAATACTTGATATTCATATCTGAAAGCACTTGCTTTGGTTATTGTGCAAATAGATCGAATACATCAAAATTATATTTAATAGATTGAAATTTAGCACCATTTTGATTCCTTTTTTCGTATGATTTTAGAAAGTTTGAATGAAATCTAACCGAAAGTCATGTTTCATATGTTATTTTTTTTAGATTTACAATTCATTTATTTATGTAGATACTTATATAACACATGAAGGAGTCTTTACAAAGTCGTTTTGATGTTGATTTTTTGGAAATAGGAACTGAGGTACTTCGTGCTATCGCACACCCTATTCGGCTGACGATCATTGATTTATTGTATAAAAACGATAAGCTATCTGTAACTGAAATCTATGAATCCTTAAATATTGAACAAGCTATCGCATCTCATCATCTTAGAATTCTAAAAGATAAACGAGTAGTAGCGGCCCGTCGGGAAGGCAAGAAATCTTATTATTATTTACGCTCAACAGACTTCTATAAGATAATAACAGCTTTAGAGGATTTATTCATGAAATAAGTTGCCGGCAGCTTTTCGATGTTCCTGAGGTTTCAGGCTAAGTTGTGGTTATTGTGTTTAAAAAAATCCATTTATCATTGCCAAAAAATTATAAGTTTTTAGCAAATTTACCTCTCAGCAACCTCCATATATTATACATCAAAATTAGTCAATGAATCACCTTCTAATATTTATAAAAAATCCAATTAAGGGTGAAGTCAAAACACGATTAGCAGCAACAGTTGGCGATGACGAAGCCCTACGAATTTATTTAGAACTCCTCAAACATACTCGGAATATTGCAGCACAAGTCGATGCTCAACGAAATGTATTTTATGCTCATTTTATTAATCAAGAGGACGAATGGAATCGTTCGGATTTCGATAAACACGTACAAATAAATGGCGATTTAGGTGAAAAGATGGCAGCTGGTTTCGAGGCTGTTTTTGAAAAAAAAGCAAGAAAAGCGGTCATTATTGGTTCGGATTGTGCGAGTTTGACAACCGATATTATAAATACGGCTTTTGCCAAATTAGATACACACGACTTTGTCATTGGTCCTGCAGATGATGGAGGTTATTATTTGATTGGAATGAAAGAATTCTCCCCTGAAATTTTCCAAAATATTGAATGGAGTACCGAAAAAGTTTTTTCGCAGACCCTCGATATTATTACAAATAATAATAAAACTTGCGGCTTGTTACCTACACTTTCTGATATTGATTATGAAGAAGATTGGATAAAATACGGATGGCAAATTACATCATAAAGAGTATTGTCTGTATTGATTTGGTAAATTTATTCAAATAACTCAGGGTCTCAATTATGATAAATAGTTAAATTATTATTCGTCAACTTTATGTCAATGTTATGCCTATCATTTCAAGAAATAATACTTATAGACCTGTATTGTATTGATAATAAACCATAAATCACTTATTCAGATAAATAATAAATAAGAAATCAAAACAACTTCAGGGTAATGCTGTTATCTTTACAGCAAATCGAAATTAACGGTTTCAACAAAAATCATTTAACTAACTTTTAAATACAAAAAAATGGCATTTGAATTACCTGCATTACCATATGCACACGATGCTTTAGAGCCGCATATCGATGCTCGTACAATGGAAATTCATCATGGAAAACACCATGCTGGTTATACTGCAAAATTAAACGCTGCTATTGAAGGAACTGACCTTGAAGGCAAGTCAATCGAAGAAATTTTAGCAAATGTTTCTGCACACGGTGCAGGTGTTCGCAATAATGGTGGTGGATTTTATAATCATAGTTTATTTTGGTCTGTAATGTCACCAAACGGAGGCGGAGAACCTACTGGCGAGTTAGCAGAAGCTATCAACGCAGCTTACGGTTCTTTCGAGGATTTCAAGTCTGCATTTGCAACAGCAGCAGGCACTCGTTTTGGGTCAGGTTGGGCTTGGCTATGTGTTCACAAAGGTGGAAAAGTAGAAGTTTGTTCGACTCCAAATCAAGATAATCCTTTGATGGATGTCGATTCTTGTGGTGGAACGCCAATCTTAGGCTTAGATGTTTGGGAACACGCTTACTACTTAAATTACCAAAATCGTCGTCCTGATTACGTTCAAGCATTTTTCAATGTAATTGATTGGAATGCTGTGTCAGAGCGTTATGCAGCCGGTAAGTAATTATTGACTCCTATAGGATTTATATAAAAACCTCTTGTTCTACGTAGCAAGAGGTTTTTTGATTGATAGCCCTCTCCTACTCCGTCTTTTCCCTGTCATAAAGTATCGTTTCAATAAAAGATAATAAAAGATTTGTTCTAATATGACGTTTCAAATGCAATAAAATTGAATATTTTGTATTCAGTAAAAAGGAAATTAGGAAACTAAATAACACATTATGAATACTTTAAAGTTAATCTTGTCCGTAGTCGCTTCTTGCATCGCCTTACAAGTGACAATTGCTCAGAAAACGACTGGTCGCTCTTTTTCTGTAAGTCAGAAAATATCTAACGGAGAAAGTGAAGTTGAAATTTTGAAATCTTGGGAAAAATTGGTCTTACAAAAACAAATCAAAACCTATGCAGATGCTGAAAAGTTAGTGGATAAAACAATGCAATTGGCTTTCCTTCATGGAAATAGACAGTTAGGAGCTTCTATCACAAAAACAGCTTATTATAGTACTTTGACAGCGACTTTGGGACAAGAAATTGACGAAATAAAAGGCGTGATTCAGCAAGGTGGAAAAGTCAAACGAACACAAAAAAACTACAAACTACAACCCGATGCCAGAGATATGCAACGTTTGGCAGGAATCGGTCAAATTGATTTGGTATCACAACGTCAACTTCGATTCAATTTAGTGAATAAAGCAAAGGATGTTTTGACGTATGTCCCAAGCCCTCAATCTGAAAAAAGGGAGAAAGTAAGTGGTGAAAATAATCAACTCGCAAAATATCCGGATGTTTTTTCTGCCTCCGATGTTGTTTTATCAAATGGTAAAATTATTACGACAAAGGAAGAGTTAAATGTGTATTTAAACCGTTTGATGACGGCTCATAAAACAGCGAACAATACCTTAAAGCAGTCCGGCACACAACTTAAAGGTATTACATCGGTGCAGCAGCAAGTCGTTCAAAATGAAAAAATACTAAGAAAAAAAATGTTGATTAAAGCATCTACGTTGATTGATTAGACGATTAGCATGGCAGGAAGCCGCAAACTCATTTGATTATTACTAAATTGTAATTTCAACAGTATAAAAATCCCTTTATAAAAAATCCCTTTATGAAAATTTTCGTAAAGGGATTTTTTGTAAAATAGACCATTAATTATCATAATAAAGCGGCACCAAAAACTCCTGCACTATCGCCCAATTTCGGTTTCAAAAATACCGTTTCCACCGAATCATTGAAAATAAAATCGTTGATTTTTGGAATGCCCTGTGTGATGATTTCGTCAATATTATTCACGCCGCCACCAAGTACTATTGCATCAGGGTCGAGAATATTAATTACAACAGAAATTGCCTTTGCGAACATTGTTGTTAAGCGGTTAATCGTTGCAGTTGCTGCTTCGTCTTTTCCTTGACGATGCAGTTGAACAATTTCTTTCAAGGACTTTTTAGTGCCAGTTTCTTGAAAATAGAAACGCTCCAAACCTGGCCCTGCGATGATTCGTTCATTGCAACCGACCTTTCCACAATAACAATTGCCACCGGATTCATCTAAGAAATTATGTCCCCACTCGCCACCGATTCCGTGTTTACCATTCCAAACTTTACCATCAATTACCAAACCGCCACCGCAGCCCGTTCCCATGATGACACCGAAAACCATTCGGGCATTCGGTAATTCGTCAGGCACAATTCCCATGACGGCTTCCGCCAATGCAAAACAGTTGGCGTCGTTTGCTATTTTAATAGGAAGGTTTAATAATTTTTCTAAATCTAAATGTAAAGGTTGTCCATTCAAACACAAGGTATTACTGTTTTTTAATAATTGCGTTTTTGGATTAATGGCACCAGGTGTACCGATGCCGATTTGTGTCGGTTCGAGGTTTGTTTCTTGTTTTAACAAGTCAACGACTTTTCCGATTTGTTGAACGATGTGTTCGTAGCCTTTTTCTTGTTCGGTCGGCAAACGTAGTCGTGCCAACGGTTTGTAGGTTTCGTCTAAAACAACACCTTCGATTTTTGTTCCGCCTAAGTCGATTCCCCAGTAGTGTTTCATTGTTTGTATTTTGTCCATAACTTGTGTTAGGAGTTCGGTAATATCGTTCCTTTCAGAACTTTTCGTTTGTTTTTTTTCGTTTAAAATTAGCAGCGATATTTTAAAACCAATTTGGTATCCAATAACTAATAGCGATAATTAATGCGAAAGCTCCAAATAAAATTATTGGTACAGGTTGTAATAAGGTTGACCACTCAAATTTGTAATTCACCTTTAAAGGTTTAGCTGCTTCATTGCTCAATGAACTCACGATTATTGCAATCGCAACCGCTAAAATAAACCCTGTGAAATTCAGCCACATCCAAAATACGCTAATGCCTAAATCAACTCCAAGTATATCTTGAAACTTACTGGATAATAATAAATTGACAGCAACAGAAGTGATAATCCCTGCATTCATGCCAGTTGCGGTGACTTTTTTGGAGAAAATTGCCAAAACAAAAGTTGCTAAAATTGGCCCATAAAACACCGAACCGATGGCGTTAATAATTTCAATTACTGGGCTATCACTGCCACCAAATAAGTAAGCAGCACCGATACACATCACGCCCCAAAAAAGTACTGCTCTCTTAGAGGTTTTGATGTATTGTTCGGGTGCCAATGGTTGATCTTTTTTATTGAAAATATCTTCTACGGTAACGGCTGCTAAAGAATTAATCGCAGAACTCAACGACGACATAGCTGCCGACAAAATTCCAATCATTAATAAACCTATCATGCCGTGCGGCAAATATTGTAGAATAAAAACAGGCATCATTAAATCTGCTTTTATACCATTTTTATCATATTCATTTGGAAAATGCTCTTTCGTAATATCGACCACAGCGTTCATAAAATCAGGCTCACTTAACGCATAACTCCCGATAATCAACCCCATCGAACAATACACCAAAACGACCGGAAAACGCAATAAACCATTGGCCAATAATAGCTTCTTGACCGTTCCTTCACTTTTGGCAGAAAGCAAGCGTTGTGCCTGTGTTTGGTCACAACCATAATAAGATGCATACAAGAAAAATCCACCAACAATCATTGGGATAATACCGTATTCTTCGCCCTTCGTAAAGCCCCAGTTGAAGTCGATAATATCAGTTCGACTTACGTCAATTGTCGCTTCAGGAATCGCCGCAAATAATTGCCAACCATAAAAGAAACAAACAATTAAACCAATAAATAAAATGATCATTTGTAAGGCATCGCCCCAGACAACGGCTTTCATACCGCCTTGCCACGAATAGACAATTGTAATGACACTAATCAATAAAATTGTATAAATGAAATCAATATTTAGGACTGCTTGTAATATAAACGCCAAAGTATAAACCATCACGCCCGTTCCTAAGGCTTTACTAATTTGGAAAACGATGCTTAAAGTCATTCGAGTCGAACGGTTAAACCGTTCCTCAACAAACTCATAAATACTCACGACGCCAGAGCGAAATAAGGGCGGAAAAATCACCAGTAAAATAAAAATCATCGCCAGAGGGACGGCCATTTCAAAAGTCAACCATTGCATCCCGCCATTCGCTTTTAAGCCAACAAAAGCTGGTGCAGAAATAAAGCTGATCGCCGACAATTGTGTCGCCATTGTCGAAAGACTCAACGGAAACCAGCTCATCGAACGTCCGCCCAGAAAATAATCAGAAGAGTTTTTGTTGTTTTTGAATAGAAACCCCAACATCAAAAATCCGATGAGGTAAACGGCAATAATAATGTAATCAAATGTATTCATAGTTGAAGTGAAACCCGTCATACCGATTCTGAAATATCGGGATTGGTATGACGGAATATTTTTAGTTGATGGCTTTATGGACAAAGTAGCAAATCAATCACCGACGAAGCCGTCCACGAAAAGTTATCGCCACCATAACCGCCATGTGTTGTGTTGACCAGGTGACGTTGTGCTTCAAAATACTCATGAAAGCCAAAACGCTCGACCAAACTTAATAAACTTTCTCGAACAAAGTCCGCTTCTGTCTGAAAATTGTATTGTTTCAAACCGTGATAAATCATCCAATTCATTTGTGGCCAAATCGGCCCTCGCCAATATCTTTTGCTATCATACAACTCGTGATGCACATCAAAACTCGGCACAATGAAGTAATTATTAGCCATCAAATCCGCCAAATAATTACTCATTTTTTCGGCACGTTCTGGAGTCGGAATATTTGCAAAAAGAGCTGTCAGTCCACCGATTTCCCATTGAGGAAATTGTTTTGCTTGACGCAAATCATAGCCAGTGTAAGTGTTCAGTTTTTCGCTCCAAAGTTTAGCATTGTACTGCTTGATGCTTTGAGTTTGCCACTCTTCCAACTCTTTGGTGTCAAAATTAAAACGTTTTCCGATGTTGATTAAAGCTTCATTTGAGCGAATCAAAACAGCATTAATTAAGCTATCTTGAATCAAAAACTCTGATTCTTCGGCGATGCCTTTTCCATCGTATTGGTGCCGCTTTCCTAATTCTAAAAGGTAAACATATTCGTCATATTGTTTGGAAGTTGGTCGTTCTTTAGCGTCTGATATTTTAGTATCTTGACGAGTATATTTTGGCAAATTAGCATTTTCTAAATCAATCAAATCCAGGGCATCGTCCCAAATCGGAGAGTTGTCTCGACCCGATTCCCACGGATGATAAATGAAAACCAAACCTTCCTGATTCGGATCACGATAGTTGTACCAAAAGCGGTGGTAATGTACCATTTTCGGATATATCATTTTGGCGAAAGCCAATACTTTTTCATTGTTAGGATTTTTTTGGAGTAGCTGCTCTAACGCAAAACCCAAAACAGGCGGCTGCGAAATACCAGACGTTTTTGGAGCTTGTGACGCTCCTTTGTTGACGGTTGTTTCCCAAAAATCCCAATTTGGAAAGTAAGTCGTTTCGTTTTCTGAATGAAAAATGATATGCGGAATCATGCCATTTTCCCACTGACCAGAAAACAGCGAATTGATTTCACTTATCGCTGCATCAACGTCATAATTTGCAAAACCAATGCTTACAAAACCCGAATCCCAATTCCATTGAAAAGGATAGAGTTTGGCTCTCGGAATCGTAAAACCATTTTGTAAATTATTGTTTAAGACGGCTTTAGCCTGCTTGATTAGTTGATCTTTATTCATAAATATAAAATTTGAGATTTAATGTAAAACCGCTTCATTTTTAAAAAAATCTACACGCCCAAAGTACGGCAATCCTACCGAATATCCAGAGTAGTTTTTTATTAATTAGTTTTTCGTCAACGGTTAATTTTCGTGTTCTCGACCTAAAATTTTTCCATTTTTGAACGCTTTTTCTTGTGCTTCTAACTCTTTGCGTTCGGCTTCGGTGAGTTCTGCTTCTTTGCTGATTTCCATCAAATTAGGCTGGCCAGCATCGACCCAGGCGGTGAACCAGGCATCGCCAACGGCTTTGATGGCTTTTGTCATGCGTGACTCGACCATGCCTTTCATGCGGTCGTGATAAGCAGCGGCAAAATCTCGGCAATACGTTCGTATTGTTCGATTGCCGACATCTTCGTAACAGTAAATCTGGTCACTTTCAAATTCTTTTCGCAAGTTTTTTTCGATTGTCAAAACACTATCCACATAAGTATGACTTTCTAAAACAATATTCCAATAACGCTCGGTCGGGTTTTCGATATATTCGGCTTGGCCAACAAAATAATTATAATCGCTTTCGGCAAATAATTCTGGCAGACGACTTTCCCAAAACCCGTGAATACCTCGCTGATTTGTGTACTGACCGTTGTAGTTTTTGGTTGTATGTAACGGGACGTGTGCGTCACCGATGTAGTGACCAAAATCGGAAGATAATCGTAAAATTTTATTAATATCTCGTTCTTCGAAGGCACGAGTCAAACGATATTGCATCGACTGCAAATGCCACGGTAAAATGCCTAAATCGGACAACCTATCTTTTCCGAATACTTTCTGAATACTGACTTTCAGCGGAATCAAAGTACTATCGCCCTCATAATCTATCAAGACGGAGTCTAATGCTTCGTTCGGAATTATCCAATTGTTTTCATAATATTTGCGAACAATGTTTTTATTAATAAAATCAAGGTAATTATACTTATCAATGACTAAAGAATCTCGTCCGATGGCTTTTTTAAGGTCTTTAGAATTTAAAATAATGACTTCTTCATTCTCAAAATTCATCTGTGAACGTCCGAAAAGATGTAAGGTATCATTGACGGAAGTCACCGCATAAATATCCGTAAATTTTGCCAGGGCGGCTGTCCACTTTCGTGGAAAAACACGAAACGGATACACGTCAATTTCGTCAGGATTAATGAAGTGTCGGACGGCTTCGTATTTGGAGGCATAACGACGTTTGTCGGGGTCGATAGCATGTTGTGTGACAAAATCAATATTCGGTTTATAAAAGATCATCAAGTCAGGCGGCAGTGTAAAAACAGCATGACGATTGATTTGTCGATGGCCGTAAAATCCCCAATCGCTCACCTGAACAAATGAGTAACCGATAATTCCTAAGAAGAGGAAGAAAATAGTGAAAAGTCGATTTTGTAACATAACACGGATAAGTTTTTTGATAAAAAATAACTTACGATACAAGTAGGCTTACCAAAATAGCATAATTACTCGATTAAAAACCTATAAGGGTTTTAAAACTTTATAGATTTGTCGAAGTAAATGCCTAAATCTACTTTCTTAAAAAGTCCTTTTTACAAAAAAATAATCAAAGCATTTAAGTTTTCGTCTTCACATCTAATGCATCTCGAAACGCATTACCGACCAGATTAAAGGCTAAAACCATCAACATAATTGCTAAGCCGGGAAACAATGCTGGATAAATATTGCTACTTATAAAGTAGCCATAACCATCTTTGAGCATATTTCCCCACGAAGGTTGTGGCGGTTGAATACCGAATCCCAAATAGCTTAAACCGGCTTCAATTAATATCGCTGTCGCAAAATTAGCAGCGGCAATGACCATCACTGGCCCAAGGATATTTGGTAAAATATGCTTGAAAATGATACGGAAATCCGAAAACCCAAAACTTCGACCAGCTTCGACAAACTGAATTGACTTGACGCTCATCACCTGCCCTCTCACGATTCTTGCCACATCAACCCACATCGTCAAACCGACTGCCAGGAAGATTTGCCAAAAACCTCGACCCAACGCAATTATCAACGCAAAAACGAGCAGCAACGTCGGAATTGACCAAACGGTATTAATAATCAACATCACAAAATCATCAACTTTTCCACCGTAATAACCAGCGACTGAACCAAATAAAATCCCGATCGTCAACGAAATAAGGACAGCGATCAAACCAACTAACAACGATACTCGAACACCAATTATCAATCGGCTCAGAATATCTCGACCGAAATGATCCGTTCCTAACCAAAAAGTTTGAGTGATAATATGTTTCGTTTGTACGATAGCTTGCAGTTCACTTAGCAATATCCTTTGTTGTTCCTCCTCGACATCGACGAAAGTCTGTTGATTGTCGGTTGTAATAATGGTATTTTGCGTTGCAGAAATTGGAAAAACAACATCAGCTAAAGCAAATTCAGCAGGTTTTCCGACTTCGTCTTCACCTTGATAAATTGAGATTTTAATGCTGTCATTGGTGATTTCAAAATCCTTAATTGGAATTAAGCGGTATTCGTTTTCTGCTCCAGCTATCATTTTACGAAAAAAGCTGACCGACTCGAACGTTCTATTTTTTCTTACTTTTAGCACTTTCGTGGAAAATCCCAAACGAGCATCTCGCACCTCGTTGATTTGGTCATTGGCATTTGGAGTACTGTCGGGCGTAATTAAATAGCCGAATAGTGCCAATGCAACGGCAAGACCAATCAGCAGTAAGCCAAAGATGCCAGGTCGATTGCGACGAAAACGCTGCCATGCTCGTTTGTTGGGTGAGTTATTCATGTAGTTGGTTGAATTAGTTAATTGGTTAATCTATCCTTACTGAATTGATAAATCAACCTGCCAACGAATTAACAAAAAAAAACAGGCAATTGGAAATCCTATTTGTAAAATGTAAATTTGAGTATTAAAAAAGTTTTTCGAATCACTTTTTTTAAAGTTTCCCTAATCATGAAAAAGACGACTATTACTACAAATCATACAATATTTAATGCTTTTCTAAAAAGTGATGAGGAGCTACTTTATAGAGTTTATCAAGAAAATCGACCGTTATTTGTCGATTTTGCAACCGAATATTTTGATTGTAAATCGGTAGAAGCTGGGGCTATTTTTCGACAAGCGTTCACGATTTTATATTTGAATATTAAAAATGAGGTGATTTTAGGGGTACAATTTGATGTAAAAGAATACCTGTTCTACATTGGTGAAAGCCTACTGAATCAAGTATCGACTATTCATAAAGCAAGGAAAAACAAGACAAGAACGGTAGCGGAACGTATAGATTTTGTGGTTGCCGAAAAACAACGACAAAAGCAGGATAAAGCGGTATTATCGGAGCTGCTGCGTACTTTAGGAACATCTTGTAACAGTATTTTGAAAAATGATTATTTTCATAAATTTCATATTAAAAAAATAAGAAAACAGAAAGATTATGAAGAGGATACTATTGTGAAAACGAGTAGTTATCAATGTTTGCAGCGTTTGTGTTCAATTGTTGAGCAGACAACGGATTTAAAAATAAAGTTGCTGAATATGTAGTTTTTTATGAAAAGAGAAGAGACGGATGTTAAATTGATTGAACGTTTTCGAACAGGAAAACTTAGCGAGAACGAGTCGAAATTATTTCATAAACGACTTTTAGAAGAGGAGGTTTTTGCCGAAAAAGTGCGCTTGCAGCTAAATGTAACAGAGGAAATTAACACCTTTTGGGTAAATGAATTACTGCTGAAATTTGAAAAATGGGAGGATAATTTGAAGCAGATTTCTGAAAAGGTGAAAGCAAATCAAGAAATTGCTAAACCAAAAGAATCCGCTCGTAAAAAAAAGTCCCTTATCGGAGTTATCGTGATTGCGTTAGTAGGTTTGGTCGCCTTGATATGGTATTTATCGCTACCTGAACCTGCCGATTTATTTATCCAAAATTTTGAGCCGTATGAAGATGTGATTCAAAATCATAGTGCAGAAAATAGCGACTTGTTGACTTTGGCGATGGTGGCATATAGCGAAGAGGATTATGCGGTTGCGATGATTACGTTGAAGCATTTTTTGAATGAAGTGGACAGTATTTCACCCGAAAATCGAACGTCAGCGAGGTTTTATTTGGCGGTTTCTCACTTAGGAAATGGTAATGTACATACGGCAAAACAAGCCTTTGAGACCATTGCTGCAGATGAAAGTAATCCTTTTCAAGAACAAGCAGATTGGTATATTGCTTTAGCAAATATCAAAGTCAATGATATTACAAAAGCTAAAATACAACTTTCTAAAATCAAATCTGAACGGAATCATCGCTATCAAAAAGAAGCGAGAGCATTATTTAAAACCTTAGAGTAGCGATGTTGTAGTAGCTTATGGATAGTTTTTGAAAAAAAAATAATGAATTTGTACGATCTTACTAACTGAAATCTTATCTTTGTATAAGTTATTAGCAATAATACTATTTCAAAAAAATTATGTCGACATAAAATTGTCCATACTATATAAAAATAGTATTAAACCTTTCGGAATTTTTATTTTGAAAGGTTTATTTTTTTATACCCTTTCCTCAATTTTTTTTGTAAATTCAATCCATTTAATCAACTTTTCAATATTAAATTATGGCTTATATTGTCACTTCTGATTGTCACAAGTGTAAATACACGGATTGCGTTGCGGTCTGTCCTGTTGACTGTTTTTATGAATTAGAAACGATGTTGGTGATTCATCCCGATGAATGTATTGACTGTGGTGCTTGCGAACCAGAATGTCCAGCGAATGCGATTTATGATGAACCTGAGCTACCTACAAAGTTTGAATTTATGATTGAGTTTAATGCGGTCGCATCAGGTGCTGTGCCAAACGATAAAGGCTATAAAAACCTCACGCCTCCAGAGGTGATTTCAGATATGAAAGAGCCGTATCCGAATGCTGATGACAATCAATATGATAAGATTGATGAGGTCAAGCAGTTTTTTGGGATGTAAATAATAAGAAAGAAATATTAGTATTTTAGTCACCCGATGAGTAGGTTTAAACTTAGCAAAGCTATATTTTCAGGTACGAATATTATAAGGAACTCATCGGATGACTTTTCTTAGAACTTCTTTATTTTTTTCCGTTTCCACTAAAAATTATCCGATAACCGTGTATTTTTGCCGAATTGATAAAAAGGTAATTGATAAAAGATTTGTTGTTAAGGTGTTTTAACAACTCAATAATAATAATATGAAATTAGTATCTTATAATTTGAATGGCATTCGAGCCGCCGTTAAAAAAGGCTTAGTCGATTGGATAGCGGAAAATAACTTTGATTTTGTTGGTATTCAAGAAACAAAGGCTTGGGAAGTCGATATTCCAAAGGAATTATTTGAAGCAATTGGCTATCAAACGTACTGGTATTCTGCACAAAAGAAAGGTTATAGCGGTGTCGGAATTTTGTCGAAAGTCGAGCCAGACAAGGTCGAAGTCGGTTGTGGCCATGAGTTGTATGATTATGAAGGTCGAGTGATTCGTGCGGATTATGGCGATTTGACAGTTTTGTGTATTTACTTTCCATCGGGTTCTTCAGGCGATGTGCGTCAAGGTATCAAAATGGAATTTTTGGAGTATATGCAAAATTGGGTCAATGACTTGAAAAAAGAACGTCCAAACTTAATTATTATGGGCGATTACAACATTGCTAATCATGAAATTGATGTTTATAATCCTGACCGAGCCAAAAAACAATCGGGTTTTTTACCGGTAGAACGGGCTTGGTTAGACACTTGGTTTGACAACGGCTTTATTGACGCTTTTCGTTATAAAAATCCTGAAAAACAAGAGTTTTCGTGGTGGTCATATCGTCGAAGCAATCGTCAATATAATCGAGGTTGGCGGATTGATTATCAATCGGTTTCAAAAAATATGAAAGACAAAATCAAGGAATGTTATCAAATGACCGATGTGGTACATTCTGATCACTGTCCCGTTTATTTGGAAATAGAAATTTAGTTTAAGTAGTTTGAGTAGTTAGGCAGTTCTCTCGAGCTGCTACTACTCAAACTACGTAATTACTTAAACTAAGAAATTTTATCAAATCGTGTATAAGGGCGTAACGCTTCTGGAATAATGATTCCTTCTGGCGTTTGATTATTTTCTAATAACGCCGCAACGATACGAGCTAAAGCCATGGCACTACCGTTCAAGGTATGTGCTAATCTTGTTTTCTTACCATCTTTAAACCGAACTTTCAAGCGATTAGCTTGGAAAGTTTCAAAGTTAGAAACCGAACTTACTTCTAACCAACGTTTTTGAGCCGCAGAGTACACCTCAAAATCAAAAGTCAAGGCAGACGTAAATCCTAAGTCACCGCCACAAAGTCTTAAAATGCGGAATGGCAATTCTAATTTAGTCAAAAGACTTTCAACATGTACCAACATTTCTTCTAAGTCATTGTAAGAAGTGTCTGGATGAACGATGCGGACAATTTCGACTTTATCAAACTGATGGACTCGGTTCAAACCACGAACATGAGCACCGTAAGAACCTGCTTCACGACGGAAACAAGGCGTATGACCAGCTAATTTGATTGGAAAATCACTTTCTTTTACAATGGTATCTCGATAAATATTCGTAATCGGAACTTCAGCCGTTGGAATTAAGTATAAATCATCGGCAACAGCGTGGTACATTTGTCCTTCTTTATCAGGCAGTTGACCTGTTGCAGTTGCAGAGGCTTCATTGACCATCAAAGGTGGCATAATTTCTAAATAACCATTGGCTTCTGCTTCATCTAAAAAGAAAGCAATTAAGGCACGTTGTAATTTTGCTCCTTTCCCTTTATATAACGGAAAACCAGCACCCGTGATTTTTGTGCCTAATTTCATGTCGATGATATCGTACTTTTCAGCTAATTCCCAGTGCGGTTTTGCTCCTTTCTCCAAAACAGGCAGTTCTTTTTCCCATGCTTTGAAAACTTCATTATCTTCATCTGTATTTCCTTTAGGAACAGATTCGTGTGGGACATTCGGGATTTCGTATAAGGCTGTTTTAAGGTCGTTTTGAATGTTGCGAAGCGCCTCTTCCAGACCTTTGATTTGTTCTTTGAGTTGACCGACACCTTCACGAGCAGCGTTTGCTTCTTCTTTTTTTCCCTGTTTGAATAATTGTCCGATTTGCTTTGAGATGCGATTACTTTGAGCTAAGGATTCATCTAATTCGTGTTGAGTGCTTTTGCGTTTATCATCTAAAGCAATGATATTATCTATCATTTCGGTCGCATTGAGGTTGCGTTTTTTCATTCGCTCAATGACCAAATCTCGATTTGCTCGTATAAAAGTGGTTCGTAACATCGTGATTATATTATTTCAATATGATTAAAATTCAAGCTGATAAATCTTTTTAGTAAATTTAGTTGTTTTCAACAGACTATTTGGTACGAAAATTCATTTTAGAATGTTAAAAACTCAGACTTTTTGATAAAAAAGCCTAAAAAAGTAAGATTTTTTGCAAAGATACTATATGAATATTAAAAATATACCTTATTTTTGCGGCACAATAAAAAAACGCTTTCCAAAAAGCCATTCCTAACACAGGAATACACTTTAGTTTTAAAAACAAGCAACCTACTTTCAACTATAATTTCAACTTTTTCAATTGTTGGCAAGGTAAAAGAGCAAAGGAAAACCTATGTTCTTAAAGCTATGTTTTAGAAAATAGAACACTACGGTATTAAAAATCATAACAAGCATTGATACAAAGAAACTCGAAACAATAAAGGAACAACACCAATTATACTTCAATAGAAATAGTGTTCATTCATGTACACCTTCCGACTGAAAGTAATGCTATTCTAATTATTCAAACTTAATTTTTATCACAATTTTATTATCACAGATAATTAATTAAAAAAAACACAAGACACGTAATGTACGATATTTTGCAATTAAATGGAATGCTTGTGACTGAGCTAAAACAGGTCGCAGAGCAATTGGATATTACAGGTTTTTCTAAACTCACTAAGCAAGAACTCATTTACAAAATCCTTGATCAACAAGCGATTAGTAGTGTTGATGAAGACGTAGAGAAGAAAAAACGTAAGCCACGAAAGTCATCAAAGAAAGAGTCAACGACAAGACCGAGAGGAAGAGTTAAGGAAAAACCTGCGGTAGTCGCCAAAGAGGAAATTACTCCAAAACGACGACGAACTCGTAAAAAAGTAGTAACAGAAGACGAAGTAGTGGATAATTTCGAAGAGTTAGATGCTAAAATCTTAGATGAAATCGAAAGCGGTTTTGAAGAGACAGTCGAAGTACCAAAACCTCCAGTACAAGAAGAAGCACCCAAAGCACCTGTTGTCAAAAAACGTCAATTCAATGTAGAATTAGATGGAATTATCGAGGGAGAAGGTATTTTAGAAATGATGCCAGATGGTTATGGTTTCTTGCGTTCTTCAGATTATAACTACTTGACTTCTCCAGATGATATTTATGTGTCGCCTTCTCAAATCAAACTTTTTGGATTAAGAACGGGAGATACGGTAAAAGGTGCGATTCGTCCACCGAAAGAAGGAGAAAAATATTTCGCCTTATTAAGAGTCAGTAAAATCAACGGTCGTGAACCGGCAGAAGCTCGTGATAGAGTTCCTTTCGACTATTTGACGCCGCTTTTCCCAAATGAAAAGTTAAACTTACAAATCAATCCAAAGCATTATCCGACAAGAATCATCGACTTATTCTCTCCTATCGGAAAAGGGCAGCGTGGATTGATTGTCGCTCAACCAAAAACTGGTAAAACATTTTTGTTAAAAGATATTGCAAACGCTATTGCTAAAAATCACCCAGAATGTTATTTGATCATCTTGTTGATTGATGAGCGTCCAGAAGAGGTGACGGACATGAAACGTAGTGTGAATGCAGAGGTAGTCGCATCGACATTCGATGAGCCTGCTGACAGACATGTGAGAGTTTCAAGTATCGTATTAGAAAAAGCAAAACGTTTGGTAGAGTGTGGTCACGATGTTGTGATTTTGTTAGATTCTATTACTCGTTTGGCTCGGGCTCACAATACGGTTGCACCTCCGAGTGGAAAAGTATTATCTGGTGGTGTGGAAGCGAATGCATTGCACAAACCGAAAAAATTCTTTGGTGCTGCTCGTAACATCGAACACGGCGGTTCATTGACGATTTTGGCAACTGCATTGATTGATACTGGTTCTAAAATGGATAGTGTCATCTTCGAAGAGTTCAAAGGTACGGGTAACATGGAGCTTCAATTAGATCGTCAGTTGGCGAACAAGCGAGTATTCCCTGCTGTTGATTTGAACAAGACTTCAACTCGTCGTGAGGACTTATTGATGTCTGAAGAGCAATTGAATCGCATGTGGATATTGCGTAAGCATTTATCGGATATGAATCCAGACGAAGCAATGCGTTTCTTATTGAATAATATGAAAGGGACAAAAGATAATGACGAATTTTTATTCACAATGAATGGTTAATCATTATTAAAAGCAGATATTAAAAGTATAAAAATTGGAGTCAGTATTTCTACGGAGGTACTGACTTTTTATTTGTAAATCACCTAAAACGAAGCAATAGACCTTGATTTTATTATTAATAGAATGATCTGTGTGGAAATGTGATAAATACAATTTACTTAACCATAAATAATAAAGGGTTTTGCGAGAAGCAAAACCCTATTTTTTAAATTTACCATTTGGCCGTCAGCCTTAGGCGTTTTCCAAAACAACTACTGAATTTTCTGTACCGAATTCGTTTGGAGCATACTGATCTGCTTCCCAGTCGTTTTCCCAAGTTTCGCCATCGATTAGATAACGGAACTCGTAGTTTTTACCTGTTTCTAAGTTTAAAACAGTTTTGAATCCACCTTTTTTTAGCGCTTTCATTTCTACAGCTTCATCTACGTTCCATTCGTTGAAATCACCAACTAATTTTACAGAATCTGCCGTTTCACAAGCTTCTTTAGCCAAACGAAAAGTTACTTTACAAACTGGCTTTGATTTTAAAAATTGCTTTTTTAACATAATACTAAATTTTAGAATTTTAAATAAAAGAATCAGAAGTCGGTAAAATCAACTTCCGTTATTTGAAGCCTTCCACAACTTCAACATTTTAAGTTTTTTTGTAGCATTAATGTTAGTGAAAATACGGTTGAGTTATATGAAGATAAACGTTCTAATTTTTTTGATAAAAAATCATAAGAAGTGGCTAAAAATAAGACGATTAGCCACTTCCAATAAGTTTCAGGGAGCTTTTAAATCCTTTTTATTATGATATTATTAGTTGCGAAATTGATTACGAACCAATGATTTACCGCTTCTTTTTAGGCGTATGAAATATCATTTTATAATCGGCCTCTGCTTCCCCTTTTTTAATACCTTCTAATTTGCGTTTTAACATTCTACGTTTCAATGGTTTCAAATGTTCTAAAAACAAAATACCATCAACATGATCGTATTCATGTTGAATGACTCGTGCGTTCATACCATCGTACCATTCTTCGTGTAGATTAAAATCCTCGTCATAGTACTCAATCAAAATACGAGGTTTGCGTTCGACATCACCAGTGATTTTCGGAATACTAAGGCAACCTTCTTCATAAGGCCACTCCTCGCCTTCCTCTTCCAGAATCGTCGCATTGATAAATGCTTTTTTGATACCTAAATGTTCCTCGCCTTCTTCCTGGATTTGAACGGTATCAACTATAAATAAGCGAACACCTAAACCGACTTGAGGTGCTGCTAAGCCAATTCCTTCTGCATGATACATTGTTTCGAACATATCTGCCACTAATTGCTTTAAGTTCGGATAATTCTCATCAATGTCTTCTGTTTCTTTTCTTAAAACTGGTTGTCCGTAAGCGTATATTGGTAATATCATTAATAAGTAAACTATAAAGTATAATGTATAAAGTATCTCAAGAAAATAATCGTCATGGTACTTTATACGTCATACTTCATACCTAAAGTCCATTTGCTTCCATATAATCTTGCAAAATCAAAATTGCACTAATTTTATCGACCAGTGTTTTGTCCCGACGTTTTTTCTTTTTTACACCACTTTTGAGAATAATCTCTTTCGCTCGTTGTGACGTATAACTTTCGTCAAATGTTGTCATCGTAATTTCAGGATATTTCTGTTGAATTTTTTTCATCAGTTTTTCAATCCGTTCATGATTACGCCCTTTTGTACCATCGGCACGAATGATTTCTCCGAAAACAATGGTTTCTACACTTTCTGTAAAAAAGTATTCGTCCAAAAAATCTAATAATTTACTGGTCGGAACGGTATCCAGGCCGTGTGCGGCGATTTTCAAAGGATCTGTTACCGCAATTCCTGTTTTTACTGTACCATAGTCAATTGCCATGATTCGTTTCATGGCACAAAGATAATAAAACTTTGACATACCGTATATTTTTGACTTTCTTTGGTTTTTTTACCAAATTGCCGTCTTTTTGGTTATTAATCACCTTACAAAAAAAGATTGTAACTTAGCTGTTAAAGCACACTTGGAAGCGTACAAACAAATTATCAAGTATTGTAAAATCTCAAAAAAGTGGTAGTATCTGTTTTGTGTAGAATGGATAACAACAATAGGTTTACGCAAAGCATAAGGAATAATTTTAATACTTTGAAAATCAAGATTTGTTAAACTTTCAAAGTTTAGTAACTGCCATCAAACTTATTTTTTTAACTTCACTAACATAAATTAGAGATAGAAAAGTGAGTGTTTTATGAACAGACGAACATTTAGCAAAAGAATAGCTGCGGTTACACCTCTGATAGGATTTCCTTTCATTGGATTTACTAAGCATTCCAGTATGGCTTTTTCAAAAAAAATTATAAAACCTAAACGATTAAAACCTGGTGATACAATCGGTTTGATAACTCCTGCAAGTCCGATTACAGAAGAACAATTAGATAAAGCGATTCAAAATATTGAAGACCTAGGGTTCAAGTTGGCTTATAATCGCAGACGCCTGCTGGCTCGCAATGGCTATTTGGCAGGAAAAGATATTGTACGAGCGGACGAGATCAATCGTATGTTTGACAATAAAGATATTGATGGGATTTGGTGTATTCGGGGCGGGTATGGCGTTACTCGAATGTTGGATATGTTAAATTATAAAGTCATTCGCCAAAATCCTAAACCTCTTATTGGGTATTCTGATGTGACGGCTTTGCATCAAGCAATTTTCAAAAAAACAGGTTTGGTTTGTTTTCATGGGCCAGTCGGAGCGTCGGAGTTTACGAGTTACACTCAAAAATATGTTAGACAGGTAATATCGGAGATAAATGCTCCTTTCAAAATAGAGGCTTCTCCTCAAAACGAAGCAATGGAAAATCGAGTTTATAACTCGTATGTCATCAATGATGGAATAGCCGAGGGACGACTGATTGGAGGTAACTTAACATTAGTGTCTTCATTGGTTGGCACACCTTATGATATTAGTTATAAGGACAAGTTGGTTTTTTTGGAAGATGTCGGTGAAAAACCGTATCGAATAGATCGAATGCTTACCCAGATGCTTTCAGCCGGAAAGTTCGATAAGGTGAAAGGTATTATTTTGGGCGTATTTTATAATTGTGAAGCCAGTGAGAGCGAAAACTCTTTAACGCTTGCGGAGATGTTTGAAGATAGATTAGGAGCATTAAATATTCCAGTTATTTATGGAATGTCTTTCGGGCATATTAGTAATCAATTTACCTTGCCTCTGGGCATCAATGCAAGATTAAATACGACAGATAAAACATTAACACTTTTAGAAGCCGCTGTTATTTAAGAATTATTTTAATAGAAACAGATACGCATACCCAAAAAACGATTAATATATTTATTTTTTATTTATTTGTAACTTGTTTTATAATAAGGAGATAGAGTGATAAAAAACGTAATCATATAAATATAAATTATTGAAAACAGCCACACATAAGAAGCTGACAGATGAGGAGATAATTGATCAATACTTAGCGACTCAAAGCTCTGTATATTTCAGTTTGTTGTACGACCGATATATTACAAAGGTTTATAGTAAGTGTATTTCTTTGCTTAAAAACGAGGCAAAAGCACAAGATGCTGCACAAGAAATATTTATTAAGATATTTACAAACTTGAGTAAGTTTAATAAAAAATCGAAGTTCTCAACTTGGGTTTACTCGATTACTTATAATTTCTGTATTGATATAATCAGAAAACAGAAAAAGACAAATAAGCTATTTTCTGACGAGGAAAATGAAGGAAAAGAAATTATTGAAGAAATAGATGATAAAGTGTTACTTGAAATGGAGTTAGAGCGTCTAAAAGTTATTCTCGACCTCCTTAATATTGATGACAAATCCGTTTTAATAATGAAATACAAAGAAGGGCTTTCTATCCGAGAGATTAGTCAAGTATTCGGTAAGACAGAAAGTGCTATCAAAATGAAAATAAAACGGGCAAAGCATAAGTGTCAACGACTTTACAACGAGACCTTTCCGCAACAAGGAGAGGAAGAGTAACGTCACTTGATTTTATATCACCTCATTAACGTTATACCCGATTCTTAATAATTGCTGTGTTCAAAGATAGGCTTAGGTACAGTTTGATGAAAAATTCATAAAGTATTCATAAGAACTATCATTTTTACTCGAATTATTCACTACGGTGAATAATTTAATTTGTGTTCTAAAATATAATTGTGATGCGTGAACCTTCAAGTTGGGGACTTATAGAACCCGAAATAGCACCACCGGAAGCTATTAAGAAATCTATCCAAAAAAATGTCATGGCTCGGCTGACGACGACTCGTTTTATTGGGAATGTAGTAGATTTATATCTTGGTAAAGTTGGACAAACAATCGTCGGTTTAGCTGAAACTTTCGAGTATGATGAAGAGGACGAAATAGAGCGGCGACAATCTATGTAGCATTTCATAAAACTAAATTACAGAATATTCCAAAAGACTTTTTTGATATGCTTTTTTTACAAACAACGGTCATTTTAGAGAAATTATATAGTGCGTTATTGACCTTCGGGACAGCTTTTGCCATCCTAATTGTCGGTTGGCTTTTTGCTCGATTTTTAGCAAAAATGATTGAAAAACTACTCAAAGCAATCAAAATTGATGCGATCGGCGACAAAGTAAACGATATTGACATCCTTCAAAATGCCAATGTCAAAATTTTACCAAGTGTTCTTATCAGCCGATTAATTTATTATGTATTAATGTTGTTAGTCATTACTGCGGCTTTAGAAGTTGTAAGCCTTGATGAATTATCAAGACAAGTACAAAAATTGATTGAATATATTCCAAAACTATTCTCTGCATGTTTGATCTTACTCGGTGGACTGATTGTGGCGAATGCGATACGCTCACTTTTGAATGCCGCTTTTCAATCCTTAAATATTGCATCGGGCAAGTTAATCAGCGGCTTTGTATTCTATTTTATTTTCGTTTCTGTCTTGTTGAGTGCATTGCCACAAGCTGATTTTCAAGTAGATTTTCTACAAGATAATTTGACCATTATTATTGGTGGAATTGTGTTTGCGTTTGCAATCGGCTATGGATTCGCTTCTCGTGATATTATGTCGAACCTTTTGGCGGCATTGTATAGCAGAAACAAATTTCAAGTCGGTGATGATGTGAAAATTGATGGTATTCGAGGTACAATAATTCGAATAGATAGTACATCATTAACTTTAGAAACCAGTGACAGAAGAATCGTTATTCCTTTGAATCAATTGACAACGAAACGTGTTGAAATCTTTGGAAACTGGGACGAAACACCAAGAATTGAACGATAATTTTTTAGGTGCGAGTTTTGAGGTATTCTACAAAGGAAGCGTCATTCTAACCTACGATATTTCGAGGTCAGAATGACGCTTTTTTATTTTATCCCAAAGATGTAATCTATGGTTATTGATATTTTATGCTTTCGAAGTTGAATGCTATTTGATACCTAAAAATTGAAAATTATCCTTTCAATATACTTCTTGAAATAACTAATTTTTGAATTTCAGAAGTTCCTTCTCCGATAGTGCATAATTTAGAATCTCGATAGAATTTCTCTACTGGAAAATCTTTCGTGTAGCCGTAACCGCCATGAATTTGAATTGCATCTGTTGATACTTCGACACAAGTTTCAGAAGCAAAATATTTGGCCATTGCAGAGATTTTCGTCATCGGTTGATTAGCATTTTTTAGCATCGCCGCCTTTCGGGTCAATAGCTCCGAAGCCTCGATTTTTGTTGCCATATCTGCTAATTTGAAAGAAATCGCTTGAAATCTTGAAATCGGTTGCCCGAATTGTTGTCTTTCTTGCGAATACTTCAACGATGCTTCGTAAGCACCTTTGGCAATACCAATAGATAAGGCAGCTATTGAAATACGGCCACCATCTAAAATCTTCATTGCTTGAATAAATCCTTGCCCTTCTTCACCCAACATTTGACTTTTGTGTATTCTACAATTATCAAAAACCAACTCCGCTGTTTCGGATGCCCGCATTCCTAATTTATTCTCTTTCTTGCCTGATGTAAACCCGGGTGTTCCATGTTCGATGATAAAAGCGGAAATTCCACGAGAATCTAACAAATCTCCTGTACGAACTAAGACGACCGCTACATCACCGGATTTACCATGTGTAATCCAGTTTTTTGTGCCGTTAATTATAAAATAATCCCCGTCACGTTCTGCGACACACTGCATACGCATCGCATCACTTCCTGTGTTTGCTTCCGTTAATCCCCAAGCACCGATCCATTCGCCAGCCGCTAATTTGGGTAAATATTTCTGCTTTTGTTCTTCATTGCCGAACATCAAAATATGATTGGTACACAATGAGTTATGAGCAGCGATAGATAAACCGATAGAACCACAAACTTTAGCGATTTCAACAATTATAGAGATGTATTCTTGATAACCTAAACCGATTCCACCATATTCTTCGGGTACTAAAACACCCATGAACCCGAACTCTCCTGCTTTGTGCATCAAGTCTTTTGGAAAGTGTTGGCTTTCATCCCATTCCATCATGTTGGGGCGAATGTAGGTTTCTGCAAAGTCTTTTGCACTTTGCTCAATCATTTTTAGGTTGTCATTCGACAAATCTTCATTTGATAAATTCATAAATTATATAGCATTTGATTAGTATTCAATAATTTCTAACCATAAAAATACGCTTTTGTTTGAGGATATTTTAATAATTAAAAATGGAAGTCCAAAAATTGAAAATTATTTATATCTATTCTTAATTTTTCGACTGTCCATTTTTTTAATAAGCCCATTTAATGTACGCAGAGCCATAATTAAATCCTGCTCCAAAAGCTGCTAAAATAATATTATCACCTTTTTTGAATTTGTCTTCCCATTCCCAAAGACAAAGTGGAATAGTCGCATCGGTTGTGTTGCCGTATTTCTCGATGTTAATTGTTACTTTCTCTTCTGAAATTCCCATATATTCGGCTGTTTTAGCTAAGATTCTGAGATTTGCTTGATGAGGAACGAGATAAGCAATATCGTCACCGGTTAGGTTATTCCGTTTCATAATATCAACGGTTGTGCTTGACATTCCATTTACAGCATAGCGAAACACAGAACGACCTTCCTGCTTAAAAAAGTGTAATCTATTGTCAATCGTTTCGTGTGTTGCAGGGTGAACCGAGCCACCGCCAGGTAGCGAAATCATATCTTTACCAGCAGGGTCTTGCTTCAAAATACTGTCTTGAACTCCAAACCCTTCTGTATTTGGCTCTAACAAAACAGCACCGGCACCGTCACCAAATAAAATGCAAGTTGACCGATCTGAGTAATCCATAATAGAAGACATTTTGTCTGCTCCAACGACTACGACCTTTTTGTAGTTACCAGATTCAATAAATTGAGCTCCTGTCACTAAACCGTGTACAAAGCCCGAACACGCTACACTCATATCAAAACAAAAGGCATTTGTTAGCCCTAAGTTTTCACAAATCAAATTTCCCGTAGAAGGAAAAAGATAATCTGGCGTAACTGTCGCTACAATCAAGACCTCAACCTCTTCCGGTTTGGTACCGCTTTTTTCCAATACCTGACGAATTGCTTCGGTCGCCATGACGGAAGTTCCTTGCTTCTCACCTTTTAGGATTCTGCGTTCTTTGATACCCGTACGGGTTGTAATCCATTCATCGTTGGTTTCGACCATTGTTTCCAACTCCTGATTTGTCAATCTATATTCTGGAACATAACCGCCAACTGCTGTAATTGCAGCGTGTAATTTTTTCATTATTATAAGTTGTATTTATTATACTGAAAAATTCAGCCTACAAAACTATAAAAGGAAAAATAGTTCGCCAATTGTTTAACATTATTTTTTAATTATTCAGACCAATTCGAAAAGCGGACGAGAATTATCTCCGAATATTTTCTGAATGTTTTCCGAACATTTGGACACCAAATTTTATACAATTTTATATTTTGGTCATAAATTATAAATGTTCAATTTCTACAACAATCGGTACAATCGTATGATTACGAGCAATTGCAGAAAACTGCAAACGACCATCTTCACTATATTTGATGTTATCTAATGGTACAACTTCTTCGCCTAAAACTTTGTACAAACGTTGTAAGAAATTACCCTCTTCAAATTTCATTTTTCGCATTACCGAATCTATAGTTAGTGGCTTTTTAGAATAAATGACCATCAAGTAATCCTGTCCTTTTGTGTCGTCCATTTGAAACCTATAATTTCCACCAGGCAAAGCGACTCGTTGACCTTTGTCCGATAGTAAAGCGGATTGTTTTTCTAATGGAAATAATAAATTAGTGCGTTTATGTTTATTAGAACCTAAGACATAAACATAGGCCGGTTCATTATTAATAATAGATAAATTGTAGGTTGTACCCGAGTAATAGCCTTTTGTACTTTTGTACAAGTTTCCATCTAAAGTTGTGTTAATACGTCGCCCGGACACTTCCAAAATCAATTCTCCCGAAAGGGAGATATTTGGCTCTGTTCCAACTTCTTCACTTGGTCGAGCTGGCGGAAAACGCAGATAACTTCGGTGATGAAGTGCGGTATAATTAACTCGAGCAAATTGTCCTTTCGTAAACTTTTGTCGGCACTTCTTCGGTGCATAAGACATCATATTATACGTATCGGGTGCGTAGGGAATACCGTTTTTATCACGTTCTTTGCCCGTATAACTACAATCCTTATCGACCTTACCAGACAAATTCGGATCGGCAGGCGTATCACAAACTTTATCACCAGCAACAGTACAGTTTGATTGATCGATTAACTCGTCCGTAGCGCCAGTATTGCTTCTCCCGTGCGTATGATACAACATAAAGTAATGCCCAAACTCATGTGGTAATGTACTTCCGTTCATGGCACAAGTATTCGTCATTAATACTCTATCATGTCCTTTAGGAAAGTAAGCATATCCACAAAGTGTGTTTATTCCTGTACGAATTGAGTTAAAAAAGTAAAGATTAATAACATTTGCTTCGTCATATCGCCCACAAATATCTTCTTCATATTCTGTATCAAAATCATAATATTCATCATCGTCGATGTAATGAATATTGTCTAAGATGACAAAACGAATATTGGCGTTGATGTAAAACTTGTTTAGGTCGTTAATAGCGGTTTTAAGATTAAACAAACTCATTCCGCCTGTGCCGTCACTTCTGCGGATAATGTGGATTTTTAATGGAAAATCACGAATTCCTCTCGTCATTGCACCATTGAACGCATTCATTTCTTTCAAGTGTTTTTCAACAAACGCCTCCTGTTCTTCGGTGACGACTGTTCCGCAGGCTTGTGATAGTACATTGTTAGGGTTGCACGACAAACTGAGTAGTATAAAAATCACTAAACCGTATTTTACTGTTATTGAGATTTTTTGTATTAAAATGTGTAGATTGACTACCGTACCTAATTCCTGGATAAAATTCATACCATAGATATTTTCTTTAGGTTTCATAATCAATATTTTAGCTTTAGCGGTTTTCGTTTTTTGTAGTAGATTTCTACTCTATTCCAACTTTCGAGATTAAAAATAAGGCATTTCCAAATAGTTCTAAAGATACTTGATGTTTTTCTAAACGAAAGTGACGACCTTATTTAAAATCGATTCTGACTTTGTATGTTTTAACTGTTTTAGAGTACGGGCAGCCATCAATAAGAATGATGTCCAACCGGTTGCTCCCGACGTAAGAATGAGTATCCATCTCAAAATTAGGGCTGTCAAAATCAGACTAATTTTCAAACTATTCATTTGATTTTGACATTTTCGACCATGACGTTTTTTATTTTCTTTATCACATTTATCACTGACAAAAACAATCGAATCGCAATCTAAATCATATTTTGATATGACTGCATCGTCGGGTACTTCTCCTTTTTGTCGTTCAGATATTGGCTTTTTTGAAGTAATAATTTCTCGTTTCCCAATCAGGAATTTCATACCATGTAAAAACACTTTTACCCCTTCTTTTACTTCTCGAAATACCGCAGCGGCTAACCGTCGAATAAAATTGAAACCCAAGTTTATTTTTTCAGAAATTACTCGAAATATATTGCGAATTACTCGCCGTATCGTCTGCCCAAACTGTTTGATACCATAATATAAACGGCGTTTCCGACCGGCTAAAAAATCCTTTTGTCGTTCTGTAAGTACAGTTTTGATTTCGGCCTTGAACTCGCCCTCTTCTTCAAAAAAAGTTTGTCGCAATTTTTGATTATCCTCATCTATCAATATATCTGATACTGCAATAACAGGCTCATCATCTCTCATTGCTTTTGTGATATACAGTAAGTCAATTACGTTTAAAACATAGGCATTAAGTCGTTCATTTTTATTATAAAAATCCTTGATTTTTAACTTTTTTAAGTTGTATTCTTTTTGAATAATGAAAGGATCTTCCCTTAGTTTTTTATCTCGTCTTAAGTACTTAACAAGTTCCCGAATGGTCTTTTTGATAGAATAATCATTAGCATCATCGTCTTTAATAATACCGTCGATTTCGCCATTATATAAGCCATCAATCCATAGCCGAACTTGAAAAACCCGAGCTAAAAACTCATAATACAAAGCGACTTGACTTTCGGGCTGAATATTGATTAAATGCGTTTGAAAATGACCATTTTCATCCATATAAACCATTTTTTTATTTGGATGTTTTTTGTCAATTTGATGATAAATCTTTTCAATTAAGGCTTCGATATTACCGCTTTCATTCACAAAATCTAAATCAGAAATTGACCAATTTAAAAATAATTTAATATTTTGTAAACCTTGAAGTGACTTCTTTTCAAATGGCGCTTCAATTCCTTGACTTGTTTCTTTACCGTATAAACCCAATATCGTCAAGCGATAATGAATCACACGAGTTACCAGCGAAATTGTACCTGACGGTGGCAAACTCGACAACATAAATGTACCCTCAAAACTCACCAGACTTTGCAAAAAATCCAGTTCTATTTCGTTCAGTTGCCAGGCATAGCTATGATAGTGTTCTTCGTCAAAAGGAAGGAACGTAAATTTTTGTTGCAACAAACGATAGGCTTCATAATCTTTACGAAATTGCCGAACGGCTCGTTCCAGATGAGTTACTCGTTCGGGATTATCCGGTTGTATTTCATTAAAAGCCAGATACCCCAAATCAATCAACGGTTGTAGCATATCGATATTCATAACCGTTGATTGAATTTGATTGAATTGATTAGCTTTATTTTCTAATTCATTAACGAAATCCACAGCTTAGCAATTGACAGTTGGTTTTGGACAGCGAAGACTGTCAAAAAACAACTGATTTGGTCGATTATTAATTATTACGAACGAATAACTCAACCATAAAACAATTATGTTAAGCATTATTACCCAAAAACTCTGTGATAAATCGTAGGAAACTCTGACGAGCGGCTTGAGAAGACGCAATCGCTTCTTTATGCAATTCATATAATTCATGATGTTTATTAGTTGCATCTTTGCTAACAAACATAATTGCATCTTGATCAAAGTCAATTCGAGTATGAGCGACAACTTCGATTTTTCCTGAAGTCGAGCCACCAGCATTTAAGTCGTTCAATGCTTTTTTTAGGTCGATTTCACCATTTTCATTAAATGTCTGCTTAATGTCGCCTGTAAGGGTTGTCACTTCAATCGAACTTAAATCTTTCGTTGCCTTTTCCAAACTTTCCAAGGCCTTTTTTAAGGCATTTTTTAGGTGTCCCATTAGTTTATTTTTTAATTTAAAAAATTTTGATAATCAAACATGATCAAGCATTATCATTAATAATGAGGGATTTATCTTGAAACAGTTTTTATCTTTCATTGATATACTTCGTCCCTCAATTTACATATTTTTTTAATAGAATGAAAGTGCCGTATTCATATCACCGTAAATTATAGTGACGGAGTGTTTTTTAATAAAAAAATCCTGTTTCGATTCGTATCAAAACAGGATTTCATAAAAAAGTCTTTAATTACTTCTTTTCATATTTGCCAATCGCAATATCGCCATTCAGAGAAGCACCTTCTTCGACTTCTAATTTATCGGCTTTGACATTTCCGTCTACTTTGGCAAAATTTCCCAGCGACAATTTTCCTTCGACTTTTAAGTCACCATTAAAAACACCAGCGATTTTAGCACCTTTAGTTTGTGCCGTTCCTTCAACGATAGCTTCTCTGCCCATAATTAATCGAGCATCACAAGTGATTTTTCCGTTGATAATTCCATCTAAGCGAGTGTCGCTTTTTGAATAAAACTCGCCTTCAATAACGGTACCTTTCACAATGACAGAGGCACTGTTTAAGTTACTCGAAGATTTTGAAGATGATTTTGAACTCGTTGAAGTTGTCGTATTTTCCGTTTTCTGTTTTCGCCCAAACATTTTATTAAATTTTGAATGATGATATATGATCGTTGATATTTTTAATCAAAATAAGAAAAACTATCGAAAACAGCAGAATTATGGTAGATTTTATCCGTATTTTCTAATAATAAGCGTCATAATTAAAGAAGTACGACAGCAATACGTCTGCTTTTCCATCGTCAGTTTGACTCGCTAATTGTTCCAGGATTTTATCCGAAAGTTGGTTTTGTACGAGATTAACTAATTTTTTCGTAAGAAAATCGGTGCTAAAGTAATTAAGTATAATTCATTAAATTTTGAGATCGATGACAACCAATTCATTCTTTTCATTGTATAAAAAAGAAAATAGCTATGAAACAATTGTTACTCCTACTGTTACTATTCTTGACCGCCGTTCCGGTTTTTAGTCAAAAAAAGACACTACTGACGGACTTTAAATTTATCGTCAATGATACACAAGAGTTTCCTAATTTTTTCGAAGATGAAGACCTCTCTACCGATATTTTACAAGAAGGAATCACGTTGATAAAACAAGTTTTAAAGGTAGATTCTATTGAAATCCATCAAGCTAAAGAAATTGAATATCGGTTTTTGCCTCCTTATCGAGAAAACTTAAAATACATAGAACGAACAGCACACGATTTCTATGTTTCCTTGATTACAAGTGCTGGTGTGAATATTTCTTTGGACGGTATAAAAACGTATGTCATTCATTCTAAAGTTAAAGTCGAAACAAAAACAGATACCCTTTTTATTAATCGTTCTAAAGCTACTTTTACGTTGACTTATAATAAAAGTCAACTGTACAACGAGGCCGTTATTACGAAAGCGGATTTTAAAAAATTATACCTTGATTTACTAAAAAATACTTTCACAAAAGAGCTTTCGGTACTATCCACGGAGTTTAATAAACCAGCGATTATTGCGTATAACGGTTTTATGAATAAAGCTGAAAAAGTTATTATTAAACAGTCCGAAAACTTAATGACTAAGCAGTTTGTAGCCGCTAAGGATTCAGCTTTAATTAAGTTATTAAATATTAAATCGAAGCCAATGTCTATCGCTGGAACGATTCGGATACAGGATTTTGCGGATGTTTTAAAATTCAACAAGGAGTTTATTGTTAAAAATAAAGTGACTAAAGAACGCCTAAAAATCAAAGGCAATTATGAGGAGGCAACCGATTACGAAAGCAAAGTTCGTTACATACAAAGTACCAAACTTAAAGTTAAAAACAAGTCGTCCCGTTACAACTTAGAGTTCTTTCCTGACAGAGAAACATCGTGGGTTTATACCTTAGAATGGGAGATCAACGATTCTGAAAAGTATGAACTTTTAGCCAATCGGTACACCAATTTTGTAGAAATATTTTCGAATGGTGGATTAATCGCTATCATTCAGCTGCCAAGCTCTGGCTTTAGGTTGCAAAATATTCAAAATAAGGAATTTATATTTTATTACAAATCGAATTTATCCAAAATGACCAAAACGGATATTAATTATTTATTTGCCTTTTTTATGATTGCAAATCAATTTATGGCAGAGGTTAGTGAAATGAGTCAACTCTAATTGATGCCTTTCATTTTTATTAATATCTTGCAGGAGTAAATTATAAAAAGACAACGATAAAAAGACAACTATGAAAAACGATTTCAAAAACTTACAAATTATATTTTTAGGTTTATTAATGGGACAAATTGCCTTTGCTGTTGTCGCTAACTTTATGATAACGAGTATAGCCGCTGCGGATACAGGAGTATTAATTTACGTTGTTCCTACGGTGATGCTGATCAATATTGTAGCAGGAAATTATATTTTTAATGCTAATCTAAAGAAAAATGTCGCTAAAGAGGATGCAATAGAAAAGAAGTTCGGGGCATATCGTAAAAATTCAATTATCCGTTGGGCAATGATGGAAATGGGAAATCTTTTAGCTATTGCCGCCGCATTAGTTGAAGGGAAAACACTGTACTTTGCCTTATTTGCAGTAGGTTTGATTTTCTTCGCAATAACTCGACCGAATGTAGAAGATTTTAGTCGTCAGTTTGATTTGTCAGTCGAAGAAGAGCATCAGTTGAAGGGAAAATAAAACCTCAATAGATTTTATCTTGCAGGTTTATTAATTTTGATTTTAACAATCAAAAAATTAAAAAGGTGCAACCATGTACAAGGTTTATGAACTTATTTGGTTCTCTTAAAATACGCTTTATTATGCTCATTAACATACATTTAACTTATGATAGCGAAAAAAGGTTTGCAACCTATCTATATTTGTGACAATTATAAATTTATTCATTCATTTAAATTTTCACACGATGAAAAAAACGTTATTATTAACCTGTGCCCTTGCACTTGTATTTGCCTTTGCACCAACTAATTCAGTATCTGCACAAAACGGAGATTACAAACAGAATATATATGCTGGTGCTGGTTTTAGTTTAGTAGGAGGGCTATTCGATGCCTTAGGATCTGATACATCAGGAGCATTTACGACATCATCTCTACCTGCTATTCAATTCAACTATGATTATGCTTTGACTCCAAAGATAAGTGTTGGTGCAGCATTTTCTTACCAAGCATTTGGTTTTGACGTAATGGATTACACTTTCGTTGATGCCTCTCAGAACTCTGTAACAGAAGATTTTTCAGCAAACCTTCGTAGAACAAATCTTGCATTAAGAATCATGTTTCATTATGGAAATAGTGAAAAATTAGATATGTATTCTGGTGTTCGTTTAGGGATGACTGGGTGGAATATATCATCTGAATCAACTACTGGAGCCGCAAGTGACTTCTTTGACGGATCATATAACGGTTGGGGATTTGCTCCACAAGTTATTCCTTTTGGTTTAAGATTCTATGTAACTAATAACATCGGTTTAAGTCTTGAAAGCGCAATTGGCGCACCACACTTCTTGAGTATTGGAGCAAACTACAGATTGTAATATATTTACTTTATTTCACCTGGTGATAGGTCATCAGGTGAAATATCACTTTATTCATTGTACTCACTTTCTTTAATCTTTTCGCCCGAAATGTCTTAATTATCGGTACGTTTATCGGCTCTTCCACAGGTTGTATTCCAACAAATATCAAGGTCAGTTTTTTCATGGTGTCATAAGTTCACTTATACGCTTTTTATACGCTTTCGCTAATGCTGTATTGTAATGTTCCGAATCTGGATGTCCTTGAATCATTAAGAATTCTTTACGATAATTTGATTGGTGATTACTGAATTTGATTGATAATTGTAAGAGATTTAAAATAAAAAGGAGAGATTTACATCAAAAATAATTACAAATTAATATTTCAACGTGATAACCATACAACAAGCCACTAAAATCGTCTTAGAGAACACGATTGATTTACAAACCGAAACCATCAAATTGGAAAACGCTATCGGACGACAATTACGAGAAAATCTGATTGCTGATCGACCGTTTCCACCCTTCAATCGGGTCGCTATGGACGGCATAGCGATTCGTTTTGCTGATTTTGAAAATGGTCAGCGAACCTTTCCGATTATTGGTGTTCAAGCGGCTGGTTCTTCGCAATTATTCGTTTCTGAAAGTGGTGTTTGTGTCGAAGTAATGACGGGGGCGATGTTGCCGAAAGGCGTTGACACCGTGATTCGTTATGAAGATATTTTGATCGAAAAAAATCAAGCAAGGGTTCAAGTTGAAACGATAAAAAACGGCCAAAATGTTCACAAAAAAGGAACAGATAGAACGCAAGGTGAAATCTTAGTCAAAACAGGACAACTCATTTCACCAGCAGAAGTTGGGGTAGCGGCAACGGTTGGAAAATCCGAACTACAAGTCACGAAACTCCCGAAAGTAGCGATAATTTCGACAGGTGACGAATTGGTAAATGTTAGTGAAATACCTAAACCGTATCAAATTCGCTCTTCTAACGTTTACACGATTTCGACTTTATTAAAACAATATCAAATTAAACCTGAGTTGTTTCATATCGTTGATAATCAACAAGCTACGATTGAAAAATTAAGGGTTTTACTCAATGATTTTGACGTTTTAATTTTAAGCGGTGGCGTTTCAAAAGGAAAATTCGACTATATTCCGGCAGCTTTGGAATCCTTAAATGTTGAAAAATTATTTCATCGAGTGCGACAAAAACCAGGGAAACCATTTTGGTTCGGAAAAAATGTAGCGAATAAGGTTGTTTTTGCTTTGCCAGGCAATCCTGCCTCCTCGTTTATGTGTACAAATCGTTATTTTTTGCCGTGGCTTCGGGCTTCGATGAACTTACAACCTTTGAATTATCAATATGTCACTTTGGCGGAAACTTTTACTTTTAAAGCCAATTTACAATACTTTTTACAAGTAAAAATTAATTACGAAAAAGACGGACAAATGACTGCTAAACCTTTGGCTGGTAAGGGTTCTGGCGATTTGGCGAATTTAGCAGATGTTGATGGTTTTTTAGAATTGCCGGCGGAGAAAACCGATTTTTTAAAAGGCGAAGTTTATCCATTTATTCGGTTTCGGTGATTTTTATTTTCTTCCTGAGCAACACATCAACGATATTTCCGAATTTCATTAATAAAGTGTTTTTCAAACATTTTTAGTACCTTTTCTTTTCGTTTTCGATTGTTCTTATTGGTTTGAATTTCTGCTCGTAAGGTTAATAATTTGATAGTTGATGTAGAATCAGAAGTTGCAAAAATTTGCCAATCTGCAAAGGCAGTTTCCATCAAAATTGTGTCTTGATTCGCCACTTTATGAACATCAATTAGAATGGCTAAAGTATCCGTTTTTGCTTCAAAATAAGTGTCTTCTGAATAGAAAATAGCTTTGTCGCTATCAAAATCAATTCTGAAATAACTTGGATAAGCGATATTCGATTTCAGCTTTTCAATCGCTTCAATTTGGACAAAATTACTCCTCGAAATCAATTCCTCACGATTAAAATCAAATTCATAAACTTGATTTTCAAAATTATAATCCACAATAAACATACGAATCGGTGAAGTCGCCAAAAAAGAAAAAATACTTATACCAATTATCATGTTCATAAAAATTGGTTTCAATTGCAAATACCAACGATGTTCCAACAAAAAATAAGCTACTAAAACGCTGATTAAAGCCATATTATCCGTAAAATCAACGACACGATGAATCGGAAAACCAAGAAAAT
The DNA here is from genome assembly GCA_965662365.1 of Saprospiraceae bacterium. Taxonomy (GTDB): domain Bacteria; phylum Bacteroidota; class Bacteroidia; order Chitinophagales; family Saprospiraceae; genus CAWVWD01. The sequence goes on from CBFIHR010000007.1 coordinate 57,006, forward strand.
TCACAACATCAATAATCGGTTGTACAAAGGCGGATTTCCAAAAAATAAACCCCAAAACCGTTAGCCAATGAATGGATTTTCGATACTTCGGAAACAACACACTGAAAAAATACGGAAATGCCAATAAACCTGCGAAATCGGATAATTTTCCTGTCAATTCATTATGAAAAGTAGTTTTAAAAAACCAATCGTTGAGTAATAATAAAACGATACTTAGTAAGAATATTGGATGTGCTAATGGGGTGTAGCTGGTTTTCATCGGTTCGATTTTATGATTTACATAAGTTGGTCAATTTAGGATTAAAACGATTAAATAACTAATTTGCGTACCTGTTTGTTAAATAATAAGTTAAGAAACTAAATCAAATATGCAAGCCAAATCAATCCGAGCATTTATTGGAGCAAAGAACTATGATATTTCCCGTGCATTTTATCGTGAAATGGGTTTTGAAGAAGTGATATTAGATACACAAATGTCTTATTTTAAGGTTAATGACGATTTAGGTTTCTATTTGCAGAATGCTTACGTCAAAGATTGGGTAGATAATTCTATGATTTTTTTGGAAGTCGATGATCTAAAAGATTTTCATACGACATTGGCACAACAAGAACTACATAAGAAATACCAAAATGTACGAATTTCGGAAATCGTAATAGAAGACTGGGGACAAGAATTTTTTATGCACGATCCTTCTGGAGTGCTTTGGCATTTTGGAAATTTTAATTAGTTAAACTCATATCGTCGAGATTTCGGGACAAGCTCCATCTTTCTCCCGAAGACAGAAAGTTTTAGGACAGCGGTCGAAATTATAAATATTCGAGCATTATTCCCTTGCTATTTTGAGGGAAAGGGTTCAAAAAAACACCATGAAACACCAAAAACACACAAAATTAATACGTCCGGATTTAGGTGAATTTGGACGTAATGAATGGGCGATTATCGGCACGGTTTGCAGCGATATTCAAAAAATGGCGTACCAAATTATTGAGAAGTTGCAGTCAGATTTTCGTTTGGCTTATGTCGATGCTGACCATAAATCAGCAGACGAAACAGCGAGTGGAAAAGATAAAAATAGTGCCATGGATTTTGGGGCAACGTTAGCATATACCGATAAAATTACGTTTCATCGTTTTGACGAAAAACAGCAATGGAGTAAGTTTCGGTTTCGTCAATATTTTAATAGTCAAGATGGAATTTTGGTCAATGGAAATCACTTTGTAGCGAAAAAGCAAATCGTAGTGATTGACAAACGAAAGGAAAGCTCATTGCAACGCAAACTGGATCGGTTAACAGACGTGGGCTTGTTCGTTTTGACCGAAAGACAAACCGAGATTTATCCTTTTTTAAAAGAGTATTTGCCGAATTGGCAAGAGATTCCGACTGTTCAAATTTCGGAAATTGACAATATTATCCGTTACATTCAAGCGGATTTGGAAGCGAATAAACCCAAATTACACGCCTTAGTTTTGGCAGGTGGAAAAAGCCAGAGAATGGGACGTGATAAGGGGTTGATTGATTATCATGGCAAGCCACAACGAGAATATTTATATGATTTATTAGAATATTTTTGTGATAATGTTTATTTTTCTTGTCGGCCAGAGCAAGAAGAGGAATTGAGTGATTTTAACACGATTCCGGATATGTTTTATGATTTGGGGCCTTTTGGAGGTATTTTATCTGCCTTTCGGCAAAATCCGAATGTAGCCTGGTTGGTCGTTGCGTGTGACTTGCCTTTGATTGATGAAGCTGCAATTCAGGAGTTGATTGACCATCAAAATCACTCGAAAAATGCGACCGCTTTTTATAATGAAACCACAAATTTTCCGGAGCCGTTAATTACGATTTGGCAACCTCGAAGTTATCCAGTTTTGTTGCAATATTTGGCACAAGGTTATTCTTGTCCTCGTAAGGTTTTAATCAATTCGGAAATCGAACTCGTGCAACCTTCTCGACCAAAAGTATTGAAAAATGTGAATCATCCGCAAGAAGCGGACGATGTGATGGAATATTTAGATGGACAGCGAAAAGGGTGAAACTACGGCAGACGCTCGTCTCTCGCTTGACGGAAAGCAATATTTGTTGTAAATTTAATTTTCGTATAAAACAGAAAAGCTACTTTTGTTGAGGTAACTGAAGATGTTGAGGTATCAAGAGATAAAAAGACGACTTTCTGTCAGTATTGTGTTTAGATGGAGATAAAGACTTGTTAGTTTTACAGCAATTTGAAAAAACAAGGATGCTTACAATTTCTGATTTTTATAGTCAATTTTTTGAATAACCTTATTTTAGATAATACTCTAAATTTAGTTCCTATAAAAGTTATGTCCAAAAAATCAAAAAATTAATCATAGCCCTCGATAAATATGCAGAAAAAAGAAACATTCGGATTACCAACTTTAGATGAAGCATTGATAAAATTGCAACGATATTGTGCGTATCAGGATCGTTGTCATAAGGAAGTGCGAGAGAAATTGAGTGATTTAGGAATTTGGGGCGATGATGCTGGGCAAGTTATTGTGGAGTTGATTGAAGAAAAATTCTTAGATGAAGAGCGTTTTGCTCGGTCGTTTGTGCGTGGCAAACATCGGTTTAAAAAATGGGGGCGAATCAAAATTGAGCGAGAACTTAAAAAGAAAGATATTACTGGGTATTGCCTGAAAATGGGTTTTCAAGAAATTGATGACGAGGAATATTTAGAAACGCTCACGACGATTATTACTAAAAAAAATCAATTTTTAAAAGCAAAAAATGAGTACGAACGAAAGGTTAAATTAGCAAAATATGCAATGACGAAAGGGTATGAATCTCATTTGGTTTGGGAAGTTGTCAATGATTTAATTTCTAAGAAATAGAACAAAATTGGAAAAATCTCGTATATTTTTAGCCGTTTTTTAAAATACACACCAACAAAATAAAATTAACAACATAATTAAAATACATATTTTATGTCTAAAGAAAATGGAGTACCAAAAAACCCACAAAGGCATTGGGGAAAATTAAGTGGAGAAAATTCATGGACGATGTTTAAAGTGGTTGCAGAGTTTGTAGATGGATTTGAGCGTATGAATAAGATTGGCCCTTGTATTTCAATATTCGGTTCGGCGAGAACACATCCCGAAGATAAATATTATAAAACTGCCGTTCAATTAGCGTATCGTTTGTCACAAGAAGGTTTTGGCGTAATTACCGGCGGTGGGCCAGGTATTATGGAAGCGGGTAATCGAGGGGCAACAATGAATGATGGAACGTCTGTTGGTTTGAATATTGAGCTGCCACATGAGCAGGGCAACAACCCGTATATTTCACCTGATAAAGTTTTGAATTTCCACTACTTTTTTGTTCGCAAAGTCATGTTTGTCAAGTATGCACAAGCATTCGTTGCTTTCCCGGGTGGATTTGGCACAATGGACGAATTATTTGAAGTTTTAACTTTAATTCAAACCGGAAAAATCGAAGCGGTTCCTGTTATTTTATTCGGTTCAGATTTTTGGGGCGGTATGAATAATTGGATTCAAAAAACGCTTGCCGACGAGTTTAAAACGATCAGCCCAGAAGATATGAATTTGATTCCGATTACCGATGATATTGAAGAGGTGATTACGATTATCAATGAGTTTTATGCAGATAAGCAGCATATCTTAAAGCCCAATTATGAAATGGCTTGATAGATACGAAGTATAAATTATAGGGTATAAAGTGTATTTTTTTGATACTTTATACCTTGTACTTTATATCTAAAAAATGGCTTCAATAAACGGATTCCAGAAAATCATTAGTCCAATTATGGCGGCAGCGATGGCTAAAATCAAAACAGCTGCAGCGGCGGCATCTTTCGCCTTTCCGGCCAATTCATTGTATTCAGGAGAAACCAAGTCAACAAGATATTCTAAGGCGGTATTCATCGCTTCTGCTGCCAAAACCATAGCCATTGCAATAATGCATAATAGCCATTCTGTTTTTGAAATATTGAAAAAGAAACCGCCTACAGTTACCAATATTATAAAAAAAGCGTGGATTCGAGCGTTTATTTGTGATTGAAATAAATCTCTAATTCCATTAAAGGCATATTTAAAACTATTGATTCTTGTCTGGATCTGATTTTTCTTTTTTTCCATCATACTTGCGGTTGAATTGATAAGTTCCCATAATACCAACCTTATTTTTTCCTGATTCATTGATAGAAATAAAGTCAGTACATTCTAATTCTTCGGAATAAAGAATATGATCAATTGGACTTTCGCCAATAACTGTTTGAGTAGTTCGACTTTCTTTTAAGTTCGCATTTGCTCGTAGTTTATTCATTTCGCTGGAGTAGGTGACAACATTATAATCACCGACTGCAATCACAGGTCCATTGATATCATTAATAAAGTTGGTAATAACTTTAAGATGTTGGCTGATTTCTTTGTAAGCATTCATATCAATCGGAGGAGTTGTAATACTACTTACAAAGTGTACTTCTTGATTGTCGATTTTAATCGAACCGTGAATATTTGGAGCATTTTTGTAGTGAAAAGTATCAATTTCAATAAACGGATATTTAGAATAAATACCAGGATTATAAATATCTAAACTGATGAAAGTCTTCTCGAAAGGATATTTTTCTGAAAGATATTCCTTTAAGGCATAATCCCAATTTGGATCTAAATTTTGAAAAGAAATAATGTCAGGATTGTTCTCTATGATGGCTTTTATTGTTTCCTCATAGTTCGTACTATTCTCTATATTGACATGTGCTACTTTAAAAAAAGTACCGTATTGAATTGGATAAAATGGCTCACGAGTCCTCAGGTGTAAGCATAAGACTCCGCAACAAGCTAAACTCACCCACATAGATTTTGAATCATTAAAAGCCATGAACAAAATCCCTAAAGCCAAACAACCGAACATCAATTGAACAGCATGATTTGCTAATCGCTTGAAAAAAATTTGTTCGGGAGTGTATATCGCAAAGATAGTGACAATGACCAGAGTTCCCCAAATTGCATATTGGTACAACTTTGCTCCGGTAAAAAAAAATATGATATTTTTCATAGTGTTTTGATATAAAAACCGCAGGCAAATTTCATTAAAAAAAATGATAAGTAGAAATGAATATTAATATAAAAACCGTAGGCAAATTTCATTAAAAAAAATGATAAGTAGAAATTAATATGGATATAAATATCTTATGGTTATTGAACAAGAGTCCTTTCTCAATTGTACCTTTGTGAGAAATTAGAATTTTAAACTATGCAATCAATCATTAAAAACCGTAATATACAACTTACATTTGTTGGTATCGTTTTATTTATATTTTTCTTAGGCAATTATCAATTTTCACTTTGGGATAATTCAGAGTCGGTCGTGGCCTTGACCGCTCAAAAAGCAGCACTTACAGGCGACTGGACCCCTGCGTTTTTTAGTTTTGTAGATGGTATCAGACTTCATCCGCTACAAGTTTGGGAAACCATAATTTCGTATGAAATATTCGGTGTAAGTGAGTTTGCGACTCGTTTTCCTGCTTTGTTGTATGTAGTTTTGACTTTAGTGACGCTTTTCTATTTTGTACGAAACTGGTACGATGAAAAAACGGCAATTTTGGCAATCGTGATTTTAAGTTCTTCGTTTCTTTTACCGACTTTAGCCAAAGTTAATTTAGCGGAAAGCGGTCTATTATTTTATGCAACGGTGATGTTCGGAGCATTTTGGTCTAATTTAAAAACAAAGGATTTAAAAATGACCATTGTGTTTTGGGTAGCGGCTTTATTTTCTACTTTTCATGGTGGCTTTGTGGCAATCATTCCTTTTGTCGGTTCGTGGCTGGTTTTATTTTTTGTAAAAAAAGAGCAGCGACAAGCCTTAATGAATATTCAACCCTATTTAATCATCGTGGCGATTATTCCGATTATTGCTTGGGCAATGATGAATAAGGTCGATGCAGATAGTCTTAAAATCGACCCTTCGATGTTTTTTAATAGTAGCGATTTGACAAAAAACTCGACTTCCGTCAATATCGGCCGTCAAACCTTCCTACTTTTAATTGGATTTTTACCGTGGATTACTTTATTACCAGCGAGTTTGGTACGATTAGGAAAAGAGGCGGTAAAGCGAGATGAAACAGCTTTATTCTTTGGTGCTTGGATTGTATTTGGCTATGTTTTGTTTGAGTTTTTGCCGACAACGATGCAAATGCCTTCTGTTGTTATTTTTCCTGCAATTGCGATTTTGATGGCTCAAAAATTCTGGTATCACGAAGCGGCTTGTGAGCGATTCCAGAATGCACCGATAAATGAGCATCTCGAAATTCGAGCAAAAAAAGCTGGTTTTCAAGAGGAAAATGTCATGAAAACATCGCAGCTTTTGGGCGTGATTGCGGTATTTGTCATCACTTTTATTTTGTCCATGATCGGTTATTCGCAAGGCGTCGGCATTATGCGGACAGGTTTCGTTGGCATGATACTTTGGATTACGAGTTTTATCGTTGCTATCGGTTTGTATGCTCGAAATATGAATATGGTATTTTATGGAGCAGTCTCAGGCGGTTTGTTGTTTGTGTTATTTACATGGTTACTGGTGATTCCTGTCTTAGAACCTGCTCGCTCGTTTACAAAACGGACTGCGGAAACGGTCGAAAAATTAGAAGGCGAAGGAACAGTAATTGTCGCCGTGAGCGATGAATATGCTTTGCCGAGTTTACCATTTTATTTAGATAAAAAAAGCGTTAAATTTTCTTTTAATTCAGATAAAAAAACAATCAAAGAAACTGTTAAATCACTTTATTTTGAGGATAAAAAACACACCTTCATTTTAGATGATTATCAATATAAAGCGATAAAAAAAATCGTCAATTCGGATAAAAACAAAGCAGCCCAAATTATACCGATAGAAGGCGTTTTGATGAAAGATAGACGAGCCGGAAATTATTGGATTGTGCAGCAGTAAATTCATAAAACCGTGTCGGTTTCAAAAATCGATACGGTTTATAATCCACCATTCAAAATCAAAATAGTTAAACACTCGCTGTTCTTTTTTGTCCAATTTCAATTCCGTAATTTTTGTTTTAAAAGACTGCCAAAGTGCTTTTTGCTTAGATTTTTCAATGGTTTGCGTCACTTTCCGGATGTGTGATAAGACGACTTCCTCTGTTTTGTAAAGGCTTCGTTTTTTGCGTAAAAATCGTCGAGTAGAAGGAATCAAATAGTCTAACAAATCATCATTTCTCAATTCAAAATGCGTCAAGACGTTCAACAAATGAGCAAATTCTACAATTTCCGTGACGACCGTCGTCCGAATCGCAAGGATTTTATTCAAATACGTTAAGGCATCAGAAAACTGCCGATTTCCGAAATAACAATAAGCAAAAAGGTAGTAAAAAGTGATTTTGTTATGAATGCCAATCGTCTTTTTATACTTTTTCAACTCTGGTTCTATTGTCGGAATCAAAGCGATACCTCGCTGAAAATCTTTATCCGAAATCGCCCAATTCAATTCTAATAAATACGTTTGTCGAAATATTTTTACGGCTAAATTCGGTACTTGTTTTTGGAAAAGTTTACGTTCTGAAACGTGACGCAATTTTGCAATATCGTGGCGAAGCGACTCAAATTTTTCTAAGATTAAACTATCAATCAATAAATTCGATAAGGTCGAAATATAACGGCTGCCGTACAATTCCATCATTTTAGGCGATGTTTCTAATAACGCTATAAATACTTGATTATATTTATACGCTTTCGCCGTTTCGCCTTGCATAAAGTGAAGTGTTGCCAAAGCATTTAAGCGTAAAACTTGAGAGCGAAATGTCGTAGGGATATTTTCATTATTTAACCATCTGTTGTTTTTAAAATGCTCAATATCAGTATTTTGTAAAATTATTTTTTCATAATGTTTTTTTTGAATGATAGCGTTAATTCGTTCGTATTCGTTTAAGTTTTGTAGCTGTTTAATTGCTGAAGTCATGGATTCGTACAAGGTTTGTAATGCTTCAAAATCAATATTTTTATAGACGGCTTTCGCCAAAATTTGCCGCTGAATCTTAAAATATTCAGGATAAAACTCCGGTAACTGATAGGTTTCAATCGTGTTTTTGATTTTCAGTAACCGTTTGTTAGCCATTTCTAAATGATTTTTATCCATTAAGATTTGACAAAAGTGCAATTCTCGTTTTATCGTTTCTGTAATCGAACTTTTTTGATAAAATTGATGCAAACTTTCCAAAATTCGTTCTATTAGCTGAAATTTCAACGCTGTAAAATGCTGCGTTACGCCTTGTCGCTGCATCGCTAATTTGACGATACTTTCCTCATAAATCGATTGATTATCAATAACTTTGAACAATTTATAATAATTATTCTGTTCGCCTACTTTATGCAAAGTAGCCGTTTGAGAAAAGTATCGTTTTTCTGCTTTTGTCATTGATTGTATCAAATTAAATATATCGTTGGAAGGTGTTTTCATATTTTAGTAATTGATGATCAGTAAAGATAAGTAAGAATATAATTTTTATAACCTAAAAAATTGATATAAACATAGTTTTAAGAGCTTAAATACAATTTAGAAATATAATTTATAAGGTTATTTAACCTTGTAATCCTTCAAAAAAAGATAGACTTTTGAGTAACGAATTAAGAAATAACAAATTATCAATACAAAAATTATCACCGAAATTTTCCGGAGTAATCGGGACATAACGGAACAGGCGTTTATAAAAAATATAATACTATGAAAAAAGCAACCTTATTAGCAGTTTTAGCAATGATTAGCCAACTTGTATTGGCTCAAAGCTGGGAAAACTTCGTGCATCCTGAAGCGATTACAGATTATGTGGAAACGAATAATTCGATTTGGTTTTCCTCAAAAGCTGGTGTTGTACAAGTCGATAAAACTACCTTACAAACTACACATTATGATAAAGCAACTGCAAACTTGCCGTCAAATGAAGTTGAGGCAATTACCGAAGATAATAGTGGCTCGATTTGGATCGGTACATACAATCAAGCGATTGCTAAATTTGATGGCACAACGTGGACGACGTATGATTTTTCTTCTCTGTTTACGGCATCAAATGTTTTGACTTATTGTATCGAAGTTGATAATCAAAATATAGTTTGGGTCGGTACAGATAAAGGTTTGTTGCGTTTTGATGGAACGACTTGGCAACTGTACGAAACGCAAGACGTTGGCAGTATGTTTCACGATGTTTGGGCGATGGAAATTGATAGTCAAGGCGATTTGTATTTAGCGAGTTTTAGCGTTTATAAGTTTGATGGAACGACTTTTCAGAATATGACCGATACGACAGGAATTTTTATTTATGGTAATGCTTTCTTGTTTGAAGATGCTAATAATAATATTTGGGTAAATAATACTTTTGGGACAATTGGAAAATTCGATGGTTCGACTTGGACGGAATACAGTTCTTCAAATGGTCAAATTCCTTTTGTAGGGACGCTCACAATGGGCGAAACTCCAAACGGTGATATTTATTTTACGGCTCAAGATAGCGGTAAATATATTTTACAAAATGGAAATTGGGTACAAGATAATATTTTAGCGACCATTCCATTAGATGAAGGTAATTTAACAACTTACTTCTTTGATAATCAAGGGAATGAATGGTTAGGTAACGATTTGAATTTAATAAGAAATAATAATCAAAATATTACAGCTATTCAGATTATAACTCCAACTATAGCAGGTAATAATGTTCAAGATGTAGAGGTTTATAATGGCATTCAATACTTTGTTTCTAACAAAATAATCAATACGTACGATGGAACAACTTGGGGAACTTTTGACTTTCCTGACTCTCTATTTGGTAGTTGGTATAACTTAAGCCAAATCGAAATTATTGATATGGATAACATCTGGATAAACGCTACTAACCGTGGAATTTTGCATTGGAATGGTACGGCTTGGACGTTGTACAATGATGCTAACACGATTTTGCCGGGTTATGTCAGAGAGATACTTTATGACGAACAAACGCAGACTTTATGGTGTGCGACCGGGTTTGGTTTATTTCAATTTGATGGGACGACATGGACAGCATATACTAGCTCGAATACGCTATTAGGAGATGATTTTATCCGAGCATTTACATTGGATAATAATGGTGTTTTGTATGTAACAGTTACGGTAAGTGGCATTGCAGAAGTTTGGCGTTATGATGGTGCGAGTTGGATAAATATAGCGACAGGTGCAACCGCTCCTCAAGACCAAATCACGGCACTTCACTTTGATAAAGATAATACGCTTTGGGCAGGTGGATTCGATGGAGATGTGTATAAATATAATGGTTTGAGTTGGGAAATGTGGAATATCGCAACTTCAGCAACGAGTAATGTAATTGTTTCAACAATCACCTCTGATAACGAAGGAAATATTTATGCAGGTTCACGTATCAATGCGGCAATGTTCGACGGAACGACCTGGACAACCTGGACAATGGAAAACTCTGGATTGAGTTACAGACAAGTTCAAGATATTGAAGTTTATAACAATAAGGTTTGGTTGGCAACAACTCATGGCGTTAGTGCTTTACAACTGACGACAATGAATACAACACCAATTATTTCACAAAATGAAAGCATTAATGTTTATCCAAATCCGATTCTTGATAATGCAATTGTTCGATTTACAACAACCGAACAAACAGCACAAATTCAAGTAAATGTTGTAAGTCTTGACGGTCGAACAATTCAAGAAATGATCATCGCAGGAAACCGACCGAAAGGTGAACAACAATTAGATATCCAAAAGGGAAATTTATCAAAAGGAATGTATTATTTACAAATTCGATACAATAATAAGCAACTGACAAAAGCCATTTTAATAAACTAAATTAATACCTAATTATCACAGAATTACGATGGATACTGAAAGCCGATACAGCGTGTATCGGCTTTCTATGTTTTTAATTTGGGGAATATGTTATTGGGACTTGTTTACCTAAAAGTTTTCATTTTATTTTTTGGGAATTTGATTGGTTTATACGGTGATACATTGTGATTGATTCGTGCAGTCGTTTTTTATTGTGACAAGGATATTAATAAAAAAAAATTACGGATCTTATTAGATAAATATGAAATATGTCTGGTGTGTTAATGACAATATTAGAACATATTTAATATGTTTGCAATAAAATGAAAATCATACTATTAGGTGTTTTTATTTTATATGATAAAAGATTTGTGTTTATTAAATAAATGTCACAATTGATTTGTTTCTTCGATAGAATTGTAGGTACAAAATCTCTTTATCAAGCTTAATTGAGTTGCTTTTTAAATTGATGTATTATTTTTGTGACACAAAGGATTTCTTTTTTATAAAAAATCCTCACGATTACTCTCTAATCCACTCTACTTTATCTTGTATTGACGTTCGTCTCGCAGGTAGTTCTGGTGCTTTATGATATCCCATAAAAATAACTCCTAAACAAGATTGACCGTCCTCCAAGCCTAAAAACTTATTGGTAACTTCTGTATAAAGATAGCCTGGTGAACTCCAGTACATACCGATTCCGTAAGCATGAGCAGAGAGCCAAATATTTTGTACGGCACAAGCCACCGCATTTGTTTCTTCAACCAAAGGAATTGATTCATTTGGGTCACGCTGCATACAAATTGCAATCATTGCATAAGCTTTTTCCGCTTTTTTGGTTACCTTTTTAAACTTCATATTTTTGAAGTTTTCAGGAGGTGTGATGGCTTTATAAGTTGCTGCCATAAATTGGCCAAAGCGTAATTTAGCATTGCCGGTAAAGACTTTGAACCGCCAAGGTTGCGTCAATTTATGCGTCGGTGCATGATTTGCATTTTCTAATAATTCCCATATAATCTCGTCCGAAATCGGTTCGTCCGTCATCATATTTGGATAAATCGAACGACGTTTTCTGATTAACTCATTTACTTGTTCTGGTGTCATATTTTAATAGTGATTAGTATGATAATAATTTGTAATCCCTTCGCTCACAAACATAGTTATAAATCTAATCTTTTAGAATAAAAATAGTTGCGAATCGTTAAAAAAACAAAAACTATCACAACTTTCAATATTTTTTGAAACTTATAAAAAGTTGTCGTGTTTTGTTAAAAATAACTTCATAAAACATGAATTAATAATTATCATGATAGTTAATAGTTCATCATTAATACTTTAATAATGATTTCAAAAACTTTGTTGAAAATAGATATCATTGGTCAAACTTTGATTATTGGCGGAATGTTATTGTATTTCGCATTTGAGCCGGATGCGTTTTTTATTATGTTATTATTGACTTTTTTCCTTTTAGGATTTTGGCAATTTTGCAATGGCTTGATTCAAGCGATTTCTTACCAGAATAAAAAGCGGATTAAATATATTTTGGTTTCGCTGATGTATATTATTGGTTTCGCTGCGCTGATTTTCTTCAATAGCGGATTTACAAGAGCTGTAAATGATTTGTTTACACAGGTTTTGATTGGTATTTATTTCATTGGTGGCTGTTTAGGGTTAGCAGGTTGGTATTACTACAATACATACCGAGATTTATCTCACGTAGAACATCCTCGAACCTTCTGGGATTATGAGTTTTAAATATTATTAGTATGGCAAATAAAGTATGCTTTTTAAGTGAATTCAGGAGTGAAGATGATTTCGCTATCGCTTATCAATTATTTATCTTTGTCCTTTAAAACTAATTGAAATAAACAGATACAGATGCAAATACCTTTAAGAGATTTTTTTAAAAATCCCGATTCATCGGCATATCAGCTTTCGCCAAATGGCCAGTACATTTCTTATTTAGCTCCTTACGAAAGGCGAATGAATATCCATGTTAAAAACTTGGCAACCAATGAAATCACACGAGTTACAGAACTAACCGACCGAAGTGTTTCTGGTTACATGTGGGCAACAAATGAGCGTTTGTTGTATGTTCGTGACTTTGGTGGCGATGAGAATTATCACATTTTAGCCGTCAATATTGATGGTTCGGACAATGTGGATTTGACACCTTTTGAGAAAGTTCAAGCGGGATTAATTGACGATTTAGAAAATGATGACGAACACGTTTTGGTGTCTTTAAATACTCGAAATCCTCAATGTTTTGACCCTTATCGTTTGAATATCGTGACTGGCGAATTGACTATTTTAGCCGAAAATCCAGGTTATATCACGTCATGGATGACGGATCACGATGGAAAATTACGCATTGCAACGGCGACAGATGGCGTAAATACCAGCATTTTATACCGCAAAACAGAAGCGGACGAGTTTCAAAATGTTTTAACGACGAATTTCCGGGAGTCAGTTTCGCCTTTGTTTTTTTCCTTTGATAATCAATACGTTTATGCGTCCTCTAATTTAGGTCGAGATAAAGCAGCGATTGTAAAATTCGATATTGAAAAAGGCGAAGAAATCGAGGTTTTATTCAGTCATGATGAAGTTGATGTTAGCGGTTTGTCGTACTCGAAAAAGCGAAAAGTTTTGACGACTATTTCTTATACGACTTGGAAACGTCAATTTCACTTTTTAGATGAAACTCGTGCGAATTTGCAAAAAAGATTAGAACAAGATTTAGGCGATTATGAAATCGTCATTGCCAGTGCGAATAAAGCCGAGGACACTTTTTTGATTCGTACTTACAGCGATCGTTCGTTAGGTGCATATTATATTTATATTCAAAATGAAGATAAATTAGAAAAAATTGCTGACGTTAGTCCGTGGTTGGACGAAAACGAATTGGCAGAAATGAAGCCGATTCGATATCAAAGCCGTGACGGTTGGACAATTCACGGTTATCTAACATTGCCGAAAGGCGTAGAAGCAAAAAACTTACCGGTCGTTGTCAATCCGCACGGTGGCCCTTGGGCGAGAGATAGCTGGACTTTCAATCCTGAAGTACAGTTTTTAGCAAATCGAGGTTATGCCGTTTTACAAATGAATTTCCGTGGAAGTACTGGTTTTGGTCGTGCGTTTTGGGAAGCCTCCTTCAAACAATGGGGCTTGTCGATGCAAGATGATATTACGGACGGTGTGAATTGGCTAATTGAACAAGGCATTGCCGATAAAGATAGAATTTCGATTTATGGCGGCAGTTATGGTGGTTATGCGACTTTGGCAGGAATTACACTTACGCCAGATGTTTATGCTTGTGCGATTGATTATGTTGGCGTTTCCAACTTATTTACATTTATGGAAACGATTCCGCCGTACTGGGAACAGTTCCGTCAGATGTTATATGAAATGGTTGGAAATCCTGACGATGCCGAAGATAATGCTCGAATGAAAGCAACTTCACCAGTATTTTTAATTGACAAAATCAAAGCTCCGTTATTAATTGCTCAAGGTGCAAATGACCCGAGAGTCGCACAAGCAGAATCTGATCAAATGGTCGAAGCTTTACGTAATAATGGCATCGATGTGGAATATATTTTGAAAATAGATGAAGGCCACGGCTTTAGAAATGAAGAAAATCGCTTTGAGTTTTATGAAGCGATGGAAGGGTTTTTAGAGAAGTATTTATAGTATTTTACGACAAAAGGCACAAAGCAAACAAAAGGAAACAAAACCTTTTGTTTGCTTTGTGCCTTTGTGGTAAAAATTAAAACGCCAGCAACTTCTCCAACTTCTCCCTCAAAGTCCGACTTGCCAAAAACTGTTTTTCTAATTCGGCATTAAACGGAATTGGCGTATTCAAACTTGCACATCGCATAATCGGTGCGTCCAAATGCTCAAATAAATACTCCGAAATATAAGCCGAAATCTCACCACCAATTCCACCAAATTCAATATCCTCATGTAGTAAAATCACACGGTTAGTTTTCTTTACGCTTGACGCAATAGTTTCGTAATCAATCGGTTGCAAAGTTCGTAAATCTACAATTTCTATACTTTCGTTCATTTCTTCAACGGTTTCTATTGCCCAATGAACGCCCATTCCGTAAGTAATAATCGTTGCTTTTGTTCCTGCTTTCGCAATCGCAGCTTTACCAATTTCTACTGTAAAATAATCATCTGAAACTTCCGCTGAAATTTTTCGATACAAGGCTTTATGTTCAAAAAACAAAACGGGATTTGGATCTTCAAAAGCCGCCAAAAGTAACCCTTTTGCATCTTGCGGATTTGATGGAAAAACGACTTTCAAACCTGGTGTATGCGTAAACCAAGCTTCATTCGTTTGTGAGTGAAAAGGCCCAGCAGCAACGCCAGCACCAGCAGGCATTCTGATGACAACATCGGCATTTTGTCCCCAACGATAATGGACTTTTGCCAGATTATTCACAATCTGATTAAAACCGCAAGTCACAAAATCCGAAAACTGCATTTCAACCATCGCCTTATACCCTTTCAAACTCAAACCCAAACCAGCACCAACAATGACGCTTTCGCAAATCGGCGTATTCCGAACTCTATCGTGACCAAATTGCTCCAAAAAACCTTGCGTAATTTTGAAAACGCCACCATATTCGGCAATATCTTGTCCCATCAACACCAAGTTATCGTACTTTTCCATCGCTTGACGCAAGCCGTCAGAAATCGCATCAATAAAGCGTTTTTCGGTGGTTGAATTGCCTGCAGGAAGTGTTTCACGATATTCAAAAGGTGCGTAAATATCACGAGTTTCCGTTTCTAAATTTACGTCAACAGCTTCATCTTCATACGCTTTTTTTAAAGTATCGTTGATTTCTTTTTTATAATTTGTACGAATCGTTTTGATGTCGCTTTCGCTCAATATTTCGGCTTCGATTAAGTATTTTTCATAATTAGAAATCGGGTCTTTTTTCGCCCAATGTTCCATGAGTTCTTGCGGAACGTACTTTGTACCAGAGGCTTCTTCATGACCTCGCATTCGGAATGTCCTGCATTCGACTAAGACAGGTTCAGGATTTTTTCTGATGCTTGTCGCAATTTTAGAAATCGTATTATAAACCTCCAGTACGTTATTGCCATCAATAATGTGCGATTTCATACCATAACCCAATGCTCTATCTGCTAAATTTTCGCAATTATATTGTTCGTTCGTTGGTGTAGAAAGTCCGTAACCATTATTTTCAATAATAAAAATAACGGGCAACTGCCAAACAGAGGCAACATTTAATGCTTCATGAAAATCGCCTTCACTTGTGCCGCCTTCGCCCGTAAAAGCAATGGTCACTTTATTTTCCTGACCGATTTTATTTGCTAATGCAACACCGTCTGCCAAAGCTAATTGAGCTCCTAAATGCGAAATCATACCGACAATATTATAATCCATCGTTCCGAAATGAAACGAACGATCCCGACCTTTGGTAAACCCTGAACTTGTGCCTTGCCATTGTGCAAATAATCTTTCAAACGGTACTTTTCGAGTCGTAAAAACGCCCAGGTTGCGGTGCATCGGAAAAATGATTTCATCGGCTTCGAGCGCCATTGTTGCACCGACCGAAATCGCTTCCTGACCGATTCCTCCAAACCATTTTGAGATTCGTCCTTGACGTAGTAGTATCAACATTTTTTCCTCAATCATACGAGGAAATAACAACGCTTTATATAATTCGATTTGCTTCTTTTTGCTTAATCTTTTTGGTTCAAATTGCATAGCTAAATTATCACTTTGGTGAAATATTAGTACCAAAAGTACAAGTTAAATTTAAAACACAAACTTAAATTATGATTAAATTTTTCACTTTAGCTATATAAAAAACCTGACAGGTCTTCAAGACCTGTCAGGTTTTTAAGACCTGTCAGGTTTTTAAGTAACAAAATTCGTATTAATCCTTCCACGTTATTCCAAGGTACAAACCGATGATTATTAAAATAACAAATAAAATTAATACAAAAGCGGTTTGTTGCTTGCTGCCATGTTCGTGATGATGATCTTCGTGATGCTCCATAAAACGTTGTAGTTGTTGATTTTTGAATATCAAAAAATGACCGGAGAATTGATTGACTACAAACGATTAAAATTGAACATATTGATTCCAAAATTTTAGTCCTATTCATTTACGACCGATTACTCATTTGTAAACAAAGAACAATTTAGAAATTATAATAATTTAACAGTTTGAAGTGTAATATAACCTATTTTTTCGTTTAATCTCGGTTCGATTCTCTTGTCTCCATGCGGACGGTATAGGTAAGTATTTTTTCGTAGTTTTTGTTGACAAAAATGGATGAAAATTGTGCTGACGATAACTATGATGAATCGGTTTATAGTTGGTCGCTATGAATCGGGGGGATTCATTATTTGATTCTGGCAAGGCTGCTAAAATCTTTTTTTTACGTGTCCATTTCCAGTTTAAAATACGATGACGAGAGTACGCACCGGCAGTCGAGGCCGTAAAACCGATATAGGCTTTTCCTTGACTTAATTTTACCTTTTTTTCTAAATGTACTTCCTTTTTTAAGTACAATATGCCATCAATATAAACTCGGATATATTGAAAATCATAAGTGATTTTTGCTTTACGAACGGTGTTTTGAAGTTCTGGTATTTTATGATTTATAGCCAAAGAATGATTATTAAATCGACTTATTTTGCTTTGTCCGTTATTATGAATACTAATATGATTATCGCCACCTTCTTGATTATCAAAGGTATCAAATTCGATAACCAAACAATTAGAAAGACCTTGATAACCAATACCTTCGCCTAAATCTCCGATGTTAAATCCTTTCGGGTCATTACTGATGACAAATGCGATGCCGTCCGCTCCTTTTCCTTGCCAGCCGCCATGTTTATCAATTTTAAATTGGAATTCGGTTTCAAAGCCGTATTGAACCAGTACTTTTTTATGATACCAGCAGGCCGCCGAAACCCATTCTTCTGAATCGGTGAGTTGTAAGTCGTCATTGACAATCTTGGCACTACCCATCAATTTATAGCTTTCTAAATTTTGAAATGTACCTGTTGAAAAGGATTTTTGTCCACAAACGGTCATTGGTAAACAAAGGACAAAAAAGTAAATTAATTGTTTCATAGTTGATTGATTGTTTAGGTTCGTTATTTTAGTTTTAAGTGGTTTCAAGGCTCGAATTTATTACATAAAAAAATCAGAGCATCAATATTTTGATAGCTGTTTGTCAAACCTATCATTCGTTTAATTTCTTATATTAAGTATTATTTGACGCTGAATTTTCTTTTTTGGATGAAAAACGGATTTTGTTCAATTAAATGCTGGTTTTCCTCGAAATGGTGAACCTATTTTTTTGAGAATTGTCTTAAATTGATAATAATTCATTATTAAAAATCCGTTGTTAAGATCAACGAAATTATCACCAATAAAAGTTATAAACAATAAAAAACTATGCAAACAGTACTTATCACAGGAGGAACGGGTTTAGTCGGCGGCAGATTGAGTAGAATGTTAAAAGAGCGAGGATATAAAGTGATTCATCTAAGCCGAACGGAAAATATGAATTCTACTTTTCCTGCTTATAAATGGGATGTTGATAAAGGTGAAGTGGATAATCGTGCGTTAGAACAAGCGGATTATATTGTGCATTTGGCTGGTGCTGGTGTTGCGGATAAACCTTGGACAAGGAAACAAAAAGAAATTATCATTAATAGCCGTGTGAAAAGCGGTGCATTATTACAACAAAAACTCAAGGAAATCGGTCAACGCCCGAAAGCTGTGATTTGTGCTTCGGCATCCGGCTATTACGGTGACAGAGGCGGTCAATTATTAGACGAAACCGCATCAAAAGGTAGTGGTTTTTTGGCAGAAGTGGTCGAAAAATGGGAAGCTGCCAATGACGGATTTAGCGAAGTCACCGATCGAGTAGCTCAACTTCGTATCGGCATTGTGTTATCAACTAACGGTGGTGCTTTGGAGAAAATGTTGCCGACTTATAAAGTTCGTGTGGGTACTTATTTTGGCTCTGGTGAGCAGTTTTATTCTTGGATTCATATTGACGATTTGGCGAATATGTTTATTCATGCGATAGAAAGCGAAAAGGTAAGCGGGACTTACAACGCTGTTGCTCCAAATCCGGTCACTAACAAACGTTTAGCGGAAGCGATAGGCGAAGGAATGGGACGGCCTGCGGTTTTAGTTCCTGCACCAGCTATGGCGATGCGTTTGGCGATGGGCGAAATGTCGTCGATTGTTTTAGAGGGCGTTCGCTTGTGTTCTAATAAAATTGAACATACTGGTTTTAGGTTTTTATATGAGGATGTGGCTTATGCGTTGAGAGATGTGATTGAGCGGAAGATTTAGGTTTCATAAAATCAGAAGGCATTTCAAAAATGCCTTCTGATTAATTTATCAACTTATTCTAATCGAAAACGAATTGGTAAATTAATCTGTACATTAACGGCTTGATTACGCTGTCGGCCTGGAATCCATTTCGGCATTAAGTTCACGACTCGTAGTGCTTCGTCACCGCAACCTGCACCTGGATCACGAATAACTTTGGCATCAGAAATACTTCCATCTTTTTTGATGATGAAGCTAACAACCGCAGTTCCTTCTACACAACCAGCATTTTTAGGCCATTTTAAATTACTATAAACAAACTCCAACATAGCTTTATCGGCACAAGATTTTCGTTCTGTATAATCTGTCAAAGAATCACAAGCTGGAAACATTGGCATTTGTTCTACGATAAGCATTAACTCACAATCTAATTCTTCCTTTTGTTTTATAGAATCTAACTGCCCAAAAGCTATTATTGCGATAAGCAAAAAAGTAAATGATAAAAGATATTTCATGGTTTTGGTTTTTATTCTAATCGAAATCGAACTGGTATATAAAACTGAAACCGAACCGCTTTTCCATCTTTAATCGCTGGTGAAAATTTTGGTAATAACTTAACAACACGAAGTGCTTCTTCTCCCAAACCGCCACCAATATCTCTGCGAATATGAAAGTTAGATAATGTGCCATCTTTTTCTACAATAAATCCAATAACAACCATTCCTTCAATAGCTGTACATCGAGTAATCGGTGGATATTGGATATTTTTATAAATGATTTCTAACATTTCTCGCCTTGACGAATCGTTGCGAATTTCATAATTTTCAATGTGTTCAAACATCGCTAAAGTTGGATATTCGTCCACGATTTTATGCACAGAATCTATCAAAATTAGTGGAATATCTGGAGCAGGTTTAGGTTTAAGTTCCAATGATTGATGTTGCCCAAAAGCTATTATTGCGATAAGCAAAAAAGTAAATGATAAAAGATATTTCATGGTTTTGATTTTGAAATGATAGATGCAAAAAGGTAAAGATTTGGTGTAAAAAATAAAACCCGCAAGATTTTATAAAATCTTACGGGCTGAAAACTGCTGACTGAAAACTGCCAACTGAATTTATCTTCTACTATAATTCGGAGATTCTTTCGTAATCGTCACATCGTGTGGATGAGATTCTGCCATACCTGCGTTGGTGATTTTTACGAATTGAGCTTTTTGTAATTCTGCAATTGTATTCGCACCACAATAACCCATGCCGGCACGCAATCCACCGATATATTGTACCATCACTTCTGACAAATGTCCTTTGTAAGGGATTCGTCCTTCAATTCCTTCTGGTACTAATTTTTTAATATCATCTTCTACATCTTGAAAATAGCGGTCTTTTGAACCCTGCTGCATTGCTCCCAAAGAACCCATTCCACGATAGATTTTGAACTTACGACCTTGTAAAATAATCGTTTCGCCAGGAGACTCTTCCACACCTGCAAACAAAGAACCAGCCATAATCGTACTTGCACCGCCAACTAAGGCTTTCACAATATCGCCAGAGTAACGGATTCCACCATCGCCAATAATCGGAACGCCAGTGTGAGCAATGGCTTTGTAGGCTTCAAAAATTGCGGAAAGCTGAGGAACACCAACACCTGCAATGATTCGAGTCGTACAAATACTTCCTGGGCCAACGCCGACTTTCACACCATCACAACCAGCTTCAACTAAGGCTAACGCACCAGCACCAGTCGCCACATTTCCACCGACAATATCCAAATCTGGATAAGTTTTCTTTGCCAAACGAACGGCATCTAAAACACCTTTTGAGTGACCGTGAGCCGTATCAATACAAACCGCATCTACACCGACTTTCACTAAGGCATCAATGCGTTCTAACATATCGTGTGTCACTCCAACGGCTGCACCAACGACCAAACGACCGTACTTATCCTTACAAGCATTCGGATAATCGACCTCTTTCATAATGTCTTTGTAGGTAATCAATCCTATCAATTTATTATGATCATCAACGACAGGAAGTTTTTCGATTTTGTGTGCTTGTAAAATATCACGAGCTTGTAGCAGCGTCGTTCCGAAAGGAGCAGTCACTAAGTTTTCGCTTGTCATCAAATCCGTAACAGGACGTTGCGGATTTTTTTCAAAACGCAAATCACGGTTAGTCAAAATACCGACTAATTTATCATCTTTGTCCACAATCGGAATACCACCGATTTTGTACTTACGCATCAAGGCTTCCGCATCGCCGATTGTTGCGGACGGTTGCAGCGTGACGGGGTCGATAATCATTCCACTTTCTGAGCGTTTTACCAAGCGTACTTTTTCTGCTTGTTGTGCAATCGTCATGTTTTTGTGAATGATGCCGATGCCACCCATTCGAGCCATCGCAATCGCCAATTTGCTTTCTGTTACAGTATCCATTGCCGCAGAAACAATTGGTACGTTCAGTCTTATATTTCGAGTAAACTGTGTAGAGGTATCTACTTCACGAGGTAGAACTTCGGAGTAGGCAGGTAACAAAAGGACATCGTCGAACGTCAATCCTTCGCCTGTAAATTTCGATGTGATTATTTTTTCCGTTTCCATGCACAAAGTTAGGGCAACATTTTTCAATTCTCAAAGACTTTTGATTTAATTTTTTATCAACGCTTTCGCAAAATAGTTTGATAAGTTTTTGAATCGCAGTGTTTTAACAAAGATTTGAAAATCATTGTGGAAGTTTTACAAAATATATAATGGTATTTTTTAGAAAACTGCAAAGTATAATTTTTTTTAAAAATATTTCTACCATTACCATATTAATCTTTAAGACCAGAGCCAATATAGAAATGATATATCGTCAGGATTACTTTTGGTAAGGTACTTAGCTATTGAAATGTATAAAATCTTCTTGAGCCTAAAACGCTGAAAGTATGATAGAAGAGTAGATGGTACTTTATCTTTTCATTTTCATAAATCAGGGTTTACACTGAAACCTTAGGAACATTTAAATGTTTTAGGAAAGATTTTAAAAATAGAATAATAAATTTTTGATTTTTATTTGCAGTGCAAAATATTGATTATCAGTGGTTTACTGATTAATTGTTAATTGTGTACGTATTTTTTTGATAAAAATTATAGTGACGACACTACGTTTTCTGAAGAGCTTCCGTATTGTAAAAGTAATTCGATATAAAAAAATAGTAATACTATTGTTTAGATCGATAATCAAAAAAACTATACTATACAAAACACAACAAATTAACTATTTATCAAAATTAAAATTTTTATGAGATTCTTCTTTTTAGTTTTAGGCGTTTTATCTTTAACAGCGTGTACAGAGTTGACTAATGTTATTAATGACAATAATATGGATGATATCAACACTTCATTATTGTCGACTTCTGCTATGGATTATATCACAGCGAATTATCCTAATTATGTTATTGATGATGTGGATAATGATATTGATTGCAATGGTACGTCTATCATTGAAATTGAATTAAAAGCTGGATTTAACGAAATCGAATTAGTATTTGATACGGAAGATAATTTTTTATACGAAGTGTCAGAGATTAGAGCGTCAGATCTACCTACTGCCGTAACGAATAGTATCGCTACGAATTTTCCTAACTATATTTTAGACGATAATGAGGCAGATAAATTAACTATGGCTGATGGCTCGTTACGTTATGAAGTCGAATTGGAAAGTGTGCAAGATGACTTAGAAGTAGTTTTTGGAGCAGACGGAACCGTTATTTGTCAGCAAATAGAAAGTGACGATGATGATGATGATGACAATAATAATAATATTGATTCATTGCCAACGACAGCATCAGCTTATATCACTGCAAATTATCCTAATTACATCATTGAGGACGTGGATTATGACATGACTTGTGATAGTACAATGGTCATCGAGGTAGAAATCGAAAATGGTAATAGCGAAATTGATTTAACTTTTGACTTGAACGGTAACTTTTTGTATTCTGAAGTAGAAATCAGTACGGTTGCTTTACCGACTGCCGTAACAAATAGCATCGCTACGAATTTTCCTAATTATAGTTTAGATGATAACGAGGCTGATGAGTTGACTATGACTGATGGTTCGTTACGCTACGAAGTTGATTTGGAAAGTATGCAAAATGACTTAGAAGTACTTTTTGCAGCAGACGGAACCGTTATTTGTCAAGAAATTGATAACGATTAATTAAAAAATATTTTTAAGATACTTTTTCATTAGTCATCCTCAAAGTATTCGGGGATGACTAATCTTTCTTTCTACTACTAAAAAGAATGTCCTCAACATTCTGAATAAATTTTAGTACATTGTTCTCTCCTTGGATATAAAAAAACTTTTTTTGAAATGATGAATTAACCCTTTTTAGACTTAGTTTTTATTGTACCAAATTACAAAAATAACTGAAATGAAAAGATATATACTCATATATGGATTATTTGGCTTTCTGATGACCTCTTTCACCGGTAATACTTCTACTTGGGAAAAGGCTTATGAATATGAAAGTACAAGAATCTATACTCGCTCAACTGAAAGTGGCATTAAAGAATTTAAGGCAATTACAACGGTTGATGTGAATATTGGAAGTGTTTTGGCTGTCATGCGTGACTATAAGGCACACCCTGACTGGATGCGTGCCATAGACAAGTGTCAAATGGTTCAACAAGTTACTTCAAAAACCCGCTATTTATACTATACCATTGATATGCCTTGGCCACTTTGGGATAGAGATTTAGTGTCTAAAAGTACCTTTTATCTCAAAGATGATAAAAGCGTTTTGATGAAAATGGAAGCCGCCCCAACTAAAAAATCAACCAGCGAAAATCATGTTCGTATGAAATCTGCAAAGGGTTACTGGTTAGTTACTCCAATATCAGAAAATAAAACCAAAATTATCTATCAATATAAGGCCGATCCAAATGGTATTTCTAAAACACTGGTCAATATGTTTTTATTAGAAGCTCCAAAAGCCACATTTGTCGGATTGAAAAATCAAGTAAAATTAGCAAAGTATAAAGATGCTGACTTAAAATGGTTAGAGAATTGATATCTTATAAAGTCGTCAATTTACTTTGTAAAAGATGAGAAGATTGTCCACCGAAACTTTGAGAAAATCTCGGTGGACAATCTGTTAATAGTCAAAATTATTTTAAGCTCTTTTCTTTTAAAATATAAGTTACTCTTTCCACTGAAAACTCTCAATCAAGGTGATCATATCGTCTTTAACATGCTGAACGGCAGGAGCTAATGAATCTGAATTTGCGGAAGCATTAAAGGTCAAACCAGCACGCAAAAAATGTGTCGTACTATCCGTCAAATAAAACTGAAAAGGTGTACCAACATCACCGCCAATATTGGTGATTTCTCCAAAAACATTTGCATCACGACGAACAATCGCCGCATGATCCATGTAACTCGCCTTTTGAATGTGTTGTTCCTCCATTTTGTATGCATCTTCTACCAATTTATACAATGGTTTATCTTTCGTAATCGGATAATACGTAAAATGAACAGCTCCGTTAAGTTGAGGATAGTAAATATCGAACCAGCAACTGCTTTCGATATTTTCACCAAAAAACTCTTTCTCTTGCTGAATTTCCGAGGCGATCGGTTGCTGAAACATAAAGTCACAATCTATCCCTTCTGCATTTTTATAACCTTTTTCAGGCAAAACCATGCGAGGATAAACACGAGGTTTGGGCGTATAATCTTCACTTCCACACGCTACAAGAAGTAATGTTATTATTGTGATAATCAGTAATTTATTCATGTATAATATTTTTTAGCAATAGAACAATTTAGCAATTAAATAATCTACTAAGAATGTACCCGGTCATACAACTCGTCAGCATCTGTAATCGTTACCTTTACTTGCGTCACTGTTCTATCATTGACCGCAACAGGTTCAAAAATAAACTGTTTGTAATTAAAACAATCGTTGACAGCCGGCAAGTCATCTGCCAGCTGAATCACCAGACCAGCTAACGAATCGACCTCATCTTGCACCTCTTCAAACGTATCAATATCGATATCAATAATTCTACAAACATCATTTAACAAGGTTTTTCCCTCCAAAATATAGATATTATCATCAAACTTCAAATAGAGGGATTCCAATGGCTCGTCGAACTCGTCCTCAATATCACCCGTGACTTCCTCCAGCACATCTTCCATTGTAATAATCCCCGAAATACCACCATAATCTCTATCGACCACAATAGCCAAATGTATTCTTTTGGATTTAAAAATATGGAGTAAATCCTCTAATTTTTCATCTTCATAAATTAGAAACGGAGACCGAATCAATGCTTGCCAATCAAAATGATCACCTTGATTAAGGTGTTGAATCAAATCCTTGACATACAAAACGCCTTTAATCTCATCTAATTGCTCTTCATAAACAGGAATTCGAGAGTAATTATTTTTCTTGATAAGATCTAATAATTCAAAATAAGACGTTTGAATATCTACAGCCAAAACATCTAAACGAGAACGCATCGCCTGTTTTACAGTGCTATTTCCAAAATGTAAAATGTTTTTTAAAACGTTTGTTTCTTGTTCAATCGTCGTTTCATTTTCCTCCTCGCCTTGCATCGTTAGCTCAATAGCGTGTTCCAATTCTTCGATTGAAATTTCCTCCTTATCCGTTTGTTTTTCGAGCTTTCGCTCAATGATAGAAGTACTTTTCACTAAAAGATGACTCGGGTATTTAAAAATACGACTGAGTATTTCCAAGGGTTTAGCCATTAGACGAGCTAATTTGATACTATTTAAATTAGCATAAACTTTTGGAGCGATTTCACCAAAAAGTACCAAAATGAAAGTGACTAAAACGACATTAATTAAAAAAATGGCCCAATCCGCTAAAGCTAACGACATCAGCGTTTTATCCAATGTAAAAGAGGATAAAATGATAATTCCAATATTAACAAAATTATTAGAGATTAGAATAGTCGCCAGCAGATGACGATGTTGCGCTAATAGGTTTAAAATGATTTTATCTTGATGATTTTCAGAGGTTTGTAACTTTGCTAAATCTGTTGTTTTTAACGAAAAAAAAGCAACCTCTGAGCCTGAAATCAATGCAGAACATACCAACAATATCAAAATGGCAAAATACGCCAAGATGTTCTCCATGTTTGGAATCAATAATAGTAAATCAAAGCTATGTAATAAAAGCCTTTCCCCTTCTGGTTCCACGTTTTTGTGTATTCGGGTTACGAGTTATGAGTTGTGAATTTGACGACACAGGTGCGTTAAACTCACAACTCGTAATTCGCAACACGGTTGATTTTATTAAAACGGTAAATCGTCGCCCATTTCGTCACCACCGTCATCACTATTGTCACTTGTATTTACCGTGTTATTCGTCTGCGGAGCAGCAGGAGGATTGTTATTATTTTGCGCACGATTCGCAAACGGATCATTTGCTGCCGGAGGCATCATTCCGTCTCTATCACTACTACTTCTTTTATCCACAAATGCCTTGAAATTACGGGCGATGATATCCGTAATTTTTTTCTCATGGCCATCTTTATCTTGATAAGTGCGGTAGTTGATTTCTCCCTCAACATACACCGTCATTCCTTTTTTTAAGTCTTTTTCAGCACGTTCTGCCAAATATCTCCAAACCACAATGTTATGCCATTCGGTTGGCCGATCTTGCCAGTTCCCGTCTTTATCTCTGTAACTGTCTGTTGTTGCTAATGAAAAACGACCGACTGCAACGCCGTTGTCCAAATAACGAATTTCTGGGTCTTGCCCAAGATTACCGATTAGAGTAACTCGATTTAATGATTTCATATTAATAATATTTATATTATTGAAGTTGTATTACTATTCTACTAATTAGAAATCAACTGATGAATAATTCAATAATTTAGCAATTGATTTTTTAAAATAATTTTAAAGATAAGGTTTTCTCTTTCAAAAACAAATCTATGATTTTAGGAAATCCAAATTTGTTTAAATCTGTTTTTGGAACAAGAATATAATTTTCATTTTTGACTAAATCGTCTTCTAATTCCGACATAATATCGACTTCATAAAACGTTGCCCATATCTTTTGATGTGTCAATATTTGCTTATAGGTTTTTGAAATGATTGCAGGACTCGTCGCTAAATTCCCAACACGACTTTTCCAAAAACCTGTTTTTTGCAATTCGATAAAATCCATCATTTTATCTGTTTCCAGCATTGGAAATTGATATAAATTTTGCCAAATATCTTTTTCGACACGCTTTTGTAAATATACGGAATTGTTAGAATTAATAAGCAAATAATGGAAAAAACGTTCCTTTTTTTTAATTTTTTTAATTTTAACTGGCAAAATATCACTTTTTTGCATATTAAAACCTACGCAGTTTTTAGACAAAGGACAATTTTTACAATTTGGATTTTTGGGCGTGCATTGTGTTGCACCGAAGTCCATAATCGCTTGATTGTAGTCTGCGGGATTTTTTTTATCTAATAATTCATGGGCTAATTTTGCAAACTCTTTTTTACCAATTGTAGAATCAATCGGCGTATCGATACCAAAGTAACGAGCCAAAACCCGATACACGTTTCCATCAACAACAGCATGCGGCAAGTCATAAGCAAACGACGCAATCGCTGCTGCGGTATAAGCACCGACCCCTTTTAGTTTCAAAATTTCCGTGTGTGTTTTCGGAAATTTGCCCTTCAAATCCTTTGCAATATATTTTGCCGTAAAGTGCAAATTTCTTGCTCTCGAATAATACCCCAAACCTTCCCACATTTTCATCACTTCATCTTCGGGAGCATTTGCTAAATCCGTCACGGTCGGATATTTTTCTTTAAATTTTAGAAAATACGGCAAACCTTGTTCGACACGAGTTTGCTGCAAAATAATTTCTGATAACCAGATAAGATACGGATTTTTTTCTCCTTTCCACGGCATCGGACGATGATGAGAAGCAAACCAACGCATTAAGTTTGTCGTAAAAAAGTGTTTGGTGTCTTTCATTATTTTTATTGAATATTGAATTGCTTCGTGATTTTGATTGATTTTAGGTGTTGTAATTTTTTCATTTCCATGAAAATTAGATTTGTATCCCGGTAGGAGGTGAGTTCTTGTTTTTTCGTTCTTAGCGTGGTTTCAAAAACCATTTGTTTCGTAAGGTTGTTCAAAATTACATTAATAATAATCCGGTTTTTACCATTTTCGACCCATTTCCCGGCATTAAATATGACATCAATTTGCTGCACATCATGGTACGGAATCATCAACTTTGGTAACATCGTATTTTTATCATAATAAAAAATCTGCTGATGTAATTCATCAAATTTTAACCAAAAAAACTGGTTCGCCATATCGTGAAACTCTACACCATTTGATAACCAAACGACATTAATTAGGGTCGGATAAATGATAGTAGAAAGGTTTTTCTGTTGATACATCAATACTTCCTGATTATTCGAAAGCCGACAAGTATCCACATATTTCATGTTAAACATTTCCGCTATTTTATCAATAAAAATCGGCAAATCGTCCATATTGTACAAATCTAAAACGATTTCCATAAACGACACTTTAATCAAATCCGATTGAATAGTTACAGAAAAATCAATAAATACGGGCGGTGAAATATGCCGCTCCCGATTATTCATACCGATGACATAAGCATATTTAAAATTATCGGTTTTTAAAGTAATTTCCTTTAGACTATTCGATGGAAATCGAACTCTAAAAAGAATAGAAACCGCACTTAATCCCAAAAATATAACAATCAGATTCCAGCTGACTAATTCGGTGACAACCGACAGCAAAAATAAAATCACACTAATAGATAAAACCAGGTTGGACAGCCGACCGACCCAAATATTAGGATTCGGCGGATACGTAACCCGAACCTCTTTGTCCGACGGAAAACTGAGTTGATAACCTGGTTTTAGTTGTTTCATAATTTTGTTAAAAGTGATAGAAAACCGTCAACTGTTTACTCCTCTTCCCAATCCATCGACCGTTTTACGGCTTTTTTCCAACCTCTGTATAATTTCTCTTTTTCGGCTTCGGCCATTTCAGGTTGAAACTGATTATCCAATTGCCAATTTTTTATAATTTGTTCTTTTTGCCAAAAATCGACGGCTAACCCTGCTAAGTACGCAGCTCCCAAAGCAGTTGTTTCTATCACCTCAGGGCGTTCTACAGTTGCCCCTAAAATATCTGACTGAAACTGCATCAATAGATTATTTGATGACGCACCGCCATCGACTCGCAACCCTTTCAACTCAACGCCCGAATCGCTTTCCATCGCACTCAAGACATCACGAGTTTGATACGCTAAAGACTCCAAGGTTGCTCGAATCAAGTGAGCTTTTGTCGTGCCACGAGTCAAGCCAAAAATCGCACCTCGGGCGTACATATCCCAGTACGGCGCACCCAAACCAACGAAAGCAGGAACGACATAAACACCGTCGGTACTCGGTACTTTCATCGCATAAAACTCTGAATCTCTCGCATCGTCAATGATTTTTAAACCGTCACGCAACCACTGAATCGCAGCTCCAGCCACGAAGACAGAACCTTCCAAAGCGTAGGTGACTTTTCCGTTAATTCCCCAAGCGATAGTCGTCAATAAACCAGCTTTAGAATGTACCATTTTTTGACCGGTATTCATCAACATAAAGCAACCTGTCCCGTAAGTGTTTTTTGCCATGCCGACCTCATAACAGGCTTGCCCAAACAAAGCCGCATGTTGATCGCCAGCAATACCGCCGATTTTGATTTTTCCACCAAAATGATAGGCTTCGGTTTCACCATAAATTTCACTTGAAGCCTTTACCGTAGGTAAAATAGTGGTCGGGATATTCAGCTCCGAAAGCATTTTTTCGTCCCATTTTAAATCTTTGATATTATATAATAACGTCCGAGAAGCATTGGTATAGTCGGTGATATGTTGTTTGCCGCCAGTCAATTTCCAAACCAGCCACGTATCAATTGTACCAAATAACAACTCGCCGTTTTCGGCCATTTCTCTTGCTCCCTCTACATTTTCTAAAATCCAATGTACTTTCGTTCCCGAAAAATAAGCGTCAATAACCAAACCCGTATTAGTACGCACATAATCCGTCAAGCCTTTCGCCTTTAAGTTATCACAAACGGAGGCTGTTCGTCTATCTTGCCAAACGATAGCGTTATAAATCGGTTCACCACTACTTTTTTCCCAAACAACCGTTGTTTCTCGTTGATTTGTAATACCGATTGCAGCGACTTCGCTCGCTTTCACATTATTGTTTGTCAATACTGCTTTCGCAACTTTCAACTGCGTTTGCCAAATCTCTTGAGCATTGTGTTCTACCCAGCCTGGTTTCGGATAAATCTGCGTAAATTCTTGCTGTTCAGTGGCGATAATTGAACCACTTTTATCAAATAAAATGGCTCTTGAAGAAGTTGTGCCTTGATCGAGGGCGAGGATATAATTCATATTTACCTTGATTTTTATTGTTTTTATTGAAATTTAAAAGTAGGAAATTTTGTAGGGATTTACAACACAACGCTTTCTCTTAAAAGTGATAACTGTAAAAAGTATTTTATGGTTATGAGAAACATGGATGTGGTGATGTAAAGTTTAATTTTTTTTTCGTATATAAGGGGAAATGTTGTTACAACAAATAAATTACATGATTCACACACAAATTTCACTACAAAAATTAGAATTATTTTCGCTTGACTTACCACAAAAAAGTGTTTTTAAATCGGGAATTGGTATTCGAAAATCGAAGGAAACGTTGATTGTAAAATGGACAGATGCCGAGGGTCGAGTAGGCTATGGCGAATGTTCCTGTCGTCCAGATCCATATTATTCCGCAGAGTTTTTGGCTTCCGCCAAATTACTGATTCAGCACTTTATCGTTCCTTATTTAAAAGCATCGCAATCGTACAATGACGTCCTTTTGATAATGAAAAAAATTCGAGGCTGGAACTTTACAAAATCGGCAGTCGAATCGGCTATGTTTCAAATTATAAAGCAAGTCAATCCTGATTTTCAATTGTCTGAGAAATTAAAATCTTCTAAAATTGACGATGTTCCAGTGGGTATTTCTTTAGGAATTTACACCGATTTTGCAGAAATGAAAGCCGTTGTTGAGCAAGCAATTGATGAAGGTTACAAACGGGTTAAATTCAAAATATCGCCTTTTGTTGATACCAAATTATTTGATAAAATTAATCCATTATTATTTGATAATCAAGTCTATGTGAGTTTTGATGCCAACGGAAGTTATGATTATCAAGATTTAGGAAAAATGGCATATTTCGTCAATACTTATGATGCTTATATCGAACAACCGACTGCACCGAGTCGCTACTACGTTTTTGCGGAAGCAAAAAAAATATATCCAACGATGAAAGTGTGTTTTGATGAAGAGGTGAAAAATATGGGCGATTTGGTTAAACTAAAATCCCTAAATGTCATTGATGAATTAAACTTAAAAGTCGGACGAGTAGGCGGCATTTCAAATAGTATTGAAATACTGAATTATTGTTATGAGAATGATATTCCGTGTTGGATAGGTGGCATGTTCGAGACGGGAATTGGTCGTTTACAAAATCTGGAATTAGCACAGTTTTTACCAAACGCAACGGCACACGATTTAAGTCCGTCCAGTCGCTACTTCAAGGAAGATATTATTGCTCCAGAAATTGAGATGAAAAATGGTTTTATTAATGTGGAAAAAGCCTTGCAAAATCAAGCGATTCAGGAGACCATTGATAAATATTCGACGGAAGTGATTCAAGTTTTTGGATAAAAAATAAAACTAAAAAACTAAGCACAACTCGTCATTTCGATGTAGGTCAGAATCGCCTCAACGTAAGAACGCAGAACTTGAGAAAGTTTAAAATCAAAAATTTTGAGGATTTTACTGGTGGAGGTTCAAATAATTGATAAACAATGATTTACGTCGGTGTGATAAAAAATCGGAAGCTTTTTAATTGTGAAGTAATAGAAAAAATCAATATATTTTATGCTGAATTACCTTATAAAAAATGCCAGAATTTGTACTGGTTTAAATGAAAAATCAACGGTTAAAGCTATTGGAGTTTTTGATGATAAAATTATAGTTTTTGATAAAGATGAAAATTTGCCAGAAGCCAAAAAAGTTATTGATGCCAAAGGATTAATCCTGGCACCAGGCTTTATCGATCCGCATGCCTCTACTGGTTTTGGCTATTTCTTTCCCGAAGCTGCTAACCATAAATTATATCAAGGAATTACTACCGAAATTTTTGGAAATTGTGGTACGTCACCAGCTCCGATAGGTGAGTATTTGATGCCAACTATGAAACGTTTGTCCAACGAAATTGGCTTTCCGTTCGATTGGAAAACAACAGATGAATATTTTAATAGAATCCAAGATAAATTACAGTTTAATATCGCAACATTGGTTGGGCATAGCACTTTGCGGGCCGGAAATATGGACGATTGGAAATCGTTGAAGCCAGAACAGTTGGAGGTGATGAAGTCTGAATTGGCGAAAGCCATGGATGAAGGATCAATAGGTTTTTCGACAGGGTTGATTTATGCTCCTGGTTGTTTTGCAGAAATGAATGAGATTGTAGAATTAGCAAAGGTTGTAGCTGAAAAAGGTGGTGTTTATGCGTCGCATGTTCGGGATGAACGAAATGATGTGGAGACGGCAATTGAGGAAGCTTTAACGATAAGTGAACTGGCAAATATTCGGACGTTAATCAGTCATTTGAAGGCCGCAGAACAGCAAAACTGGGGGAAAATTCCACGAATTATCGAACAAATTGAAGCTTTTAACGCATCACACCCCGATCTTCAAGCAGCGATTGACGTTTATCCTTACACGGCGATTTCGACGAAGTTACGTGCTTTTATTCCTAATTATATTTTGAAAGAAGGGATTGCTAATATTCCAAAAAAATTAGAAGATAAAAAGGTGGTCGAAGATATTGCGGATTGGATAAAGGTCCGAGATTATGACTTGACGCAAATGATGATTATCTCTGATGAATTTCCTGAATATTTTGGAAAAACCGTTGCTGAAATTGCCACAGAACGACAATTGAGCGAAAGCGAAACGATAGCAGAAATATTAACTAAAAGTACGGAGACTTGGATTGTTTATCATTGTATTAATCAAGAGGATATTGATACGGCAATATTGTGGAAAAAGGCGATGATTTGTACGGACTCTTGGAGTTATCCGATTAATGCACCGAAGTCGATTGGGCAGCCGCATCCCCGTTCTTATGGTGCTTTCACGGAGTATTTGGAACGCTACGTTTTGAACTTAAAAGCCTTAGATTGGGAAGAGGCTATTCATAAAATCACGTATTTACCTGCACAGTTTTTTAAACTAAAAAATCGGGGGCAGATTGCCAATGATTACTTTGCGGATTTGGTGTTAATTAATCCTGATACACTGAAAGCGAATGCGACTTATACAGCTCCTCGAAGCCTTTCTGATGGTGTTGAATATCTTTGGGTGAATGGTGAATTGATAATTGAAAATAGGGAAATTAGAAATATGAATGCTGGACGAATTTTAACACACTAACTTTTTGTCATTCCTACGATTGAACTCGTACTTGATCTTTTCCTTTTAGGGGCGATCGAGAGAGGGTTCAATCGTAAGTATGACGGATGCTGTTGAGTTTTTAAAATGGAAATTCAAGACAAAAATATAAAAATCGAAATCGCACAAAGCGATAATTATCAACGTATTGCAGATATTTATAACGAATATATTTTACTTGGAAATGCAACTATGCAAGATTCATTGTACGATGGCGAAAAGATAAAATCTTGGGTCGATCATTTCAATGATAGAGAACGATTGTATGTTTTGAAAAAAGAAAATACGGTTATTGGTTGGGGAATTATTAAGAAGTATAGTGACCGAGAAGGGTATCGTTTTGCGTGCGAAACAGCGATTTATTTGACGCAATCTGAGCTGCGAAAAGGTTACGGAAGTTTAATGAAGCGTTTTTTGATAACTCAATGCAAATCCTTAAATTATCGTCATTTGGTAGCGAAGATTTTTGCGACGAATACGGCCAGTATCGAGTATAATTTAAGGCTCGGTTATACGATTGTCGGAAGACAAAAAAGTATCGGCTTCAAAAATGGAAAATGGATGGATATTGTGATTATGCAATATTTGATAAACTAGATATTTTTATACTAAATTTTAAACATAAAACAAATGGAAAAAGTCACATTACCAACGTCTTTATCAAGATTAGTAGATTTGATTGATAGCACGATTAAAGTAGAAGGAAAATTATCGCCTAAAAGAGCAAAAGAAGTCGTTTTGGAAGCCAATGTTCAGTTAGAAGATATGATGGAATATGCGGATTTTGGTCATCCTGTGGAAGATTGCTATGGTCGAAAATTGGTGTATGATGCTGGAAATTTTGAAGTGATGGTGATGTCTTGGGAACCGGGCGATTATTCGTCGATTCACAATCACGGTTATACAGAATGGGGTGTTGTGCAGGTTTTTGGCAACACACATCATTTTATTTATAACTTGAAAAATGAAAAATTATCGTTTGCGAAAAAGGAAATGTTGCCTTCAGGAACGGCGATAAAGGTGAATAATGCCTTGATTCATCAAATGGGAAATGCGACGACGGAGCGTTATATGACGCTTCATGTGTATGGGGCGAATACGTTAGATGAAGGCATTACAGCCGATGCACACAACTACGATTTGGAGTTTGATAGAATCGTTTTGACTTGTGGCGGTGCGTTTTTTAACTTGCCCGAAAGTGCAATTCACGGAATAATCGGAAACGTAAAACCGACACGAGAAGTCTTTTTGCATTACGCTTATTTATTGATGGATTATTATAATCGTCAAGAGCAAACGGATAAGATTATTGATTTGAAACAGCACTTGCTGCAAAAGATGGAAAGTGTGATTTTTGAAAATAGGAATGAAATGCTTAGGGTGTAATTTAATTACATTTAGAAAAATTAACTATAAAAATTTGGAAAGTAAATGAATTATTTATTACGTTTGCGATATAAAATATTTAATACTGTTATTAATTGTTTAAACAAATAGATAAATTATTATCAAATTCTAAAATGAATATTACTTTCTTACATACAAAAAATTGGCGTTGGCACTTCGATAACCTCGATGTGAACGGCTGATTTATATATGTAAATCTAATTATAAAACCACTTTTAAAAAGGGTTCGTGTCGTTCACGAACCCTTTTTTTATTGTCAGAATAAAATCTATCCGATGAAATATCAATTAAAAACAACTTACATCAAACGCTTGTCTGACCGAGTGACGCCTGTCAATATCTACCTCAATTTGAGAGATAAATTTGCTAATTCGATTTTGTTGGAAAGTTCGGATTATCACAGCAAGGAAAATAATTTTTCTTATATCTGTTGCGAGCCGATAGCGAAATTTGAAGTCAAAAGCGGACAACTCACAACGGAATTTCCTGATGGAAAAACGGAAACGAAACCAGCTGAAGATGTGATAAATGAACTTCGTCAATTCATTGGCAAATTTGAAATTGAGGATAATAATTTTAAGTTTACGAATAATGGATTGTTCGGTTTTCAGACCTATGATGCCGTTCGGCATTTTGAAGATATTGAGATTCAAGATTATAAAAATGATGCTGATGCGATTCCTGATATTTTGTATCATGCGTATCGTTTTGTGATTGCAGTGAATCATTTTAATAGCGAATTATACATTTTTGAACATACTTTTGGTGAGCAAAAATCGGGACTTAAAACGATTTTAGATTATATCAATTCTCGCAATAATCAACCGTTTCGCTTTCGCAAAAATGGTGCAGAAACCACAAATTACACCGATAAAGAATATATGGATATCATCGACAAAGGCAAGGAACATTGTCGTCGAGGCGATGTATTTCAAATTGTGTTAGCGAGGCGTTTTGAGCAAGGTTTCAAAGGCGATGAGTTCAATGTTTATCGTGCCTTACGAGCCATAAACCCATCGCCATACTTATTTTATTTTGACTATGGTAGCTATAAATTATTCGGTTCTTCGCCCGAAGCTCAATTGATTATTCATAACGAAAAAGCAAGTATCAATCCGATTGCGGGGACGTTCAAACGCACCGGCAATGATGAAGCTGACGCTAAATTAGCAAGGGAACTTTCGGAAGATCCGAAGGAAAATGCAGAACACGTCATGTTAGTTGATTTGGCTCGAAATGATCTGAGTCGTCACGGGAAAAATGTCGCTGTTGAAACTTATCGAGAAGTACAATTTTATTCGCATGTTATCCACTTAGTTTCTAAAGTTTCGGGCGAGTTAGTACAAGGGAATAAACTCGAAGTAATTGCTGATACTTTTCCAGCAGGAACGCTTTCGGGAGCTCCAAAATATCGAGCTATGGAATTGATTAATCAATATGAAAACGTAAATCGAAGTCAATACGGTGGGGCAATCGGCTTTTTAGGTTTTGATGGCAATTTCAATCATGCAATTATTATCCGTTCGTTCAAAAGTCAGCACAATAAACTCTTTTATCAAGCTGGTGCAGGGGTTGTTTTTAAATCCGATACGGAAAAAGAAAAAGAGGAAGTACATAATAAATTGAGAGCGTTGAGGAAAGCGATGGAATTGGCGGAAAGTTTATAATTTTTGATGTGAGATAGGAGATATGAGATGTTAGACAAAAAGTACATCTCATATCTCACATCTCACGTCTCACATCTTAAAAAATGAAAATCTTAGTATTAGACAATTACGATTCATTCACATACAACTTGGTACACATTATCAAGGAGTTAGGGTACGAAGTGGATGTTTTTAGAAATGATAAAATTAGCTTAGAAGCAGTTGA
Organism: Saprospiraceae bacterium; assembly: GCA_965662365.1. Taxonomy (GTDB): domain Bacteria; phylum Bacteroidota; class Bacteroidia; order Chitinophagales; family Saprospiraceae; genus CAWVWD01. The sequence continues at coordinate 94,004 of CBFIHR010000007.1, forward strand.
TAAATACGATAAAATCTTATTGTCACCTGGACCAGGCATTCCTTCAGAAGCAGGTATTTTAAAAGATTTAATTGAGCAATATGCACCGACAAAAAGCATTTTGGGCGTGTGTTTGGGGCATCAAGCGATAGGAGAATGTTTTGGTGCGGAGTTGTTCAATTTGGGCGATGTGCTGCATGGCATTCCAAAACAAATTAAAGTAACAAAAACGGACGAAGTGCTTTTTCAAGCCATTCCAAATGAGTTTGAGGCTGGTCGCTATCATTCTTGGGCAGTCAAAAAAGATAGTCTAACCGACGTTTTGGAACTCACCGCAACGGACGAAGATGGCGAAGTCATGGCGATTGCACACAAGGAGTATGATGTGCGAGGTGTGCAGTTTCACCCTGAATCGGTTTTGACGGAATTTGGAAAGGAAATGATAAGTAATTGGTTAGCAAATTGACACCTTTCCCTAACCCTTTTCTCAAGAAAAGGGTTAGGGAAAGGTGAAACACAAAACAGATGAAAGAAATACTAAATCACTTATACGAACATAAAACGCTCACGAAAAGCGAGTCACAAGAAATTCTCAAAAGCATTGCTTCGGGCAAATATAACGAGTCGCAAATTGCATCATTTTTAACGGTTTTTATCATGCGAGGCATTACGGTTGATGAACTCGAAGGTTTTCGGGATACCATGTTAGAACTGTGTATTCCTGTGGATTTGGCGGAATATGATGCGATGGATTTGTGCGGAACTGGCGGAGATGGAAAAGATACGTTTAACATTTCTACACTGTCGTCTTTTGTCGTAGCTGGAGCAGGTGTAAAAGTCGCAAAGCATGGAAATTATGGCGTTTCGTCCGTTTCTGGTTCATCGAATGTGATACAATATTTTGGTGGTGAATTTACCAACGATATTGACAAATTACAACGTAAAATCGAAACAGCAAATATCTGTTTTTTACACGCACCGCTTTTTCATCCTGCGATGAAACACGTTGCACCGGTACGTCGTGCAATGGGCGTAAAAACCTTTTTTAATATGCTCGGGCCAATGGTGAATCCGTCATTTGTGAAGAAGCAATTAGTCGGTGTTTTTAGTTTAGAATTGGCAAGATTATACGGTTATTTGTACCAACAAACGGATAAACGTTTTGCGATTTTACACGCTTTAGATGGTTATGATGAAATCTCGCTGACTGGTGCAACTAAAGTTATTTCTAATGATTCAGAACGGTTAGTTGAACCATCGGATTTAGGTTTTTCAAAATTGCGACAAGCGGATTTGGCTGGTGGAAAAACGATTCCTGAAGCGGCTAAAATCTTTAAAACAATATTGAAAGGTGAAGGAACTCTTGCTCAAAATTCAGCAGTTTTGGCTAACTCTGCGATGGCGATTCAAGTGTCGAAAGCAGACTTAAGTTACGAAGATGCGAAGGCGGAAGCGGAAGCGAGTCTGTTGGGTGGCAAGGCTTTGAAGGCTTTTGAAACTTTTATTGGGTGATTAAATCATGTCAGTTTTCAAGAACGACACGGTTTCTAACGAAGGAAACTATGAACATTTTAGATAAAATAACAGCACATAAACGCACCGAAGTTGAACAACGTAAACAAGCAATTTCTATCAAACAATTAGAAAAATCGCCATTGTTCGACCGACAGCCGTTTGCAGCAACGAGATTTATAAAAGAACGTTCGGGCATCATTGCCGAGTTCAAACGGCAATCGCCATCAAAAGGCATTATTCATCCAAATCCGAATATTGAAACGATAACAAAAGGCTACGTTTCGGCAGGGGTTTCTGCGATTTCGGTGTTGACAGATGTGGACTTTTTTGGTGGTTCAGATGCAGACTTGAAAGCCGCTCGACGTTTTAATGAGATTCCGCTATTGCGGAAAGATTTTATGGTGGACGAATATCAGATTGTGGAAGCCAAAGCCATTGGTGCGGATTTGATTTTGTTGATTGCGGCTTGTTTGTCGCCGAATGAAATTCAAACTTTTGGAAAATTAGCTCAATCGCTGGGAATGCAAGTACTCTTGGAAGTGCATAATCAAGCAGAACTCGAACGCTCAATTTGTCCTTTTGTGGATTTGGTCGGTGTGAATAATCGAGATTTGACGACGTTTACGGTGGATTTGCAACATTCTTATAATTTGGTCAATCAAATTCCAAACGACTTTTTAAAAATTTCAGAAAGTGGCATTTCTAATCCTAAAACGATTGTAGAATTGCGTCAAGCTGGTTTTGATGGCTTTTTGATTGGGGAGAATTTTATGAAGATGAGTGAGCCGGAGAAGGCTTGTCGGGAGTTTGTTGAGGCAATTTCGTAGAATTATTTTTTATTTTATTATAGTTTTTTATATAAAATCTATAATGAAATAAAATTAATTATAGATTTTAGTGTTTAATCTAAATGATTAAGATTGAAATTCTACAAAATTGATATAGTTATGAAAAAATTTAGTGCAGGAACGAATATTCAACAAATTGGCTATAAAAGCTTTCAACCTAATTTTATCAATCGAAATTGGGTTTTGGAAGACATGGCAATCATACAATTATTGAGTGAGGCAAATCGAGCCTTGGGAAAATTAGATATGTACTCGGAATATGTGCCGAATACAGATTTATTTATTCAAATGCACGTCACAAAAGAAGCGACGCAATCCAGTAGAATTGAAGGAACGCAAACGAATATTGAAGAAGCTGTTTTATCCAAATCGGATATTCCTAAAGAGAAATTGAATGATTGGGAAGAAGTGCAGAACTATATTGCAGCCATGAATTTTGCGGTTGAACGATTGGAAACTTTGCCAATTTCTACTCGCTTGATTAAAGAAACACACCAAATTTTATTGCAAGGAGTGCGAGGACAAAATAAGCAACCTGGTGATTTTCGGAATAGTCAAAATTGGATTGGTGGTGCAACCTTGAGAGATGCAAGTTTTATTCCGCCCGTTCATCATTCGGTGAATGATTTGATGAGCGATTTGGAGCAATTTGTTCATAATGAGGAGAATATTTTTCCCGAATTATTAAAAATCGCTTTGGTACATTATCAGTTTGAAACGATACATCCGTTTTTAGATGGAAATGGTCGAATCGGGCGATTGTTGATTACCTTATATTTGGTAGAAAAAGGTATTTTGAAACGACCTGTTTTGTATTTATCGGATTTTTTTGAGCGTCATCGAATGAATTATTTTGATAATTTGATGCGTGTTAGAATGTCTAATGATTTGACACAATGGTTTAAATTTTTCTTGGTTGGCATTATTGAGACGGCTGAAAAATCGATTCAAACCTTTGATAAGGTCTTGAAATTAAAAGCGGATTTGGATACTAAAATCTTGAAATTCGGAAAACGTGCTGTTAATATTCAGTTGATTATGAATTATTTATATCAACACCCAACAATTGATGTGATAAAAGTTGGTGAACTCACAGGACTTTCTAATGCTTCAAATTATAAAATTATTAATGAGTTAGTCGCACTGAATATTTTGGAGAAAAGAACTCATAGTGGAACTTATGTTTTTGCTCAATATATTTCGTTATTTGGTCAGTAAAATCGAATGGCGTCAAGCTGGTTTTGATGGCTTTTTGATTGGGGAGAATTTTATGAAGACGAGTGAGCCAGAGAAGGCTTGTGTGGCGTTTATTGAAGAAGTCGAAAATAATCATTAAGGGTATCACCGCTCAAACATTCATCTACCTTGAATTCAGCTTTCATGGAAAACAAGAGGAATGCTTTAATTAAAATCTTGATGAAGTTGAGGTCTATCATTTGCCTACCGAGGCTTCGGGGCAGCCAAAAGGCATAAAGACAATTGAAGTAACGAATATTAAAAACAATGAAGTACACTTTATTAATTACGTTTCTTACAGGTATTCTGTTTTTTACCAGTTGTAATACTGAAGAATCTTTGAAAGAGAATATAGCCTTTACTTATGGTTATATTACTGATTTTAATCATAAGAGATATGGTAATCCATCTCAAACAAGGTTTAAATACTATGTCGGTAATAAAAGCCGAACATTAGCCTTTTATAATAGTATGTATTGTTACTCAAGTAATCATAAAAAAAGAGAAATTTTAAGAAAAATCCCAATCATTGTTGCATATGACTCAACCAATGTAGAAATAGGAAGACCTTTAATTACTAAACAAGCAATGAAGAATTATAATTATGAACTTCCTGATAGCTTGAAACCTATGTATGAAAAATATATTTTTAGATGCCAATAATTAGATTTATTCATTTATCAAAAGTCATAAAACAAACGACTCAAAAGTCATTTCAATAACTTAATTTTAAGTTTGAAATAGGATTAGAAACCAAATTGGAAAACATAAAATATATCACATTGTAACGGTAAGAAATCGTATTGTAAGTGAAAGAAATCGTATTGCAAGTGAAAGAAATCATATTGTAAGTGAAAGAAATCGTATTGTAAGCGAAAGAAATCGTATTGTAAGCGAAGGAAATCGTATTGTAAGTGAAAGAAATCGTATTGTAAGTGAAAGAAATCGTATTGTAAGCGAAGGAAATCGTATTGCAATGCTAAGAAATTATATAAATTACAAAAACATGAAATATATCTATTTATCAATGATATTATTGATGGTTGCGGCTTGCGGTCAGGA
>CBFIHR010000008.1:0-93535 GCA_965662365.1 Saprospiraceae bacterium
TGATACTATAAGATTGGCGTCATTCTTTGGCAAAATGCTTTAAAAATACATTACTGTTAAGAGAATAAAATGTAATAATCAGGATTTTTTTACCACAGAAGACATTTCTCTTCATAATTATCTTATTATCCCTACATTTGCACTTTATAAATTAGTCAAAGTCACACATGAAAAAGATAAATATCGTTCTTATCATTTTTGCTGCAGTAGCAATTATCGCTTGTAATCCAAGTAAAAAGGTTAGTAAAAAAGAAAATCCATATTCTCTGGCATTCGAAGTCCCGGATTCGGTTGCTTATGCTTTGGGATTGTCGATGGGCAGTTATTTAAAGCGTCAGGGAATTGCCTCGATGGAACAAGAAGCATTTGGAAAAGGAATGCGAGAAGGCGGAGCTTTTGACGATGCAACCGATCAGCCGTTTTTAGATTCTATCAGCAGCAATGTTCAGACTTTTATGATGGAGTTCGCTCAGACAGTTCAAAATAAAATGATGGCGGATAGTAACTATGTTCCGGAAGATTTGAGTTTGCCATTAGATATCAGTACGAGCTTCGGATATTTGTTAGGGTCGAATTTGATAGAAGGTAACCTGGGCAAGGCGAATTTTGATAAAGTTATCGCTGGAGTGAATGATGAGTTTGTCGGTGAGCCAACGTTTGATATGGAACAATTTAGCTTGATATTAGAAAACTATTTTGAGGCAAATGACAGTATGCGAGTTGCTGTTAATGAAAAATATTTGGCAGACCATAAAACTAAAGAAGGAGTGATTACTACGATGAGTGGTTTGCAGTATAAAGTGATTACGAAGGGTGAAGGCAAAATGCCAATAGCAACGGATAAAGTCAAAGTTCACTATAAAGGAACTTTCGTAGATGGAAAAACTTTTGACAGTTCGTATGATAGAGGTGAACCGATTTCTTTCCCTTTAAACCAAGTAATTTCGGGTTGGACAGAAGGCGTTTGTTTGATGCCTGTCGGCTCAAAATACTTGTTCGTTATTCCTCACGAATTAGGTTATGGCGAACGTGGTGGTCAAAGTATTCCACCAAAATCAACATTGATTTTTGAGGTGGAATTATTAGGAATCGAGTAATTTAACATTCAAATATAAAACATGACAACAGATCAATTAAGTACACTACAAACCAGATTGGACGTATTAAGGAGGTATCTTTGACGTTGATAACCGACGTAACAAAATCAAAGAAAAACAAGAAATTTCTGTTAGTCCAAATTTCTGGAATAATCCTAAGGAGGCAGAGGCACTTTTGAGAGAAATGGGCTACGACAAAATGTGGGTCGATTTGTATGAAAAAGTCGAAGCTAAAGTTGAAGAGTTAGATATTTTATTGGAATTTTTGCAAGACGGCGAAGGCTCGGAGGAAGAAGTTGAAAAAATCTATCAAAATACTTTAGCACTTTTTGAAGATACAGAGTTTAGAACCGCACTTAATGAGCCTGAGGATCAATTAGATTGTGTGGTAGAAATCAACAGTGGTGCTGGAGGAACAGAAAGCTGTGACTGGGTGATGATGCTCTCTCGAATGTACGAAATGTGGGTCTCAAAATCTGGTCGAAAATTAAACTTTCTAAATATTCAGCCCGATGATGTTGCGGGATATCGCAATGTTTCTTTTGAGGTGAAAGGCGAGTTTCCGTATGGATTTTTGAAGGGCGAAAGCGGTGTACATCGCTTAGTTCGTATCAGTCCGTTTAATGCTCAAGGTAAGCGTCAGACTACGTTTGCATCTGTTTTTGTTTATCCGATGGTTGATGATTCAATAGAAATTGATCTCAATCCGGCAGATATTACAATGGAAACTTTTCGAGCAAGCGGTGCTGGAGGTCAGCATGTGAATAAGACAGACTCTGCTGTTCGTTTGCGTCATGCTCCTTCGGGGATAGCTGTTGAGTGTCAAGAGGAACGTTCGCAACATCTGAACCGTGAAAAAGCCATGAAAATGTTACGTTCTCGATTGTATCAAATTGAAATCGAAAAACGTAATGCAGAACGTGCAAAAATCGAAGCTGGAAAGCAAAAAGTAGAATGGGGTTCACAGATTAGAAATTATGTTTTGCATCCATACAAAATGGTGAAAGACGTACGAACAGGTCACGAAACGTCACAAGCTCAAGCTGTGTTAGATGGCGATTTAGATAGTTTTCTGAAGGCGTATTTGATGCAAGGAAAAGCGTAATTTTTTAAATAGAGTATTTAAAAAGGCTTTCGATGAAAATCGAAAGCCTTTTTAGTAAAATCAGGTTGTAGCCTCGCAAATAAATACGTAATAATCAGTTACTAAGCGGTATTACTTGTCCCTATTGTCTTATAAAAAGGAAATCAGCGAGCTGCAACGACGAATTTTTTCTTTCAAAACTGTAACTTTTTTAATATCCGACATTATACCAATGAAAAAACACAAACACGAACTGACATTCTTTTAATGTTTCAATGTTCGAGTGTTTAAATGTCAAAATAATCGAGTGTTGATAATACTCAATTTGTGAAACATTTAAATATTGGAACACTAAAAACATTGATATTCTACACAAAGACTGAAAGAATTTTTTAGATACTTAATTATAAGTTATTGATTGTAAAGTATTTATTATTAGTAATTTCTTATTAAGAATTAAAAAAAATGCTCGATTCGTGTTCTATTTAGGTGAAGATAACTAAATTAGTATGTTGTCAGTAACAGCAAAAAGCATAACCGCTATACGCATGGACGTATCAAATAGAACCATATCATCAGAGGCGATTCAATCGGAATGGCAGGAGATTCAGGCTGCAAAGCTGAATCCTGCACTGTTTCGACCGTTGTACAATCGTTACTTCGAGCCTATTTTTAGATTTATTTTAAGTCGTTGTGGTGACGAGAGTTTGGCAGGAGATATCTGCTCTCAAGTTTTCCTCAAAGCAATGCAAAAACTAAAAGGTTACGAATTTAAAGGCGTACCATTTTCGGCTTGGCTCTACCGCATTGCCAGCAATGAAGTCGCACAACACTACCGCAATACTAAAAAAACGCGGGTTGTAAGTGCAGAAGAAATGCAGCTGGAAGATATAGTCGAAGAAATGGATTTTGATCACTTCGGTGAATATCGAGATGTGATGCTCGAAGTTCTGGAGGAGTTAAAACCAATTGAAATGCAATTAATTGAAATGCGTTTTTTTGAAAAAAGACCGTTCAAGGAAATTGCTTATATCTTAAAACTCTCAGAAAGCAATGCCAAAGTGAAAACGTACCGAATTTTGGAACGTATGAAAAAGAAAATTTTAAAAAGAAAATAGTTCATAATAGACCTGTCAGGTTGTCAAAATCTGACAGGTCTCAAGAGCCATATTAAATGAAAAAACTTTACGATATACGCATTAATCCAGAGCAGCCCTCAAGTGAAGCAGTCGCTAAACACATGGATTTCGATGCTTTATTAGAACAATTTGAAGCTGAAGAAAAACAGCAACCGAAAGTTGTTCAGATGTGGCAAAGACCAGCTCGACGTTGGGCGTTGGTAGCTGCTTCATTTGCATTGGTGGTCATGGCGACCTTTGCGATTCAGCAGGTCTTTTTTAAGCCTATAAAAGCGAACAAAATCGCCCAACCCTTCATCAATCCGCCGATTAAAACGATACAAAAAGAATTTATAACTTTTGAAGTTGACGCTACAAAAGGCGGTGAATTTGTAATGGATGATGGTACAAAAATTATTATTCCTAAAAATGCTTTTGTCGATGCTTCGGGTACTAAGATTACTGGAATGGTCGCATTGAAATATCGCAAATATCAAAACGTTGAAGAAATTTTCCTTTCGGGAATTCCGATGCAGTATGATAGTGCAAATGTGCAGTATAATATGGCTTCGGTCGGTATGATGGAACTCGCTGGCGACTACAAAAATAAGGTCATTACCATTCGACCAAATACACCTTTAACCATCGAATTAGTAGCTCAAACGAATTTGGACAAAATTCAAGATTATAATGTTTACAAATTAGATACCGTTGTCAAAAACTGGGAATATGTCGCTTTAGATGATGTGAGGATTGATCTGGACGCAGCGACTTCAAAACGTATTGATGCTGCATTAGCGGAAAGCGAAATTGTCAAAAAAATAGCTTTAGCACACAATCAACTGAAGGAATGGAAGGCAATGAAAACGAAGAAAAAGCAACAAACGACTAATTTTTTACCACAAAAGCCAATTCCGCCCAAACGTACAAATGGGGAAGATTTTGTTTTAGATTTTGATTTGTCGGCTTTCGCCACTATTGAAAATAGTATTAAGTCAGCATCCGATGACTCCGTTGAATTTGCTGAACAAGCTCCTTACAAAGGCGAAGATTTAACAAAATATGCTAATGTGATGTGGGAAGTTTCGGCAGACCAGAAAATAGCTTATGAAAAAGCTATTTCGGATATCGTTTGGAGAACAGTCGAATTGTATAAAATTGATAATCAGAACTTTAGATTACGATTAGCAACTGGGCAGACGAAAGTCGAATTGATGGTTTCGCCGGTCTTAACTGGTCAAGAATTGGAGAAAGCAGAAGCAAAATATCGACAAGAATTGGCTGCATATAATGCTTTACTAGCAGAATATCAGCAGGGGAGAAATAATATTGAGGTTGATGCAACTTATGATTCTGAAATAAAAAAGCTTGAACAGGAAATTGCTCAACTTCAACGGGCATATAACAAAGCAAGAATCGTTGCTATGCGTGAAATGGATTTGAATCTAAAAAATCAAATAATCATTAACCGTTTCAATTTGACAGAATTCGGGATCTGGAATTGTGACAAACCAGAACCCGTCGAGAAACGAACAGTAAAAGCCAATTTTCAAGACAAAAACGGTGACGCTATCGATTATTATATGGTTTATGTAGCTGATAAAACGAATGGTCGAGTTCAACGTTTTTATACTAATCAACAAACTAAAATCGCTTATAATCCGGATGCAGAAAATGTACTATGGCTGGTATCGAAAAAGGGTGAAATTGCCGTAGCAAAAGCCAGTGAATTTATAAAAATTAAAAATAAAAAGCAGTTTACTTTTACATTAGATAAGTTATCACAACAGCTTGATAATAAAGAAGATGTGAAAAGAATTTTAGGGTTATAAAGCAAGTAGGTTAAGGGCTATATTTCGACAAACCTATAAGATTTTTAATGTCTTATAGGTTTGTAATTTCATTATCAAAATAAATATCTCAACTTACTCACAACTTCGTTTAATCCTATTAAAAATCAACCATTAATAGTTTGATAAATAATAGTTTGCAAAGGATTATTTTTCTTTCAATACTTCAATTTCTCCAATCATCTTTTGTAAAGTCTGTTTTCCTTCTTCTAATTCCTTCAAAATAGCCGTTTTTTTATCTTCAAAACGAGATTGAACCTTTTCAAAAACATTGTAATAATACTCAATTCCATCATTCAAATTATTGGCAAAACGATCTAAATATTTTGCTTGTTTGCGGTTAAAATTATCTGCAGATTGCTGAATTTCCTTTTTGAAATAGTCTAAATAAATATTCAGCTCTTTGATAAACATATTCGGTCGATCGGGACGAGCCAAATTCTCTTCTCGACCATAAATATGATTAATCATACGCTGTAAAGAAATCACATCGGAAAAATACGCTAAATTAGGGCCAGGACAAACCGAAACTCCTTCTTTTTCTTTTTTTGTATCCAAACCATAATCCAGTAAAGCTGATGTTCCCAAGCCAACACAAATACAAGATTTTTCAGTAATCGCATCAAATTCTTTTTGATATGCTTCGTCCGTCAAACCATTTGCTTTCAGTTCATTCAGCTTCAAATATTGATACTGACGAGAAGCAGTACAAAGTGCTTTATCCCCAAAATCCTTGTTCAATTCCACATACTTTTTCGGGCAAGAACTACCCGGGCGACCTTTGGCGATAAGTTGCTCTTTTTCAGCGTCTTTGGTATTGCCACGCATATTATTAAACGGCACTCCTAAAGGTGAAATACCACTTAAGTATAAGTCTTTTTCTTTGGCTTTCGCCAATTGTTGACGAGTAGCAGTATCGACAGTTGTCGCTTCGGGAACTAACAGAAACGGACTTCCCCAACCGACAGAATCAACACCATAATAATCCAATAAAAAGTCGTGCTCTTCTGATGTTCCTACGCCACCTTGAGCCGTAACTTTTATAGACAATAATTGATTTGGAATTGTACGATTTTTGGCTTCTAAAGCTTTTACCAAAACCGAATTTACCTGCTCAATTAGTTCTTGACGTTTCTCTTTAAACTCTGCCAAAACTGGCCCCAACAAATAACCTTCTGTCGCAAAAGCGTGGCCACCACAATTTAAACCAGACTCGATACGATATTCCGACACCCAAAGTCCTTTTTTTGCTAAAAACTTACCTTGAATCAACGCAGAACGATAATCGCTTACTTTTAAAATAATTTTCTTATTTAATTCGCCATTTTCATTCGGAAAAAAATCATCGAAATTATCCATATAACTATACAATCGAGGATTCATACCTGCCGAAAGAACAACCGAAGAGGTCAGTTTACTATTCGCAAAACCTCTCAATGCAGCGTGTGCATCGTTGTATTCAGCTGGTAACTTTTCTTTATTTCGATAGTTTTCCTTATCGACTTTCGTCATAATATTCACATCAATACTTCCCATTGACAAGCGTTCGCTAAACCAACTTTTAATACTTTCTAAGTCGATTTTCGGCATTTCCATATTTTGAAAATGCTGTTTAACCTCTGCCGTATTAGGCAACAAATCGACGTATTTTTTTAAGTCGTTTTGAGCCTCTTCTGTAGCATTTTGGATTTGCTCAAACTTGGCTTTCGCTAAATCGTGCATCAAGTCCAAATAAGCGGTGATTCGCTTCGCCCGAAAATCCTCAACCGCTTCCGTAATCGCTTCATAAGGCTGCTGATACTTTTCGCAATACATTTTTCGTAATCGCTCCAATAACATATCATCGACCAAAGAAATCACAGAATCAATACCGTATTGAGCTACTTTCAGCGGTGTATCTATTGTATATCCAATTCCCATCACAGGAATATGGAAAGAATGTACTTTCGACATATATAGTATTTTTTAAATTTGAAATAAACTTTTTTCTAACTTTTAGTTTATAAATCGTAAAAATAACCGATGATAAGATGTTAAAAAATAAACAGGGCGAAAATTCGCTAAGAAGTGATATCTATCATCTTTTTTGTGTAGAAATATAGGAGAAATGAAGGGGAAAGAGTAGGGAACGGGTGCATAGAAAAAGCGTTGATCTTATTGTAAAATCAACGCTTTTAATATTAAAGCTCAATAAAATTTGTCAAAAACAGTTTAAAATCCATGTTTCGGAATGCTGATAGAATCAGCACAATTCAATAATCTAAAAATTACTCAACTTTTCCTTCACAAGCCTCTAAGGCAGCTTTTGTATCCTCTAACTCTGTTTTGAGTTGCTTTGTTTGATAGGCGGCATAAACCGCAGCACCTCCAAAAAGTAAAATGAATACTGCAACAAGAACGAACATTCTCATCACGGTTTGATTTGTTCCTGATTCGCTCATAATTTATTTCTTTTTTGTTGTTCGTTTAGTAGTAGTTTTTTTTGCAGTTGTTTTTCTTGCAGTTGTTTTCTTTTTTGCAGCCACTCTTTTTTTCTTTGGTTTGAAGGCGTCTGGTACTTCTGCTTCAACTATCGCTTTTACTTGTTCTAAAGTCATTTCTTTAGCTTGTTCTGGCAACATTCGTTTACTGTCTTCATTTCGTAGCTGAAACTTCTTTTTACCAAAACGGATGAAAGGTCCCCAGCGACCATTTTCAACACTTAACTTTAAGTCTTCCAACCAGTTATGAATATATCGATTTGCTTCTTTCTCTTCTTTTGCTTCAATTAACTCTTTCATATCCGCATCAGAAATTGTCTCAGGATCGTAGCGTTTCGGAATATTAATGAACATTCCATTCCATTTTAAGAAAGGTCCAAAACGACCTGCACCTTTTGTCACAGGCAAACCTTTATATTCGTAAACCGGTGCATCTTGTTTTTGTCTTTCGAGAATTAATTCAATTGCACGAGATTTTGATACATCTAAAGGATTTTCTCCTCTTGGAATTGAAATAAACTTTTCGTCATATTTCACATAAGGACCAAATCGACCCTCATTGACAAGAATTTCTTTACCGTCGTATTCTCCCAGATTTAATGGAAACTTAAACAGCTCCAAAGCATCTTCTAAGTTGATTTTTTCAATCGACTGATTCGGTTTTAGATTCGCATATCGAGGTTTTTCATCTTCGTCCAATTCGTCCGGTGCACCGATTTGAGCTACCGAGCCATAACGTGACAAACGCACCAAAATCGTACGACCAGATTCAGGGTCTTTTCCTAAAATTCGTTCTCCCGAAGCCCTATCCGCCTCTTTGCCCGTTTTTTCAACGTGTTCATGGAAAGGATTATAAAACTCCTTCAACAACTCAACCCAAATCTCTTTTCCATCAGCGACTTTATCCAAGCGTTTTTCCATATCGGCTGTAAAACCGTAGCTCATGATGTCGTCAAAATGTTCTGACAAAAAATCAACGACAATCATTCCAGTATCACTCGGGAAAAGTTTGTTTTTCTCTGCACCAGTATTTTCCGTATCAACTCGTTTAGAAACTTCGTTATTTTGAAGCGTCAACACATTATATTTACGAGGCACGCCTTCTTTATTTGTTTTCACAACATAACCCCGTTTCGGTTCCATAATTCGAGAAATTGTCGGGGCATAAGTCGAAGGACGACCGATTCCCAATTCCTCTAATTTTTTTACCAAACTTGCTTCTGTATATCTTGCTTTTGAACGAGAAAAACGCTCTGTTCCAGTCATATATTTCAAGTCCACCATTTGACCAACATTTAATGGCGGCAACATTCCTTTTACATCCTCATCTTCGTCGTCGTCGTTTGACTCTAAATAAACTTTTAAAAAGCCATCAAACTTAATTACTTCCCCTTTTGCTACTAATTTTGTATCAGGAATTGTTGAAACACCAATATCAACAGTAGTCCTTTCTAATTGAGCATCAGCCATTTGCGATGCAATCGTACGTTTCCAAATCAATTCGTACAACCGCATTTGATCACGATCTACGCCTGCACCAGTTTTAGAAATATACGAAGGACGAATCGCTTCGTGAGCTTCTTGAGCTCCTTCACTTTTGCTTTTAAAACGGCGAGTTTGTACGTAATTTTGACCAAAACTGTTGGCAATTTCAGTAGCAATACTTTGCAAAGCAGTTTCACTTAAGCTCGTAGAATCAGTACGCATATAAGTAATGTGTCCTGCTTCGTACAAACGCTGTGCAGTTGACATTGTGCGAGATACCGAAAACCCTAATTTTCTACTTGCTTCCTGTTGTAATGTTGAAGTTGTAAACGGTGCGGCCGGTTTGCGTTTTGCAGGACGTACTTTTATATCTTTAATCTTAAAACTTGCACCAACACATTTATTCAAATAATCGGTTGCGTCCTTTTCTGTTTTAAAATTAGAAGGTAATTCACCCTTGAACTCTACCCAGCGCCCACGCTCATTTTTTACTTTAAAAACAGCAACGACTTTATAATAAGGTGTCGGTTTGAAATCACGGATTTCTCGCTCTCTTTCAACAATTAACTTCACCGCAACCGATTGAACACGACCAGCAGACAATCCGCTTTTTACCTTTTTCCATAATAATTGTGACAACTCAAAACCCACCAAACGATCCAAAATACGTCGTGCTTGTTGAGCATTAACGACATCTTTATCCAATAATCGAGGCGATTGAATGGCTTTTTTCAGCGCAGGTTTCGTAATCTCACGAAACACAATCCGCTTTGTTGTATTTTCATTTAAGCCTAAAACCTCGCATAAGTGCCAAGAAATCGCTTCTCCCTCACGGTCTTCATCCGTCGCCAGCCATACTTCATCAGCCTTTTTTACCCACGATTTCAAGTCATTAACAACCTTATATTTTTCTTTGGGAACGATGTAAGTAGGTTTGAAATTATTTTCTATGTCAACGGCGTTTTTGTCCTTACTTAAATCTCGAATATGACCATAACATGAGCGAACTGTAAAATCTTTACCTAAATATTTTTCAATAGTTTTTGCCTTTGCAGGCGACTCTACTATTAGTAAATTCATAAATATATTTTTATTAAGAATCGTATAAACGATTGATTGTCAGTTTTTTAAACAACTATTATTCTTAGTTCTATATTCCTATCTTGCCCTAATAATTGCTCACTTTTTTTGTGAATAAAGTAAGAATATCACTTTATCACAATTACAAAAGTAACGGTTATGTTCAAAAATCATATAATTTTTGAGATAGTTCCGTATTTATTTTTTTTTAAACCTATTTTGAATAAGTGTCAAAAAGTTGGATTTTAGAAGAATTTTGCTATATATTCAATTATTGAAAACTAAGCTCGTAAATTACCGGGCAGCTTGCTCCAAATCTTCGGGCGTATCAATCCCAATCGTTTCAAATTCTGTTGGCATGACACCTATTATATAATCATTTTCTAACCAGCGCAGCTGCTCTAAAGCTTCTGATTTTTCAAAATTAGACATCGGTTTTTCAATAATTTCTAATAAAGTCGGAGTACGAAACGCATAAATCCCGATGTGTTTGTAAAAATCTTGCTGTTCGAGCCATTTATCATTCTTGACACCTCTTATATAAGGTATCGTTTGTCGACTAAAATACAAGGCTTTTCCCGATTGTGAAAACACAACTTTTACGGCGTTTGGATTAAAGAGCGTTTCTTTATCCATGATTTTTTTTGCTGCTGTCGCAATATTGAATTGTGAGTTTTTTATTAAAAAGTTCGCTAAATCACCAATAAGTAGTGGCTGAATAAAGGGTTCGTCACCTTGAATATTTATCGCAATATCAAAATTATCATCTATCTTTTTAATAACTTCCGCAATGCGTTCCGTACCGCTTTCATGCGTTTTAGCCGTCATGATTACATTTCCATCAAACGATTTTACATGATTAAAAATACGTTCGTCATCCGTTGCAACAATCGTTTTTGTAATTAATTCAGCTGCCTGTACTTGTTCGTACACTCGCTGAATCATAGAAACACCCTTAATTTTGACTAAAGGTTTGCCCGGAAAGCGAGTCGAGTCATAACGTGCAGGGATAATTCCGATAATTTTCATAAGATAGATTTTGGACAAAGGTAAGCAGAATAAAAACAGTGATGCAAGGCATTTTGTAGTCTCGCAAATAAGTTTTCAATATTTTGTAGTAGGCTATTGAATTTTCCTACCAAAAACTAACTATTGTATTGAAAATAAATCAATTGCATTTTTTATCAAAAACTCATTTGCGGAACTACGCCATAATAAGTAATCGGTCGTAAATAAGTATGACTAAAACTTTGAAATTTATTGTACTTATTTTGAACGGTTACAGTATATACCTATATTAAAAAATTACTTTTATACTGCGTTTATTGGTCAATATATTCAAAATATGGACCTCAAATTTGAGTAACACACCGTTATATAAGAAGTTACAGCCCATATTGATCAATCAAATAGACCAAAGAAAAAATAGCTGCAACGCCCATATCTAATTCCCTTTTATTAACCGTATCAATGTTATCTTCACCTGTGTGATGATAATCAAAGTAGCGTTGTGAATCCGGAATAAAACCAATCAATAATCCTTTCTGGTCTTTCAATCGAGAAATATCTGCTCCACTTCCGCCTTTCGATAAATCTAAACCGTAAGGACTTAATAATTCTTCATATTTTTTGAATTTTGCAAATCGGTCAGGAAAAGTTGAAACATCGCCTTCACAACCAAACCCTCTTGGCGTAAATCCACCTCTATCTGACTCTATAGCTGCTAAGTGAAACTCTTGATTGTCATTTGATGCTTTGGCGTAAGCCTTCGAACCTTGTTGGCCATTCTCTTCATTCATAAATAAAACACAGCGAATCGTACGTTTTGGCTTATAATTCATCGCTTTTATCATTTGTAAGGTTGCCATTGCATGAACGACGCCCGAACCGTCATCGTGTGCCCCTTGTCCTACGTCCCAACTATCCAAATGTCCACCAATTAAGATAATTTCATTAGGAAATTCGCTGCCTGTAAGTTCACCGATAACGTTGTAGGATTTTTTTTCGCCCATCATTTGGCAAGTTGTTCTAAAATAAACCGAAACATTCTCTTCTTGCTTCAAAATTCGACTTAATAAATCCGAATCAATCGTACTTATTCCGATAGATGGAATCGGTTTAACTCCTTCGTTATAGCGACTATTGACGGTAACACCCGTATGCGGCACGTTATCAATCGAAGGAGTGACCGACCGTACAATCGCACCGACTGCACCAAAATTTGCAGCAATCGCTGGCCCGTGAACTCGTTGGTCAACCGCTCCTCCGTACGCTGCGAAGGTATTTATCTGCGTGACATCGGCAGGACGATTAAAAAAGACAATCTTACCCTCAATCGCTTTTCGACCTAATTTTTTAACTTCATCTAAGCTTTGAACTTCGATGACTTCCGCTGTTAAGCCATTGTTTCCAGTTCCGATAGAATTTCCTAAAGCTAAAGCAGATAAGTCCACCGTTCCCATTGTACGAGAATTGACAATACGAGCGATTTCTGCATCGCCCCTTTCCCAATGCGGAACATAACACTCCTGCAAATAGACTTTATCTAAGCCTAAAGTATCCAACATTTGTCGAGTATATTCGACGGCAGCCATTGCTTCTGGTGAGCCACTGATTCGGCCACCGATATTTGTTGTTAAATTATATAACCAGTCGTAAGCCTGACTTTCTGTCAGTGTTTTACTATAAATATCCTTGATATAAAAAGCATCATCGTCATTTTGGGCATTTGTTGTAAGTATAAAACAAGAGAAAAATGCTAATAAAATAATTTTTTTCATAAATCTATTTTGTGAATTTTTACTGGAATAATCTTAATAGATGCTAAAGAAACAACAAGACAACAAGATTTTAATCTTGAAATCATCAAAAAGCAGGACTTGACATAAATTTGACAATACTTTTTAATAAAATTTAATTTGATGTTATTCTGAATCTCCGAATTTAATTTTTAAAGACCGATTGGTTTATTAATTAGATATTACAAAAGGTCGAACTTGTAAAACACTTGATTTTGCAGTTTTTATGCCATCAATTATCGTATTGGGTTAGTGTGAAAAATTCATTTACCTTTGTATCGTCTTACAGGGAATCATGAAAGATATTGAACTATTTTATTTAGTTCGTGTTTGATTAGAGAGTTGAATACAAATTGAAGTTATCAGTAAAATACTGGTGCGTAAATTGAAATTATAGTAGATGAATCGTGACTTTTCAATTAAAATCACGTCTCAAAAGTAACAATAGACAATAAAAATATTAAAAATCATAATTTGGTTTTATTTGGTTAGGGCTGAGGTGACACTATCAAGTGTCGCCTCTTTTTTTGTTTATTTTTAATACATATAGATTTCTATATGTATTAATTTCGTAATTTTTCCTTTTCAAAATTTTCGTTTTGTACCTTTGCCTAAAATTGATGATTATTACGAACAACTTAATCAATTATCAATCAGTTTTGATATAAGATTTTAAAATTTCACAACAAAAAAAGTCAATAGTGATTTTGACGAATCACTAATCACTCAAATACTAATCACTAAGATTTATGAAATACGATGTTACCGTAATCGGTTCAGGTCCTGGCGGCTATGTTGCAGCGATTCGTGCCGCACAATTAGGTTTTAAAACCGCAATTATTGAAAAAAAATCATTAGGCGGAACTTGTTTGAATGTCGGTTGTATTCCTTCAAAAGCATTGTTGGACTCTTCTGAACATTATCATTTAGCCAAAAAACGATTTGATCAACACGGAATCAAGGTTTCGGGTTTAGAAATTGATATGCCGCAAATGATTAAGCGTAAAAATGAAGTTGTTGCTCAAACTGTGGGCGGCATTGAGTTTTTGATGAAGAAAAATAAAATTGATGTTCACAATGGTTTTGGGTCATTTATTGACAAGAACAATATCAAAGTAACGGCAGAAGATGGAACAGCAACAACGATTGAAACAGATAAAGTAATCATTGCGACTGGTTCGGAAGCGGTTACACCTGCTTGGTCAAATTTTGATGGCAATCGTATTATAACTTCTACAGAAGCAT
Organism: Saprospiraceae bacterium; assembly: GCA_965662365.1. Classification (GTDB taxonomy): domain Bacteria; phylum Bacteroidota; class Bacteroidia; order Chitinophagales; family Saprospiraceae; genus CAWVWD01. The sequence continues at coordinate 14,238 of CBFIHR010000008.1, forward strand.
TAGAAATTCAGGAAGTACCTGAAACGATGACGGTTATCGGTGGAGGCGTCATTGGAATGGAATTAGGTTCGGTTTATGCTCGTTTGGGGACGCAAGTTCAGGTTGTAGAATTTTTAGATAGAATCATTCCTGGTATGGATAAAGATGCTGCAAAGGAATTGATGAAATCTATGAAAAAAATGGGTGTAAAATTCCATTTAAGTCACGCTGTTTCGGAAGTTACGACAGACGGAAAATCAGCAACTTTAAAAGCAAAACATAGAACTAAAGATACAGATTTAGAAATTACAGCAGATTACTGTTTGGTTTCAATTGGTCGTCGTGCTTACACGGATAATTTAGGTTTAGAGAATATCGGTGTAAAAACAGACGAGAGAGGACGCATCGAAGTAGATGGTCATTTACAAACAGCAGTTGAAGGTGTTTATGCAATCGGTGATGTTATTAAAGGTGCGATGTTGGCACATAAAGCAGAGGAAGAAGGCGTTTTAGTCGCTGAAATTATGGCTGGACAAAAACCTCATATCAATTATAACTTGATCCCTGGTGTCGTTTATACTTGGCCGGAGGTAGCAGGTGTCGGGGCATTAGAAGAAGATTTGAAAGCTGACGGAATTCCTTATAATGCCGGAAAATTCCCGATGCGTGCCTTAGGTCGTGCAAGAGCAAGTATGGATATTGAAGGTTTTGTAAAAATCTTATCACACAAAGAAACTGATGAGGTTTTAGGCGTTCACATGGTTGGTCCTCGTTGTGCGGATATTATCGCAGAGGCTGTAATTGCAATGGAGTTTCGTGCTTCGGCAGAAGATATTGCAAGAGCAAGTCATGCGCACCCGACTTATACAGAAGCGATGAAGGAAGCGGCTTTAGCGGCTACTGGAAATCGTCCTTTGCATATTTAAATCTATAGGTACAACCTGTGGTTATTTATATTCAACTATTCCATAGTTGTTAGTCGCCTTGCTACATTTTTTGTGGCAAGGCGATTTTTGTTTCCATTTGTCGTTTACTGACATTTTACATACTTTTGATGCTATCAAATGATACTATCATCTATTAAAAAAATCAACCTTTATGAAAATCATTCATTACACTTTTCTATTATTGTCTTGTTTTGTAATCGGCTGTTTTACGCCGTCAAGCGTATATCAAACTTCGTCAAGTCCTGTAAATTTTCAATTTGAAGAAGGCTCAAAAGTGGTTAAAAAAACGTATTGTACGTCATTAGAAAAGACAAAAGATGGTAAATTTATTTTCAAACGCTATTATCCGACAACGAGTGTTATGACGGAGCAGATTGGTTTTTGGGATGAGGAAATGACTATTCGAGATGGGAAAACGATTAAGCGTTATGACGATGGAAAACTGAGAAGTTCATTTACATATGTAAAAAATATCAAAGAAGGTCAAGCTATGGAAGGTAGTTACACCGGAAATTATAAGAACGGTGAACGCTTTGGTAATTGGCAAATGTTTTATGAAAATGTAAAAATACTCTCGACTAATTATAATGAAAAAGGAGAGTTGCATGGTCAAGATACTTCTTGGACAAAAGAAGGAAAATTAGCAGCTATTAGAATGTATAAAAATAATGAAAAGGTAAAGGAAGAAATCTTTATTGAAAATACAATGGCATCTGAATTTCAAGTGGTAGAGAAAATGCCCCTTTTCCCAAGTGAAAAATGTAGTAAAATAGAAAGTGATAGTTTGAAAAAAATGTGTGCAGATAATGTAATGTTGAAACATATTTATAGTAATATTAAATATCCGAGTTTTGCAAGAGAAAATGGAATTGAAGGAACAGCATTGGTTCGCTTTGTAGTCGAAAAAGATGGTTCAATCGTGGAGGTCAAAGCATTGAACGGCGTTTGCGATGAGATAAAAGCAGAATGCATTCGGGTTATTAATAGTTTTCCGACTTGGCAACCTGGTTATCAAAGAGGTGAACCCGTCAGAGTTCAGTTTAATCTGCCCATTAATTTTAGATTAAGCTAACGTTTAATCTATTCCCTAAAAAGCCGTTAATTTGAAGTCTTATTGTATTTTTTACACTTTAAGGTTCAACTTAACGGCTTTTTCATTAGGATAGGTTTTGATAAAAGATTATAATTGCGAGTCTTTAAGTAATAAGGATAAGTGATAGGAAACAAACTACTATTACATATACTTATTACGGATTACTTAAAATCAACCAAATAAAACCAAAGTATTATGGAAAATATTAATAGAAATCAACTCTTTATAGCAAGTTGTGTTGCCCTAACTGTAACGTCAATGACGTTTGCGATTCGGGCGGGAATGTTGGGTGACCTGGGCGTTCAGTTTGGTTTGACGACTCAACAATTAGGGTATATTGCAGGAACTGCCTTCTGGGGCTTTCCCTTAGCGGTTATTATTGGCGGAGCGTTAGTTGATGCTATCGGCATGAAAAAACTAATGTACGCTGCTTTTGCCAGTCATGTTTTAGGCATCGTTTTAACGATTGCGTCTGGTGGTTTCTGGGGATTGTTCTTGTCCACGTTACTTATCGGTATTGCCAATGGTTTGGTAGAAGCGGTTTGTAATCCGTTGATTGCATCGATGTATCCCGAAAACAAAACGACGAAATTAAATCACTTTCATATTTGGTTTCCGGGTGGCTTAGTGATTGGTGGTTTGGTGGCTTATTTCTTAGGAAATGCAGGCATCGGTTGGGAGATTCAAATGGCGACCATGTTAGTTCCGGCAGCGATTTATGGCTATTTATTAATTGGAAAAGCATTTCCAGTTACAGAACGTGTAGCACAAGGCGTGAGTACCAGCGAAATGTACCAATCTTTACTTCAACCATTGTTTATTGTATTGGTAATCTGTATGTTAGGAACTGCAGTGACGGAGTTAGGTACAAATCAATGGATTGGTTTGTTGTTGGGAAGTGTGACAGATAATGCGTTGTTGTTGTTGGTTTTCATTAGTACAATTATGGCGGTTGGTCGAGGTATGGCTGGGTCGATTGTTCACCGATTTTCGCCGGCGGGTGTTTTGACAATTTCGGCATTTTTATCAGCTATTGGATTATATTTATTAGCGACCCTTTCGGGCAATGCGTTGTTTGGAGCAGCAGCAATTTTCGCTGTTGGAACGACTTATTTCTGGCCTACGATGTTGGGTTTTGTAGCGGAATATACACCAAAAACTGGAGCGATTGGAATGTCTTTAATCGGTGGAGCAGGAATGTTTGCCGTGTCTATTTTCTCGCCAGTGATGGGCGGAATGTATGATGACAATATTACGGCACAATTACCAGAAGGGGCGATTTTATCTGACTATCAGGAAGCAGCAGAAGGAACAACGGAAGCGGCTCAATATGCTGCGGCACAAATTTCGGCAGGACCAGACATTTTATCAACTATGGTTTGGATTCCTGTTATTTTGACGGTAATTTTTGCAGGATTGTATTTTTATACTAAGAATATGAAACGTGGTGCGTTAGAGCATTAATGGAATGCTAAGATTGTTTTATTGTTAAACTGTTTTTGACGTAATATTTGTAAAAAAATAATTTAACATTTTTCAAAACGCATTGGCTACCTTTGGTCAATGCGTTTTTTATTCCAAAATCAATCATTACGAATATTGATGGTTTTACGACAGTTCAACTTAAATTATTCCCTTTAGACAACGCTTCTTTTTACATTTGCGTTATTGAGTTGTTCGTGTTATGAGTTTGACTAATTGAGGTTTATTAAACTTTAAAAGTTTAGTAAACATGACTTTTGAACCCGCAACTCGCAACACAACCTTTTCAAAAATTGCACAAAATATACTTATGAAACGTATTCTTTCCTTACTAATATTCACCTTTATTATTCAAAGCCTTTCGGCTCAAATCGGTGGTGAAAATGTCTATACATTTACTACTTTACCACATACGGCACGAGTAGCTGCTTTAGGTGGCAATTTGATTACGGTAAAAGATGACGATGTTGCTCTGGCCTATCATAATCCTGCGGTTTTGAATCCTTCTATGCACCACAATTTGACGTTTAATCATGCTTTTTATTTGGCGGATATCAATCACGGATATTTTGGTTATGGCAATCATATTGACAAAATCAATACGACTTTTCACGGAAGTGTACAATATGCAGCCTACGGAGATTTTAACTTAACCGACCCGACAGGAACTGTTAACGGAACATTTTCGGCAAATGAGTATGCGGTGACGATTGGTGCAGGGCGACAATATAACGAACGTCTAAGTTTCGGAGCGAATTTGAAGTTTTTAAATTCACAATTTGAAGCCTATCAATCCGTTGGAATTGCAGGTGATGCCGCTGTTTTTTATAGCGATACCGCAAAGCGTTTTACGGCAACTTTATTATTTAAAAATATGGGGTCACAAATCACGACTTTTCAACCTGATAATTTTGAGTCCTTACCTTTTGATATGCAAATCGGAATTTCAAAACGATTAAAATATTTACCGTTGCGATTTTCTGTTATTGTTCATAATTTACATCGTTGGAATATCCGCTATAACGACCCAAATATTGATGAACCTATTTTGATATTTGGAGAAGAACCTGAACCTAAGGAGCAGTCTTACTTTTTCGATAATTTGGCTCGTCATTTTATTTTTAATGGTGAATTTTTATTGGGAGCAAAACAAAATTTCCGAATGAGAGTCGGCTACAATCATCTTCGTCGTGGTGAACTTACTGTTCCAAATACCGTTAGTTTTGCAGGATTTAACTTTGGAGTTGGTTTGAAAATCAATCGTTTCAGAATTGATTATGGCCGCAGTGTTTATCATTTGGCTGGCGGAGCGAATCAACTGACAATTTCGACGAATCTTATGGAATTCAAGTAGTTTTTAATGTATAAAAAATTACTTAAATAATTCGATAACAGGTAGGAACTACAAAAACTGCTGAAACTATTTAAATTAAACGATGAACGCACAAATAATTACGATTGGTGACGAAATTTTAATTGGTCAAATTATCGATACGAATTCTGCTTGGATGGCGCAACAATTGAATGCTGTTGGAATTTCAGTAACCGAAATTATTACCTGTAAGGATGACAGAGAAAGTATTTTAAGTGCTGTGAATCGAGCATTGTCACAAGGAGATTTAGTATTCACCACTGGCGGTTTGGGACCGACAAAAGATGATATTACTAAGAAAACTTTAGCTGATTTATTTGGTTTTCCGATGGCATTTCATCAGCCGACCTATGATATTATCGAATACTTAATTACACGACATGGACGAACATTGACCGAAGCACACAAAGCACAAGCATTGATGCCGGTTGGGATTCAACATTTGGAAAATCAAATGGGAACCGCTCCCGGTATGTGGTTTGAGAAAGATGGAAAAGTATTGATTTCGATGCCTGGTGTACCTTATGAAATGAAATATATTATGGAACATCAAGCAATTCCAAAAATCAAAGCAAAATTTAAAACTAAGATAATTCGCCATCGAACGGTTTTAACGGTCGGGCAGGGGGAATCAAAAATTGCGGAAATTATCGCTGATTTTGAGGATAGTCTGGCGAAAGACAATATTAAGTTGGCGTATTTGCCGAACATCGGAAAAGTGCGTTTACGTTTGTCGGTAACTGGCGATGATGCAGCGGCTTTAGATGCTCTATTAGATGCTAAAGTAGAAAAACTTAAAGCCTTAATTCCGGAGTATATTTTTGGTTATGGAAAGACTTCTTTTGAGGAAGCTTTCGGTGAAATTTTGAAAAGTAGAAATTTGACTGTAGCGACTGCCGAAAGTTGTACGGGTGGACTGATTGCACATAAAATAACAAGTGTTTCAGGTGCTTCTCACTATTTTCACGGAAGTGTAATAGCCTACGATAATCGTATAAAAATCAATGTGTTAGGTATTAATCCAATTACTTTAAAAAATCATGGTGCAGTCAGTGAACAAACGGTTCGAGAAATGGTGCAAGGTGTATTGAACGTAATGGAAACGGACTATGCAATCGCCGTTTCTGGTATCGCTGGTCCAAATGGCGGAACGCCTGAGAAACCTGTCGGAACGATTTGGGTGGCAGTCGGTAATCACAAGGAAATACGAACGCATAAACTACTTTTGTCGAAAGACCGATTAAAGAATATTCAATATACCTCGACTTTTGCTTTAAATTTTTTGAGGCGAATGATTATTGGGATTTAGGATTTTCCGCATGCCGCAGATTTTTATTATCAATAGCGTCATTATTAGTTCTCAATTTTGGGGAACTTAATAGGAAATTTTCTGTAAAAATCACTTATTAGGTTGCATTTTCAGTTTTCTACGACAATAAATAAGATAGCAACGTTTCCTAACAGGTATTTTTAGGGTGAAATCATAAAAATCCCTTTTCGGTAACAAAAATGGCTCTTTGATAATTTTTGTAGAAGCGAAAGTTATCAAAGAGCCATAAGATAAATCAATATCAACAAAATCAAATTACCAACTCATTAATTAATTCTTTACTATTTTCAAAATCACTCACATTCTGTAGCGTTGTTGTCGCAATTTGTACCAATGCCTCGTGCGTAAAGAAACTTTGGTGTGCGGTGATCAAGACGTTCGGGAAAGTCATCAAGCGAGTAATCATTTCATCTTCTAAAATTTCGCCTGATAAATCTTGGAAAAATAAGGCTTCTTCTTGTTCGTAAACATCAATTGCTAAATTTCCTAATTGTCTACTTTTCAAGGCTTCCGTAACGGCATTGGTATCGACTAACGCTCCTCGGCTTGTATTGACCAACATTGCCCCTTTTTTCATTTTTTGTAATGCTTCCGCATCAATAATGTGATAGGTTTCTGGTGTCAACGGACAATGCAAAGAGATAATATCTGAAGCCGTTAATAAATCGTCTAATGCTTTATATTCAATGCCTTTGTTAATCAAATCCTCATTTGGATAAGGGTCAAAAGCTAAAACTTGACAGCCAAAACCTCGCATAATCTGACAGAAAATCGCTCCAATTTTTCCAGTTCCGATTACACCAACCGTTTTGCCGTGTAAATCAAAACCAATTAGCTTATTCAATGAAAAGTTAGAATCTCGTACTCGATTGTAGGCTTTGTGCGTCTTACGATTCAAAGTCAAAATCAAAGCAACGGTATGTTCTGCTACGGCATAAGGCGAATAGGCAGGCACACGAACCACGCTGATTCCGTTAGCTTTAGCGGCTTTTAAGTCCACATTATTAAAACCAGCACAACGTAAAGCGATTAATTTTACGCCTTTTTTGGCTAATTCGTCGATGTTATTTTTATTCAAATCATCATTGACAAAAACACAAACAGCTTCATGATTATCAATTAAATTGATTGTTTTATCATTCAACTGCGTTTCAAAAAATTGTAATTCATGTTCTGAATTGAACATTTCAAAATATTGAATATCGTAGGATTTTGTACTAAAAAATGCAATTTTCATAACTTATTTATTTGTTTTGGTTGAATTTTGTCGCAAGATTAAGCAACATTCAAAAACAAATATATGACAAAAATCATCTTAGTGTCTTTTTGACAATAAGAATAATTAATTTAATAATGATTACAACAAAAAATCCGTCATTTTGAATATTAATTCAGAATGACGGATGTCTAAAGTTTTACATTTTCTTATCAACTTAGTCGGCTATATGCTACATATTAAAAGTCACTAATCAACTTTGCCTTCAATGCCGTGAATTCTTCTTCAGTAATAATCCCGGCATTTTTGAGTTCTGCCAATTCCTTCATTTTGGTGACGACATCTACTTTTGGCGTTTTCGTTTCCGTGACAGGTACTTCCTGCTCAAATCTTTCGATTAACTCTTCCGTTTCTGCCATTTCTTTTTCGATAATTTCCTCTTCTGCCGCTTGCCGTTCCTTTTCCTGTTCTTTCTTTAAGTCTTTAGCGACTTTTTTTCCTTTTTCAAATTTCTCTTGGTAAAATTTTGTCAAACGAGCCGGGTCAAAATCAAGAAAAGTACCACCAGTTTCAAAATGTTTTTTGAAAACTTCCCCCAACGCATACGTCGATGCACCGCTCAAAATCGCCAAACTCACGCCACCAATGTAAGAACCGACTCCAGGAATCAACTTCACCAACGCACGAGACCCCAGACGAGCCAAACTCGAACCAGTCAAAGTTGTAATTAATGCTTTTCCTTCAGTTTCTTTAAAATCAATATCGTACACTTTACACATCTGACGAACCATATCCAACTGAACGGCTGTAACGGCAAATAAGTCTGCAATTGGCACAGGAATGAAGCCAGCACCCATCGACCACATTACATGATTACGAATTACCATATCCGCACTTTCACGGAGTTTCTGCTCATATTTTTCTTTGTCCATATTCTGATTATTCTGATTATTCTGATTATTCTGATTATCATTTTTTTGATAGAAACTTTCCGTTCCTGTATCAAAAGCATCTTTTATCTTTTTTTTAATAAAATCTTTTTTGAAATCCATATTACTTTATTTCTAATTAATTTAGCTCTTATCTGTCTCGCTGTGTCCTTCAAGGAAAGCTAAATTAATAATTTTACATTTTTTAGTATTCAATATCTTGATCACCTCCAGAAACCTCGATGACCAAAAATAACTTTCCAAACTTAACCATAAAACCACCAAAATCCCAAGCTATTTCCACCAAAAACCGCTAATAATAGATTTAAGTAAGAAGTGTGCGGTATGAAATGGACGATATGAGGTATTTTTTCACACTTTATCACTCACGCTTCACACCTAAAATTAAAATCCTTACTTTTGCACCAAAATTTTAAACGATTAGTTGTATTTGACTAATCACTAATCACTAATCACTAATCATCATGCTTACAGCAATCTCGCCAATCGACGGTCGTTACGCTTCCAAAACCGAAGCTTTAAGTGCTTACTGTTCAGAATTTGCATTGATAAAATATAGAGTGTTTGTAGAAATCGAATATTTTATCGCTTTGTGCGAAATTCCACTGCCACAATTAGCAGATTTTGATAAAACTAAATTTCAGGCTTTACGCCAAATCGCTGTCAGTTTGACACCAGCCGATGCGGAACGAATCAAAGCTATCGAACGTGTAACAAATCACGATGTCAAAGCCGTTGAATATTATATCAAAGAAGAATTTGATAAATTAGGATTACAAGATTTCAAAGAATTCATTCATTTTGGCTTGACTTCGCAAGATGTAAATAATACGGCAACACCTTTATCTTTAAAGCATGCGATGCAATATGTTTGTTTACCAGCTTTTGAAGAAATTGTTGCAAAATTAAGAACCTTAGCAAACGAATGGAAAGATATTCCGATGTTGGCCAAAACGCACGGGCAGCCGGCTTCTCCAACGATTTTGGGTAAAGAATTTATGGTTTTTGTCGAGCGTTTAGAAACTCAATTAAAGCAAATCAAAGCCGTTCCTTATTCTGCAAAATTCGGTGGTGCAACCGGCAATTTTAATGCGCATCATGTCGCTTATCCACAAATTGACTGGGTGAGTTTTGGTAATAATTTCGTGAATAACAAACTGACTTTAAAGCGTTCACAATTCACAACACAAATCGAGCATTACGATAATTTAGCCGCACTCTTCGACGGCATCGCTCGTTTCAATACGATTTTAATTGATATGTCAAGAGATATTTGGACGTATATTTCGATGGAATATTTTAAACAAAAAGTCGTCAAAGGAGAAGTCGGTTCGTCTGCCATGCCGCACAAGGTCAATCCGATTGATTTCGAAAATGCCGAAGGCAATTTAGGTCTTGCGAATGCGATTTTTGGCCATTTATCGGCTAAATTACCGGTTTCAAGATTACAACGAGATTTGACGGATAGCACTGTTTTAAGAAATATCGGAGTACCTTTAGGTCATACATTAATTGCAACAAAATCCATCCAAAAAGGCTTGAATAAATTGTTGTTGAACGAAGCCGCTTTAGCTGCAGATTTAGATAAAAATTGGGCTGTTGTCGCAGAAGCAATTCAGAATATATTACGTCGTGAAGGCTATCCAAAACCGTATGAAGCGCTAAAAGCTTTGACAAGAGGAAAAGCAACCGTTACTCAAACGGATATTCACGAGTTTATTGAAACGCTGAATGTAAGTGAAGCGATTAAGGCAGAATTGCGAGTAATTACACCGAGTAATTACGTTGGAGTCGATTTGTTTTAATACGGTTCATTATCTTTCGTCATTCCGATACACGTCGGAATGACGAGATAGTTCACGAAAACTCATTGTGAAATACTTTTATATAATATACACCTGTTTTTGAATTTTCCTGTTTTGAAAATCTGAAATGAACTTTTTCATAGCTCATTTCCAAAAGAATAATTTTGCCAGTTGACTTGAATTATCAATTGTCTGAAAATTAAAAAGTAGGTATTTTGCTAAAAAAATGCCGCAACTTGACGAATCAAGTGCGGCAATCTTCCAGTGTATTTCAAACTGTCCAATGAATCTTTTCACATTCAAACTTCCATAATTAGTGTCAAAAATTCTAACCTACTTTTCTACTTTTGTTTCTGTTTTTGTCTCTACTTTTTTACGAGTTGCACGACGGCTTTTCGGAGCTACTTTTGTCACTTCCGCAGCTTTTTTCTTTGCTAACTCTGCCTCTAACTCTGCAATTCGTATTTTCATTGCTTCTATTTCTTCATTGTTTGGTAAACTAAAACGAGCCAAGGCACTATCCAAAGTCGAACGCAAACGCTCTTCCATTTCACTGAACTTTGCTTCCGTATCTTTTCTCAAATCCGTAACAACTTTTTCCCCTTCGCTCTCCGTTGCTTTTTGTTTTTCAACCGTTTCGTTGATATTTGTTTGTACCTTTTCAGCCGTTGATGCTACCAAACCAACACCTGTGTATAAAAACTTTTTAAATAAATTTTCCATCTCTAATAAATTTTAATTTTTCACAATGAAGACTGTATGAACTGACAACTGTTATTCAGGTTTCTTTTTCGCCTTAGTCGTTGTTGTTTTGACTTCCGCTGTTTTTGCAGCTGCCAATTCTGCCTCTAATTCAGCGATGCGAGATTTCAAACTACTTACTTCCTCACGAGAAGGCAAATCTAATTTATTTAAAATCCCATCAACCAAACTTTTCAATCTATCCTCGAACTCTTCACGTTTGTTATTTGTATCATCGACCAAATCATCGACCACTTTACGACCTTCTTCCTCCGACAATCTTCCTTTGTCAATCAATTCTTTGACGTTTTTTTGTAATAATTCTGCATTATGAGAAACCATTCCTACGCCTGTGTATAAAAACTTTTTGAATAAATCTTCCATGATTTTTTAGTTTTCAGAAGGCAGTTTTTAGCTTGTTTCCATAACTCAATGATTTTAAAAACTGCCCGCTTAATGATCAAAGCGTAAACAGTTGATTACAATCTGCTTACTAATATTTTATTTCGGTGCTTAAATATTTTTTGAATTTTACTTTGTAGTGATTGCTTCCAACGCACTACACTTTCTATTAGTCAAATCCCGTGCAAATCCGATTTTAATACCTAAATTTTAATAAAATGATTTATCCTAAATGATAAAAAAAAGATTGTTTTTTAGATTATTAGTAATAATTCAAGCTAAAATTGATATTATTTTAAATAAAGTATTTTTATTTTATTAAAATAACAATAATTGATACCATGCCAAAAAAATATTCTGTAGATGTAATGACTTATAAAGCAGAATTTATGACTTATAGGCTAATAATATATTGAAAATATAAATAAAATATAATTATAAGTTGTAAAATGTTAAATAGTAAATTATTATTTTGAATATAAAGGTGTTTTATGGTTTTAGCTAATTTTTAAAATTAAAAACCTTCAAAATGATTAAATAAGTACCTTTTAAAAGCAGAATTTCTGACATTTAACAAAATTTAGTTTGGTATTAAATTAAAAATTAAAAAAATAATATGGTTAAATTTATTTATGTGTAATTAAATTTTGATATTTTTTATAATTTTTATAAAAAGCTATTTTTTAAAGTTGAAATAGATTTTCACCAAATGAAACCATTTGATAACAAACTCAATTAGCAGAGTGTTAAAACTAATTGATTCAATAAATTCAAAATATCAATAATTTTTAAGCAATTGCATTAATCCTTAATAAATGAGTAGAAGAAAAAACGAAAAAAAATCCTTCAAAGAACAGTTTGAAGCCCTACGAAATTTGCCGAAGTTTTTCCAAATGATCTGGGAAACAAGCCCTGCATTAACTTTGGCGAATGTCGGCTTGCGTTTATTGCGTTCCGTGATTCCGTTGGCAATGTTATATGTTGGAAAGTTATTGATAGATGAAGTGATTCGTATTATTCCGTTGTATCAAAGTGGCGAAGCGATGGAATATCGCTTTTTGTGGATTCTAGTTTTATCAGAATTAGGCTTGGCGATTTTATCGGATTTTATAGGTCGAGTTGTGACGCTATTTGATAGTTTATTAGGCGATTTATTTTCTAATAATACTTCCGTAAAACTAATCAGACACGCTGCGACTTTAGATTTGTATCAATTTGAAAATGCAGATTTTTATGATAAATTAGAACGTGCAAGACGACAAACGGTCAGTAGGGTAGTGTTGATGTCGCAAGTTTTGACACAGTTACAAGATATAATTACAGTTGTGTCGTTAGGTGTTGGCTTAATTTATTTTAATGCTTGGCTGATTTTGATTTTGTTGTTAGCCGTTATTCCATTGTTTTTGGGCGAATCACATTTTAATCAGGCAACTTATTCTTTATCAAGAAGTTGGACACCTGAACGGAGAGAGTTAGATTATTTGCGATACATCGGAGCAAGTGATGTTACCGCAAAGGAAATTAAGATTTTTGGTTTAGCTGATTTTTTAGCAAATCGTTTTAAGAAGATTTCGGATAATTACTACGAAGCCAATAAAAAAATTGCTGTCAAGCGAGCTTTTTGGGGTGTTTTGTTTTCGAGCATCGGAACGATAACTTATTATGGTGCTTATATTTTTATTATTATTCAAACAATCGGTGGCTTAATTACAGTCGGAACGTTAACTTTTTTATCGGGGTCATTTAAGCGAATGCACAACATGATGGAAGGTATTATGACCCGTTTCACACGAATTGCCGATAGTGCCTTGTATTTACAGGATTTGTTTGATTTTTTTGCCATTGAGCCGCAAATAAAATCTAATAGCGAATCGAAACAAATTCCAAATCCAATTAAAGAAGGTTTCACATTTGAAAATGTGAGTTTTAAATATCCTGAATCCGAAAGATGGGCGATTCGGAATGTATCATTTCACTTGGCGAAAGATGAAAAATTGGCTTTAGTTGGTGAAAATGGAGCAGGAAAAACAACTTTAGTTAAATTATTAGCTCGTTTATACGAACCTACCGAGGGACGAATTTTATTAGATGGTGTTGATTTACGAGCGTACAACTTAGAGGACTTACGTCAAAATGTGGGCGTGATATTTCAAGATTATGTCCGCTTTCAAATGTCGGCTTCTGATAATATTGCGATTGGTAAAATCGATCAAAAAACAAATCAATCATTAATCACAACGGCGGCGAACAAGAGTTTGGCGAATACCGTAATTGATAAGTTACCCGAAGGTTATGAGCAGTTCTTAGGAAAACGTTTTCATAATGGCGTGGAATTGTCGGGCGGTGAATGGCAGAAAGTAGCGTTGGCTCGTGCGTATATGCGAGATGCACAATTGTTAATTTTGGATGAACCGACTTCGGCTTTAGATGCTCGTTCAGAACATGAAGTATTTTTACGTTTTGCAGATTTGATTAAAGATAAAGCAGCCGTTTTGATTTCTCATAGATTTTCGACAGTTCGCATGGCAGATAGAATTTTATTACTAGAAAATGGTCAAAAGAAAGAGTTAGGAAGTCACGAAGAATTATTAGCCTTAGGTGGAAAATATGCGGAGTTGTTCCGATTACAAGCACAAGGTTATTTATAGTAATGGAGGCGTTTGCGTATCGTATATGACAAACTTTTTATTTTATAAGTCGTTCTTTTGCAAAATGATAAAGCAAATTATACAACAATCGTAATTTCATGATTATTATTATTAGGGTATCTACTTTTGTAACAAGAAATTAAGGTATTTTGGTGTTCAAATGACTACGCCTCTATTCTAAACAGAACAGAGGCGTTATTTATTCATTCATTCATTTATTATTCATTTACCTATACTTGTCTTGCGATGAATTCGGTCGGTTTTACCATACCGTTGCCAACAATCCAACTTTTAAACCCCAAACATAGTTACGTGAAGCGGCATAATTATTTCTTAAATCAGGAAAACGCCAGTCACGAGCGTTGAGATCAGAAATACCCCAAGTTAATCGAGATTCTGCCGTTAAAATTAAATAATCGCTTAATTCAAACGCTGCACCGAATCCACTTGCCAAGGCTAAATCGAAGCCATTGAATAGTTCTAAGTCTGACGTATATTCAGGGTGTCTTTGATTCAAAGGGTTATAGGCAAAATCATTATGGTATTCCTCAAAACTCATTGTTGAGCCGTTGACGACATACTCTGATTTGGCACTTTGTAGAAAACCAAATTGTGGTCCTGCCACAAAGTATAAATCTGGAGCGATTTGACTTCTGCTATAATTTGTAAAAGTGTACTTAAAAAATATCGGTATTTGAACGTAGTTTAATGATACATATTTATAAACGTCAATTGTATTTTGCGTACCAAAATAAGTTTGTCCCTGAAAACCGTAGTTACCTTCTATTTGGAGGCCCAAGTTTTCATACCAATTGATGTTAAATGTAACTCCTGCAGTATATGCAGAGGTCGGCTGAAAAGTCATTTCGGGCGCACCATAGTTATTTTGTTCGGCGATTAAAGACAGACCGCTGAGTACAGAGCCGCCGACATTAATGCTTGAAATAGATGTTACCTGTGCTTGTGCTGATGTTACTATGAATGCGGATAATACAAAATATAAAATGTGTTTCATAAAGTAATTTTTTTCTGAATCGTGATAATTTCAAAATCAAATTATTGTTGGTATAAAGTTGTTTTGAAAGTTATTAAGGTTTTATTTTGACACTAAGTAATAAATGATTTTGTAATTCTCCAACATTATTGAGTTCTTGTTGGGTTTTTTAATTAAAAATAGTAGAATTACATTTCGATCATTCAGACTTAAAGGTCTATTTATTTTATGAAATAAATTGTACAAACGTTAATATAATGCCTTATCTTATAGAATATTGTATAAAATTTCAATTTCATTACTTTTGTGATAAAGTTAATAATGGCGTGAAGTGTGATTGGGTAGAAAAAATTTAGAAACATAGGATAATTTAATTGATATATGATTTCAGTTACAAACTTAACAGTTCAGTATGGCAATCGAATTTTATTCGACAATGTCAATTTCAAAGTTGATGTACGAGATAGAATTGGATTGGTCGGGCGAAACGGAGCAGGAAAATCTACTTTGTTAAAAATAATTGCGGGTTTTCAGTCAGGAGATGAAGGGACTGTTAGGATTCCTAACAATGCTACCTTGGGTTTTTTGCATCAAGATTTACAATTGCCGAAAGGCAAAACGGTGCTTGAGGAAGCACTGACGGCATTTGCAGAAGCTAAGAAAATCGAAAAACGAATCGAACAAATCAATATCGAACTGGGAGAACGAACAGATTATGAAAGTGATAGCTATTTGCAATTGGTGACAGATTTGGCAGACGCAACGGATCGGTTTCAACTCTTGGGTGGTAATAAGGCGGAGGCAGAAGCGGAACGAATTTTATCTGGTTTGGGTTTTAAGTCTTCGGATATGAACCGTTTAACAGATGAGTTTTCGGGAGGATGGAAAATGAGGGTTGAATTAGCTAAAATCTTGTTGCGACAACCGGATTATATGCTATTAGATGAGCCTACTAATCACCTGGATATTGAGTCTATTATTTGGTTAGAGCGATTTTTGAAAGATTATTCGGGGGCGATTATTACAATTTCTCACGACAAGACTTTTTTAGATGGCATCACGAATCGAACGGTTGAAATAGAACTGGGAAAAGTCTATGATTACAAAGCGGCTTACTCTAAATATCGAGTGATGCGAGTTGAGCGGAAGGCACTACAGGAAGCTGCATTCAAAAATCAACAAAAAATTATTGCAGAAAAAGAGCGAACGATTAGTCGATTTATGGCGAAGGCTAATAAAACGAAAATGGCTCAGTCGATGCAAAAACAGCTGGATAAAATGGAACGTATTACCTTGGAAAGTGAGGATACGGCAGCGATGAAAATCACGTTTCCACCTGCACCTCGTTCTGGTCAAGTTGTTGTCAGTGTTAATAAATTAACGAAAAAGTATGATGCTTTAACAGTTTTGAATGAAGTTGATTTTGAGATGAATCGTGGTGATCGGGTGGCATTTGTTGGGCAAAATGGGCAAGGAAAGACGACTTTGTCTAAGATTATCGCTCAAGTTGAGTCGATTTCTGGTGGTGAATGTAAGCTGGGCTACAACGTAGAAATCGGGTACTACGCTCAAAATCAAGCAGAGGCTATGTTTCCGAACTCGACAGTATTGCAAACGATGGAAGGTATTGCACCTGAAAGTATGCGGACAAAGGTACGGTCGATTTTGGGAGCGTTTATGTTTAGCGGTGAAGATGTGGACAAGAAGGTAAAAGTACTTTCGGGTGGAGAACGAGCGAGGTTGTCGTTAGCTTGTTTGTTACTGAAACCGTTCAATTTACTTATTTTAGATGAGCCGACGAATCACTTGGATATGATTTCTAAAGAGGTGTTAAAACAGGCCTTGAATCAGTATGAAGGTTCGTTGATTGTGGTATCGCATGATAGAGATTTTTTGCAAGGGTTGACTAATAAAACGTTGGAGTTTAGAGATCAAAAGTTGCATCATTATATCGGTGATGTGTACGCTTTTTTGGAGAAACGGGCAGTAGATGATATGCGTGATGTCGAGAAAAAGACACAAGCTATCATTTCCACGAAAGTGGAGAAAAAGACAAAGTTGACTTATGAGGAGCAAAAGGCATTACAACGGGAGCGACGACGATTAGAAAAAGGAGTCGAAAAGGCGGAGCGACGGATCGAGAAATTAGAAAATTCGATTAGAGAAATCGAACTAAAAATGGCTAAACCTGAGTTTTATGGCTCGCCTGATGAAGCTGAAGTTATTGAAAAGTATCAGAAGGCGAAAGAGCAGTTAGAGGAAACAATGGAAAATTGGGAAAATGCCCAGTTCGACCTGGAAGTGTTTTTAGAGGAAAATGAGGAGTAATTATTTTTTGAAAATAGGTCGTTCGGATAGAATTATAAGAGATGAATCTGTGTCAAAAGTTATAAAATTGAATGTGTAAATATTTTATCTTAGCTTTTGATACAGCCTCTTCAATTATTTTATAATAAACAATGTTCCATTTCGAAGCGATTCGTCACAGCATTTTTTAGTTGTACATCGTTTTAAAAGATCATATCTTATTCATGAGTTAAGCGTCTAAGTCTTTTGTAAAAAATATTCAAAATATCCCGAAGTAAGTATCAAAATAGGCATTTGTACGTTCTTTAATCGTTATTGTCTATTAAAGTAATTGAAAAATCATATAATTTTAGTTTGAGCTAAAGTTATTCTGCGTGCAAAGACGAAAACTAATAATATAAAGCTACAATAGTGAACCAAAAAGTGACGATTCAAAATTTCATAAAACATTATCACCATGAAAATTACTAAAAAGTTAATTACTCTATTTATCCCAATTTTATTTAGTGTATCCGTATTTGCACAAGTGCAAATGGAAAAAGGAAGTATTCAATTTTCTTTTGATATGTATAAAAAAATAAAATTATCAGAGGATAATAGTAATATTTTCTTTTCGCCGATGAGCGTATCGAGTGCTTTTACGGTGCCTTACGCTGCTGCGTCGGGTTTGACTAAAAAACAGATTGAAAGTGTTTTGTATTATGACGATAACCCTAAGAAAAGTTTAAAACAACATAAAGATTTTAGTAGACGTTTGGAGAGTTCAAATGATGTGACGATTAGCTTGGCAAACGGCTTATGGATCGATGAATCAATGCCTATTAATCCATCTTTTCAACGAATGGTGAAACAATTTACAGGAAAAGACGAAATTCATAGAGTGAGTTTCGCAAAAGAGCACGAAGGGTGTAGAAGTCAGATTAATCAATGGGTCGAGGACAATACGGAGCAAAATATTAAGGAGTTGATTCCAGAGAATGGAGTCAATGAATTAACTCGTTTTGTGATGTCGAATGCGATTTATTTTAAAGGTGATTGGCAAACAAAGTTCGAGGAACAATTAACTGCTACGAATGGGTTTTATGGACCAAATAAGGAAGTGATACCAACTCAATTTATGACGAAAGCAGTGACCGATCATAAGTATTATGAAAATGATAAAGTTCAGATTTTAGAATTACCGTATAAAGGTGAATCAATATCAATGGTAATTGTTTTACCTCGATTTGAAAATGGTTTAGAAACGATTGAAAATAGTTTATCGGTCGTCACTTATAAAAAATGGTTGGATGCTATGACCAAAAGGCCAGTTGTAGTTGCTTTGCCAAAATTCAATATGAAAATTCAATATGATTTACGTTCGATTTTTCGTAAAATGGGCTTGAAAGAGCCTTTCACTGATGCGGCTACTTTTGATAAAATGACGCCAAAAGGTGGTTTGAAATTGACGAAAGTCTATCATCAATCATTCATTGTGGTGTCAGAATCAGGAACGGAGGCTGCCGGAGCAACGATTGGTGTCGGAACTATAAAAGGACCAAAGCCAAAACCGGCTTACTTCAATGCGAATCAACCGTTTTTATTTTTTATTAAAGATAATCAAACGGACATGATTTTGTTTATGGGACGATTGACTAAGCCGAGTTTTAGCGATAAAGTGATGTATTCGAACGAACAACCGCCTCGTTTTCCGTCGATTAATATTCCTGAATCGGATCAAGTTCATTTTGTCGAAAAAGGAGAATCGTTATACGGTATTTCTAAAAAATATGGTGTTAAAATAGAACAAATTCAGCGACTGAATAATATGAAAAGTAATGTGGTGAGGATTGGTCAAGAGTTGTTGATTCAAGAAGGAGAAAAAAGTCAAAATGAAAAACCCGCTCCGATTGTGATTATGGCCTCAAATGATATACACGAAGTTCATCCTGGCGAAAGCTTATTTTCTATTTCACGAAAGTATAAGTTATCTATTGACAAATTAAAAGAGTTGAATGGTCTGGTTGACAACACGATAATAATCGGACAAAAATTGGTGGTACAAGAAAATGTACAGAAAGCACCAATGCCAAAACCAGAAATCAAGCCAGAGCGAAAGTTAACCTTAGTGACTGATAAGATGTATAAAGTTAAGAAAGGCGATACGCTTTGGAAAATCGCCAATCAACACAAACTATCCGTTCCACAGTTAAAAAAAATGAATAATTTGGTGGATAATATGCTGAATATCGGTCAAGAGTTGAGAGTACAATAGCATAAAAGAAAGTCAGAAGTTAGCGATTATTCGAGGTTGTTTAGAAAAGTGTGTCAAATTCAAATGATGATTTGATACACTTTCTAAAACGAAGCATAATCCATTTTAAAGCCGCATTTTATTCCTCTAAAATTACCTTAATTGCCTTTTCCAGTAGCTTATCACGACGATTTTTGACGCCTTCAATCGTCGTATGAATCACAAAATGATACCGACACGTTGTGTTTCTGTTCCGTCAGGATAATACAGACCGATTCAAATGATTGACTTGCTAAAAATAGTGGCTGATGTTAATTCAAATAATTTCACCACATTTTATATCGAAAACTAAATCAAAACCCAAATAACAAAAACTTAAAAAAACGATTTTCGAAATTATTCCCGATGTTTCGAGATAGGCTAATTATTAAATTTTTATTATTCAAAATATTGATAATCAATTATTTATAATAAATTTTGTTATAACAAATAGAAAATAAAATTTACCTTTGTGGCGATTTTTGTTAATTGATTAATTTGTTAATTGGTGGAAAATACTAATCCCTCCCGAGGACTCGGGAGGAATAAATGACAAACTAATCGCTAATCACTAAAAAAGAATGACAATACTTTGTGTTTCAAGCTATTTTAAAGGTTCCAAATTTATGACTGCTGCCAAAGCAGAAGGAGCAACCGTTTATTTATTGACTTCTATAAGTTTGAAAGATGAACCGTGGCCAAGAGCAGCTATTGATGAGATGTTTTATGTGGAGGAAGAAAACGACCAAAACTGGAACATGGCGAATATTATCAAGGGGTTAGCGCATACGATACGCTCCAAAAAAGTGAATAGAATTGTAGCTTTAGACGATTTTGATGTAGAACGGGCGGCTCAGTTGCGAGAAGAGTTCAGAATCCCAGGTATGGGACAAACAACGGCTCGTTATTTCCGTGACAAATTGGCAATGCGGGTAAAAGCAGCAGAATCAGGTATCAAAGTACCTGCATTTTCGTCTTTATTCCATGATGCAGATATTCACGAATATACACAAAATGTACCAGCACCGTGGTTAGTCAAACCTCGCTCGGAAGCATCAGCAACTGGTATCAAAAAGATTCATTCTGCAGAAGAATTGTGGCAACACTTAGCTACTTTAGGCGATAGAAGACACGAGTATTTAGTAGAGAAATTTGAGCCAGGAGATGTGTATCACGTAGATGCTTTGTCGCAAGATGGCCAATTGATTTTCTCACGAGTGTCGCAATACTTGAACACCCCTTTTGAAGTGGCTCACGGAGGCGGTATTTTTCGTTCGCATATTTGCGAATTTGGTGGCGAAGATGACAAAGCCTTACAAGCGATGACAGCAGAAGTCATGTCTGCTTTCGGAATGGTTTTCAGCGCATCACACACGGAGTTTATTAAATCTCACTCGACGGGCGAATTTTACTTTTTAGAAACGTCCTCAAGAGTCGGTGGCGCTCATTTGGCGGAAATGGTAGAATATTCATCAGGAATTTCACTTTGGGCAGAATGGGCAAAATTAGAAATCGCACAACTTAAAGGTGAAACCTACGAATTGCCAACTGTGAAAGATGATTATGCAGGAATTGTGGTGTCTTTAATCCGTGATTATCGTGCCGATTATTCGTCATTCAACGATAGCGAAATTTGTTGGACAATGGAAAAAGATTATCACATTGGTATTATTATTAAGTCGGATAGTCGCCAACGTATTTTAGGATTATTAGACGGTTATGCAAAGCGAATTTTTGAAAGTTCACACGCTTCTGCACCTTCGCAATAGCTATTAAGGAATCGAAAGTTATTCAATAAAAAAAGTGAGCATTGAATACAAAGTCAAATGCTCACTATATTTTATAAAACACAAGATTGTTATCTTATCAGAATAATAGTCTTGTGTCTGTTTTCCATATATCGCATTTTCAAATGATAAAATTGTGAAGACGATCACAGAAGTAATAAAACCATTAATCAAAATCCCGTTTTTTTAATAAATTATTTGTGCTGACTACCGTTTTTATTTTTACTTTGGTTATAATTTATATCCCCGTGTCTCGATTATTTAAATATGTAAATATAACGCATAAGTAATAGGAATGTTTATAATTAATTGATAATCAATATTATTTACTTTGTGGTAAACTTTAAATAATTCCATAACGAAATAATCAGAATTCGGTATTTTGAAGTTTCTGAGTATTTATCAATTTCCAGAATCCATAAATCCCGTGAAGTACAACGGCAAGAATAATTCCGATGACCAAAATATCTGAAATCCTGAAAAAAGCTAAAAATGCGAGTGACATCGGAATTGCTATGAATATCCATGTAACCAATCCAATTTTTTGACTTCTGGCAAGGCTTCCGAGTGTAATTGTTCCAAAAAAGACAATGCTAAATAAAACGGCTAACGGCCCAAAATGCCATACTTGCTCGTTATTGATGTAAATCAAAAGTAATAAAAAAAGGAGCAACGAACCAACGACAATATACATATCGCTGATGCGAATTTTTGAAAATTCACCGTCTTTTTTCTCTCGAATATTAATCTTGAAATAATCAAAAATAGGGAGCATATTCGCCCAAAATGGGTTTTCTGGATTGACGTTATTTGTGGTACCGTAACGAATGATTATATCATCTTTTTCGGGTTGAAATGTGCCAAAAAGTTTGTCCCAAAAAACGAAAGTTCCACCATGATTTTTATTAATATATTCTGGATTTTTGCCGTGATGCACTCGATGATGCGATGGCGTAATCAATATTTTTTCTAAAAAACCTGATTTATTGACAATCGCATTATGATTATAAAATTGTATAAAATAATGAAAAGCAGATACTAATACAAATTGTTCCAAACTTACGCCTAATAAAGCCAACACAACAAAGAACGGAAAAGAAGTCAGCGGCTGATACCAAGAGTTGCGAATGCCTAACGACAGATTGAAATGTTCGCCTTGATGATGAACGCTATGAATATTCCATAAAAAATGAAATTCATGGTGCATACGATGTGACCAATAATAACAAAAATCCCAAGCGAAAACCGTGAAAATCCATTGTGCGATAATCGGTAATTCGGTGATTAAATCAAGCGACCAATTTGTTACCAGAAACTCATAAATGACCAAAATCGAGACCCTCGCCAGCCAAAGCATAATATGGCCAGAGTTGACATTGGCCACGATTTCTTTCCATGGCATTTTCTCGCCTTCGACTCTTGCTAAAAAAATACATTCTGCTACAATGAAAACGAGTAGCATAGTTGTTCCGAAGATTAGATTCATATTTTGTAATTATTAAATTATCATGATTTTTAGAAAAAATTGAGATTTTTAAATCCTTATATCCTAAGTTTAAACGATATTTTTTTGTATTTATTTACGTTTAATCAATTGCAATTCATCGTCGGTGAGCGGTTGATATTGATGGATGCTTTTATAATTTTTAGAAAAATCATCTTGTTGTTGTAGAAAATTTTGGTAGTTTTTATCAATAGATAACTCCAGCCAATAATGGATTTTTTCGGACTCATTTGATGGATATTTGACCATATTTTTAAAATTAATATCTAGTTTTTTCCAGTCACTTTTTTGATTAAAATAGGTTACATATTTGTGCCATTCGAGGAGCATTTCAATCGTTTTCTGCCTAATGTGTTGAGAGTGATTCGGAACCGTGCAAAAGTAGCTGTAAAGATTATTATTGAGACTTATTGTTGAGGCGATTGTTTTTTCTAAAGGTCGTTGAAGTAGTAAGTATTGAGCCTTTGGAAAAACAGTCGTTAAGCTGTCCAAACGTATCGGATGAATAGGATTTTTTGATAAAAAGTATTTTTGATTTTCTTTATTAAAAATGTATAAGTGTCTTTTTATCAATGATTTATAAAAATTTTGTTGACGAATCCTTTCTTTCAGATTATCTTTATTATCAGGGTAAACGAATTGATGAATTGTTTCTAACTCTGGAAAAATAAACATCAAATAAACGGATTTTAAATCGTATAAATATAATAATTCATCTTCTTCAAAAGCTCCTAAGCCCAAGTCATGAATACCTTTCATGCGTTTGAAAAACAGATTTTCTATAAAGTTTTGAATAACTTTTGTTGGGAAAATTCGACTGATAAACAGCCAAAATTTCTTTTGAATAATAGAAGGTGCAAAAACCAGTTCCCATAATCGAAAAGCGGTAAAGGCCTGTTGATTATTTGCCAAAAGGTTTAATAAAAAAGAGGTGCCGCTTCTCGGTACGCCAACAATAAAAACGGCTTTATCAATATTTTTTTGCTTAAAATCAGAATAGAAAATAGTGTCTAGCCATAAAAAAAATCTTGTAATTAGAATGTGAAGTAGCATCGAGGGGACAATGACTAAAATGATAAAAATGCGCTTTAAGGTTGGTTGTCTAAGGCTATTTTTTTGCCAAGAAAAAGCGTTGAATAAGAGTCGAATCATGTGTTATTGATAATAGATTTATTAGCAAATTATACGAAATTAAAAATTCTTAGGCTTTAGCGTTATAAATCTTTAACAAAATGACCAAAAACTATAAAATAATTGATGTTTTGAGCAGTGATTTTAGGCATTACTACGATGACTTTTGGCTCAAAGCCATCAGAAATACAAATGGAAAAATCGAAGGTTTTAAAAATTAAGGATGAATTAAAACGAGAACAAAATCAGGAAAAGACAAAAAATAAATCAAGTAAAAAACATAAAATCTTGTAGGTTTATAATCAGGCAGTTATATTATTTTTTTATCGAAATAAGTAGGCGAACGTCTTTGAAAATCTTCCTGCAGATTTTGTAAATACCCTTGTAAAGTAAGGCGATGACTTCTCTGAAAATCAGTTTGTAGATTCAACAAAATCTGCGAGAAAATATTTATTTCGCTTGAATTTTCTTATCTACTTCATCTATCCAGCGTTCATGTCGATTTTCATAATCCTGCCACATTGCTTCCTGTTCGCTTTCGCTTAACAATGAATTATCGCCATAAAATCCCTTTTGCTGACGTTGCCTAAAGGCTTCGTAAATTGTCACGGCACAAGCGACCGAAATATTCAACGATTTCACCATGCCAACTTGTGGAATTAAAAAGTTACCGCTGCAATATTCCAAACTTTCTTTAGAAACGCCCGAATGTTCATTTCCAAACAACAAAGCCACCGATTCGGTCAAGTCCAAACTATAAAAATCAACGGCATCTTCACTCAAATGCGTTGCATAAATCTTGTCATATTTCGCTTTCACGGCTTGCATACACTTATCGACATCATTATACAAATGCACATCGACCCATTTTCTCGCACCAGAAGAACTGCGTTTTCCGAGTTCTAAATTTTCTTTTTTAACATTGGTATATAAGACAAAAATCTCCGTGATACCAACCGAATCACAAGTCCGCAAAACGGCACTAATATTATGTGGATCATGGACATTTTCCAAAATAACCGTTAAATTTGGCTGTCGTGCCTTGATGACTTCTTTGAATCGTGCTTCTCGTTGTGGTGTCATTGTAGTCGATTTATTGATTTTTTTTAAATTTGGATTGCAAAGATAGAAAAATCGTTTGTTTGAAACATATTTGAAGCTTGAACACATTAAATTAAACGGTAGTGTTATACATGTGTACTTTTTGACGAGTGGTTTTTAACGAATTTACGTTTTCTTTTGCCTTGATGTAAAAGAAACAAAAAATCAAGGCTGGATTGATTTCTTAACGCTCCAAAATGATTGAAAACACTAAACAAAACAAACTCGCTTGGCTCAAACAGTGTTTTGTTTTTAACGTGTTTTCAACCATTTTTCCACTAAAATCAATTATGCCGTTTAAAAAGTGCACATTTGTAGCACTACCAATTAAACATTTATAAATGGCTCGAAAATTAAAATATATTATAAAATGTCCGTGTTGTGAAACTGTAATTAATGAAGATAAATTACAGAAAAGCATCGGACGAAATCCAAATATGTGGACTGGAAGATGGACTTCTTGGGCAACTTTTTTTGATTCCGATAATGAACATCTACTTTGGGCTTGTGATGGTTGTATTGAATCAGGAAAAGCTATTCAGTCTGATTTTACCAAACAAAAATACTATGATTATTTTCCACATTTGGCGTATTATGATGAGATAATTAACTGTGAAACTTGCCAACAAGATTTCCTATTCTCAAAAGAAGAGCAACAATATTGGTTTGAAAATCTGCAATTTTGGGTGCAAACCAAATATATCAATTGTAAAAATTGTAGAAAGGAAAAGCGAGATAAAGCAACACTCAACACCGAACTATCGAACATTCTCAAGGATAAATCGAAAATGTCCGCAACAGACTTTGACCGAGTAATTGAAATCTATAACTTGATGGGAAAAGCGGAAAAAGCAAAGGAATATTCTACCTTAAAACGAAAATCGAAACGATGAAACAACTGTTGATAATACTTACCATTTATAGTTTTTTTAGTTGTGAGTTAGATTATAAGGGTGGTTATAAATATAATGAAGTCATGGGTAATGATTCTTTGAATATTGAAGAAGTGGATAGTTTTAGGATGGATAATTCAATAAAAGTTGGTCCAAGAATACCGGATAGTTTGGTGATTGAATAAGCTTTAATCATTTTAAAATCAAGAATTTAATTATGGAAAAAATAGAACCTATTTGGACAGTTGTCGGAAATATCGTTGAAAAACGGATTAACGGTCAAGATGGAAAAGAGTATTTCGGTACAAAATATTTTACACCAAACACAAAAGTGTATATTATTTATCCTTATTCAAGTGGATTCAGCGTTGAAGTTATTGGAAGAGAAAGAAAAACAAAACATTTTATAAAAGTAATTTTGAATATTAAATACATATATAATTTTAGGGCTAAATTATGTTACAATCCAAATGTTATAAATAAAGTTAATCACCAATTTTTTGATAAAGAATCTTCGGAGAGTTTTGTTGAAGAGTTTCTACTTTGGCAAAAAAATTATTAAAAACAAAAAGTTACGTATTCAGCGTCCGAATCACGAATCACAAAAAATGGAAGAAATCAAAGGCTACATAGAACGCATCACTTTCCAAAATGCGGAAAACGGTTGGACAGTTGCTCGAATGAAAGTTCCTAAGAACTATGATTTGACAACGATAGTCGGCAATATGCCTTCGATTCAGGTGGGGGAAACGATACGTTGTAAAGGTTATTGGCACAATGATAAAAACTTTGGTTATCAGTTTCAAGTCAAGGATTATGAAGTCGAAACGCCTTCTTCGATTGCTGGTATTAAAAAGTATTTGGGTTCGGGGTTGGTCAAAGGAATCGGGAATGTGTTTGCGGATAGAATTGTGACTTATTTGGGCGAAGATACGTTGAATATTATTGACACAAACCCAGATAAGTTATTGGAAGTCAGCGGAATTGGTAAGAAACGGATTGAAAAAATAAAATCGTGTTGGGCAGAACAAAAAGCGATTCGAGAAGTCATGATTTACTTGCAAAAGTTAGCGGTAAGTCCTGCTTATGCTCAAAAGATTTTTAAAAAATATGGTGACGAAAGTATTTTTAGAATCGAACAAAACCCTTACGATTTAGCCAAAGATATTTGGGGAATTGGCTTTAAAACAGCCGATAAAATCGCCCAAAATATGAAAATCGCTAAAGATTCGGATATTCGGATTGATGCAGGTGTGGAATATGTTTTATCTGAACTTTCCAGCAACGGACACACTTGTTTTCCTGTCGAAGACTTCACCGAAGAAGCCGCCAAACTCTTAGAAGTCAAAGCCGAACAAGTGCAAAATCGCTTAGAAGAAATTGCTTTAGAAAATCGTGTGGTTCTCTCAAATTTGGTCGTTGATTCGTTTAACTCGCAACCCGAAACTCGAAACCCGGAACTCGTTCCTCATATTTGGTTGCAAACTTTTTATGTGTCTGAAGTTGGAATAGCGAAGGAACTCCGACGATTAGAAAATGGCAAAACGGACTTTCGTCAAATTGATAACGAAAAGGCTGTAGAATGGGCAGAAAAACTAATGCACATTCAGTTAGCTGACAATCAAAAAATAGCCGTAAAAACAAGTTTTACCGAAAAAGTCCACATCATCACGGGCGGTCCGGGAACTGGAAAATCTACGATTACCAAAGTGATTTTGGCGGTGATGAAAACGCTAACGGACAAAATTCTGTTAGCTGCACCAACGGGAAGAGCGGCCAAACGCATGGCAGAAATTACCAAAATGGAAGCCAAAACTATTCACGCTTTACTCAAATTTGATTTTAAAATCAATGGGTTCACCCACAATCGAGAGAAGCCGCTGGACTGTGATTTGATTATTATTGACGAAGCGAGTATGTTAGATACGATTCTGATGTATAGCTTACTAAAAGCGATTCCGACGACCGCAAGAGTGATTTTTGTAGGTGATATTGACCAATTGCCGAGTGTCGGTGCTGGGAATGTTTTGAATGATTTGATTCAGTCCAAAACCATTACGGTTACTCGCTTAACGGATATTTTTAGACAAGCCGCTTCCTCTAAAATTATCACCAATGCACACCGAGTAAACGCAGGGATTTTTCCTGATATTAATATAGAAAAAGACAGCGATTTCTTTTTTGTCGAAGAAGAAGACACCGAAAAGATGGTCACGCTTATCGGTGATTTGGTCGCTACTCGTTTGCCAAAACGCTACGGTTTTAATCGCTTATCGGAGATTCAAGTCCTTAGCCCGATGAATCGAGGCATTGTCGGGAATCGTGGCTTAAATGAATATTTGCAAAAGCGACTCAATCCATCAAACGAGCCGTTGGTCAAGTTAGGTCGCAGTTTTCATGTCAATGATAAAGTCATGCAAATTGTGAATAATTACGATAAGGAAGTTTATAACGGAGATGTCGGTCGCATCACTAAAATCGATCGCATCGAACAGGAACTCCATGTCGAAATTGATAAAAATAATATCGTTTATGACTTTACAGAAATTGACGAATTGGTCTTAGCCTATTCCGTTTCTATTCACAAATATCAAGGCAGCGAATGTCCGTGTGTGGTGATTCCGATTCATACGACACATTATAATTTGCTCTTCAGAAACTTGGTTTATACAGGTATTACACGAGGAAAAAAACTGGTAATTTTGGTTGGGACAAAACGAGCTTTGCAAATTGCGGTGAAAAATAATCGTGTGTCGAAGCGTCATACTGGATTACAACAGGCGATTTTACAGGAGTTTTCTAAAGGAACTTATTTAGGATTGGAAATAAAGGAAGTGATTAAGTTAGAGATGAAAAAAAATAATTAAAAACGGTGTAAATGATAAAAGAGGTTGTTTCAGCTTTTGAAACAACCTCTTTTATTTTATATAAGTCCTAAGGATTTTTCACCTTTTTCTTACCTTTTGTTTTTTCTGCTAATTTCACAGCTTCCACAACATTAATAACACCACCAGTTTTAGAAATTTCAGCAAGTGTTGTTTTTTCTCGAGAGCCAGGCATATTGACCTCACCTTCTAAAGGAATGGCTGATTCCATGATGATTTGTTTTACTTGTTCTGCTGTTAAAGTTGGGAAATAAGAACGTAAAACTGCTGCTGTACCAGCTACAACAGGAGCCGCCATAGACGTACCGCTTAATGAAGCGTAGTCAGATTGTGGAACTGTTGCATATAAATCAACACCTGGTGCGAATACATCAACTTGTTCCTTACCGTAGTTAGAGAAAGTCGCTAATTGATTACCATCTTCGCCCCAATTTGCAGCACCGATTTCTAACCAGTTTTTAGCTTCTTTATTTTCTTTCTTTCCTAATAAATCATTAGGGAAGTTGTTATCTGTATCGTTATTTTGAGCAGAGTTACCGGCAGCGTGTACCAATAAAACGTCTTTTTTCATAGCGTATTTAATCGCTTTTTCCACGATTTCTTCATCGTAAGAATAGCCTTTACCGAAGCTCATGTTGATGACAGAAGCACCGTTATCAACCGCATAACGAATAGCGTTTGCAACATCTTTGTCACGCTCGTCACCGTCAGGAACACAACGGATAGACATGATTTGCACATTATCTGCAACACCTTTCATTCCAACGTCGTTGTTACGAACGGCACCGATAATACCCGCAACGTGTGTACCATGTGTAGCATCTGGTCCTTCTACATCGTTATTACCATAGACCGTTTCTTTTGAATTACGATAATCGTCACCAACGATTTCAGCACGAGGGTCAAAATTGACGTTGTAGTAATATTCTGCACCTGATTTAGAACTTTCAACATATCTGTCGATTCCAGCTAATTCTTCAGGAGAAACGCCGTTTCCTAATAAATTACCAACAATTTGAGCTGCCTGCTTAGTTTTTTCATCTTCGCTTCCTTCAGCGATAGCACCAACATTTTCAGCATTCATTTCTTTACCGTCTAATGCTTCAGTTACTGCTGCGACTGCCTCAGAAATCATTTTCATTTGGTTGTATTGACCAATCGCTCTTTTAGATGCTTTGTCAAAATCTTTTTTGATTTCAAGATAGCGAGCATAACGTTTTTTAGCTTTCCCACCTTTTACATCCTCTTCTGACATTCCGTCAAATTCAGCATGTAAATCTCTGTATAAACGAGTGATTTCAAGATTATCGGCATTGATGTTTTTACCGTCAGCTCCACCGATAAAGTTCCAACCATGAACGTCATCAATGTAGCCATTACCATCATCATCTTTTCCGTTATCAGGAATTTCTCCTTTGTTTACCCAAATAACGTCCTTTAAGTCTTCGTGTTCAATATCAACACCAGAGTCAATAACAGCAACAACAACTGTTCTTGACTTTTTACCTTTTAAAACTGTTTTGTAAGCCTCTTCTGTACTCACGCCTCTAACTCCATCTTTAGACTCATCTAAGTTAAACCAGTTGTCAGGTGCGACAGAGTCCGTTGGATTTAGGTAATTGGCAAATGCTGCGTTAACAACAAATAAGAATAAAACAGCGATACCAATTCTTAATTGAAATTTCATTCGTTTAATCATTTAGTTTATTAATAAATTATTTAATGTTCAATAATAAGTTTGTTTAAGCTACGAATAACTCAACAATCAAACTATCTATTATTTCCACTCTTTTTCAATATCTTTCAAAGCTTCGTCAATATCCAAGTCCAAGCCCGCCATAGTTTGCTCAAAATCAGTTGGAGAATATTCGTACGCTGATTTTTTGGTGTTCATTTCCTTGAAATGTTGTTTGATTAAATCCCACAAATCAATCGGAACAACAGCAGCTTCCACTTTTCCATTTGAATCTTGAATATATTTGATCATGATATAGCATTTAGAGCAAAAAAACCATCTAAAATTAAAGATAGGTGCAAATCTCTTAAAATAACAAGATTTAACAAATTTTGACAAATCTGTTTTTTGAACACGACAAATTTATGACGATGAACAGGTATAACCTTCATCATGCGACAAAGTATAAACTATCCTAATCCTTTTTTGCAATATTGCGTTATTATTATTTATCTAAAAAATAAACTGTATTTTTGCAGTCTTTTAAAGCAAGTATTGACAAAAATCATCTAAAAAAATGATGTTTTAAATTGTTCTTAAAGGTAACTTTAATCAGCTTTGCATTGTTTTTTGTGGTGGTGATTTTTATAATTTTCGTAAAAGAAAATTACTACATTATTAAATGAGAATAATAGAATCATGGTAGAAACAGATATACTAATCGTTGGTGCTGGCCCAGTTGGTTTATTCACCGTATTTGAAGCAGGTTTATTGAAATTACGTTGTCATTTGATTGATGCGTTGCCTCAGCCTGGAGGGCAATTATCAGAAATTTATCCTAAAAAACCGATTTATGATATTCCTGGTTATCCGGATATTTTAGCTGGTGATTTGGTAGATAATTTAATGAAACAAATCGAACCCTTTAAACCAGGTTTTACATTGGGCGAACGTGCCGAAACACTCGAAAAACAAGCAGACGGACGTTGGTGTATCACTACTAACAGAGGAACAAAACACGTTGCGCCTGTTGTCGCAATCGCCGGAGGCTTAGGGAGTTTTGAACCTCGCAAACCGCCTATTTCTAATATTGTAGATTTTGAAGACAAAGGCGTAGAATATATTATCCGTGACCCAGAGTTTTATCGTAACAAATCTGTTGTGATTGCCGGTGGTGGAGATTCTGCCTTAGACTGGACAATTTTCTTAGCAAACGTAGCAAAAGAAGTCACCTTAGTACATCGTCGCTCAAGTTTCCGTGGAGCATTGGATTCTGTGGAGAAAGTAATGGAATTGGCGGAAACTAAAAAAATCAATTTAGTGACAGAAGCACAAGTTGTCGGCTTAAACGGTACCGATCACTTAGAGGAAGTTGTCATCAAACATAAGAAATTGGGCGAAATGATTCGTCAAACAGATCATTTTGTACCATTATTTGGGCTTACGCCAAAATTAGGTCCAATCGGTAACTGGGGATTGGAAATCGAAAAATCAGCTATTGTTGTTGATAATACGTTGGATTATTCGACAAATATCGAAGGCGTTTTTGCAATTGGCGATGTAAATACTTATCCTGGAAAATTAAAGTTGATTTTGTGTGGGTTTCACGAAGCAACTTTGATGGTTCAGTCTGCTTTCAAAATTGTCTATCCAGAGAAAAAAGCCTCCTTCAAATACACGACGGTTAATGGTGTAAATGGATTTTAAAATTTTTATGTTGAAGTGTTCGAATGTTCAAATGTTGTTTGAAACACTCGAACATTTGAACACTCGAACATTCAAACATAATAAGTGAAAGATATAATAAATGTTACGGTGATTGACCGTGAAGGTGTCGAACATAGTTTAGAAGCACCGACTGACATGAATATGAATATGATGGAAGTTTGTAAAGCCTATGAACTTCCTGTCGAAGGTACTTGTGGCGGTATGGCACTTTGTGCGAGTTGTCACTGCTATGTTTTGTCAGAACACGAACTTCCAGAACCTTCTGAAGATGAGGAAGATATGCTCGATCAAGCTTTTTTTGTAGAAGATAACAGCCGCCTGGGTTGTCAAATCAAAATCAAAGAAGAAATTGAGGGCTTAATTGTGAAATTAGCACCTGTTGCTTAATCACCGATGTTGTGAAGTAGCTGGTTGACGGTCGTTTCGCTTGATGGATAATAAAAAGGGTTGAATTTGAGAAATCAAATTCAACCCTTTTTTGTGTACAATTCCGTTCCGTTCACCGTTAAAACAAAATACCGAGTCGAACAGAAATACGTCTAAATGATACACTATCTCGATAGCGACCTTGCCAATCATCGAAGGTGAAAGAGGCTTTTTGGAATAAATAGCCAATTTCTGTTGTGAATGACGCATTAGAGCGAGACGGAAAACGAAAACCAACTTTTGGATGAAGCATGATGCCGCCTTTTGCATCAATCATACTTTGGGTATTATTAACTAATGCGAATCCGTAACCTGCTTGAACCGAATAATACGGTGAGAAGGGTTGGTTTTCTGTTAAATAACCTCTTGCTTCGAGGTATAATGGAATAACATTTCTAATCTCAGAGTAAAGATAAGTATCTGCACCGATACCAATTCCTGCACCAATAATCGGCTGATATTGATACCCAAAGACATAATGTAGCGAGCCACCAAAAGGAAAGTTACCAAACTCGTCTTGCCCAGGCAATAAGCCAAAACTAACAGCATTGTAATATCCAGTTTCTTTAAACCTGAAGTCTTTTGCTCCTTTTTTGTCTTTAATCTTTTTTTCTTCTTTAGTAATACGTTCTACTTCTGACATTTCATAAACCAAAATGCTACCTCCAGCTATTTTGATTTTAATTTTTTCTTTATTCTGTTCAATAACATCTCCTCGTATGATGCTACCATTCATTAAGTAAACAACTTCTTCGTAATGCTGTGCTTCTGCATTAATACAAAACGCTAATAATCCGATGGTTAATAGGTATTTGAAATATTTCATGTAGTGATTCGTAATAAGTGATAAGTGATTAGTCTTTTGTACTAATCACTTATCACTAAATTAATTAATGGACGGTAATTTTACTTAATAGCTCCAAATTGTTAACGTCACTATAATCATATTGATAAAATCCATCGCTACCAATGACTAATAACAAATTATTAGGTAAAGCGATCACATCGTAGGTTGAAAAGTCTTTATAGTGTTCTAATTCATCAATATTCATGTGATCTTCAACATCAAAAACCTTTAAACCATAATCACCTTCACATAAGAATAAAGTATTGTTAGCAATTGATAAACCATGAGGATTATCCATTGGATAGGTTTTTAATAAAGTAGGATTAGAAGGATTTGAAATATCAATTACTTCCATTTGGTCTGTAAACCCGTCACAAATATTTCCTGAACGCAATGTTACATAGGCTAAATCATCTTGTACAAATACTGGGTCACAAGCGCCAACATGCCAAAATTCAGATAAACGAATCGGATTAGTACGGTTACTGATGTCATAAATAAACATTCCGTTCGATGAACCTAAAAATAACATATCGTCTTTTGGAAAAATGGTCTCAATATTCCAACCGACCATCGAAGAACCCAATGGATTTGGAGTTGCACCATTGGTAATATCAAAAATATTCAAATTTGAATTGTCAACTGTATAAAGAAAATCATCGACAATCGTAAAACGAGCCATCGAACCACCAACGCCTTGTCCGCCACCAGAAGCGTTTCCGGCACTTTGTGCAGTCGGTGATGCGAAGTCCACCTGTGTTAACCAGCCGCCACGCCAACGATTATCATTACATTCGACTGTTTCGGTAATAACTTCGGTTTCATAATACGCTAAAATATTGCCATTCGCATCGTTACCCAAAATCGGGAAAACATCTTGCTGACGACTCAATTGCACTGGTGCTAAGGGGTCTGTAATGTCAATTGCTAATAAATCCATAAAGTTATCAGCGTACAAGATATTATCTTTCACGGCAATATCTACATTGCCTTTGATTTCGATAAATCCCATATTTTGCGGACTACTCGGCTCGGTGTTATCAATGATATGAATGCCCTCACGCAATTCATTAATAAAGATGTAATTATTATAAAAATAAATTTTACCTGGTTCTTTTAAGTCCTTGCTACCAACGATTGTAGCATCTTGTCGCATATCCGATTCGGCCATAAAAATCGGGGTAAATTGTGTGTAGGTAATCTCACGAGTACATTTGTCTTTAGTACAACTTGACATAAAAATCGCTACGGCGAAAAAAGCGACGAATTTTGAAAAATGTTGTTTAATCATGTTTTTAATTTTTTTAGTTCTTTAAGTGATTTTGGGCGAATTGGCAGCGTGTTAGTCTCCAATTTTATCGCCCAAATCTCACATTGGTTTTAATGTAAATTTACCTGATTACTCAGTGATTTATTTTTAGTTGATTATTTCTTATTAAAGTCATCTGTAAGCATCTGCGTAAATTTATATTAGAAGTTTTTTATGCGTCTGTTCTTATTTAAAAAGCTGCTTTTATAAATATTAATGATTAAATCTTAATTTTGAATTTAATTTTTATCACAAATTTTATCACAAAAAATATTTTCAAGTGATTTTCTATATACTATTGTTCGTTACCATCATAATAGTTGCCCAGGCTATAAAAAAAATTTGGGTACAACGCCCACACTTAACGGATGAAGAGATTCAATTGTTTGTTGATTTAAAAATGGAAACAAGTTCGGAGGAGTACACTCGATTTATCGGGCATTTGTCAGGTTGCAAAATGTGTCAAGATAGGTTAGATGCTGCTCAAAGTAATCCACGAGATTTCGGGACAGGTGATAAAAATATTGAACAACATCTGATTTAAAACAAAAATAACGGGTAGTTATTCTTTATATTTTAGAAATAACTTTATGAAACAATCAATTTTATGGTTATTAGTTGTTGTTATGTTGACATTTGTGGCTTGCAGTACTTATGAACAAACAGAAGCAAACGAAGAAAACGATATAACCTCAACGACTTACACCTCTCTCTCCAAGAGATTTATTAATACACTAAGAATAAAAGGTGACGTTCAACCGATTTTGGACAGCATCGCCAACGTAGAGGAAGCAGTTTTGGCCGCAGAACTTATCAATGATGATAGCCGAAAAGCATTCTGGATTAATGTCTATAATGGATATATTCAGGTATTGTTGCAAGATAATCCGGAATTGTATAAGGCCAGAGGGGCTTTTTTTAGAGCCAAAAGGATAACTGTTGCGGGGAAAAAACTAAGTTTTGATGATATCGAGCATGGTATTATTCGTCGCTCCAAAATTAAATTATCACTTGGCCTATTATCTAAATGGAATATTAGTGATTATGAGAAAAAATTTAGATGTGACGAAGTCGATCCTCGTGTGCATTTTGCCTTGAATTGTGGGGCGAAAAGTTGCCCCGCTGTAGTTGCTTACGATGCGAAGCAAATCAATGAGCAACTGAATAAGTCCACAATAAATCATTTACAAGCGACTTCCAAATATGATAAAGAAACAAATAGAGTTTACATTACCAGTTTATTTAATTGGTTTCGAGGTGATTTTGGTAATAAAGTAGGTATTCGTCAGTTTTTGAAAGTATATGAAGTGCTACCAGAAGATGCAAACAAAACGGCTATTTCCTACAATACTTATGATTGGACATTGTACTTAGAAAATTACATTGATTTATAATCAGAAGTGTTATTAAAAAATTGGAAAGTGCGGCAAGTCTCTATTCTATTTTAATAAATCAAACGAATCATCAACGGTAGCTTGATAATCTTGCGTTCTTTTCACCGCTTGTAGCAAAAATTGACGAATCAAATCGGGGTGCGAAAACGGCAAACCGTGCCCCATATTTGGTAAAATAATTTTTTTAACTAAAGCGGCATTAACCAATTTACGTTCTGCAAAATGAGCATTTTCTTCATAAATCAAATCGTCAGCATCGCCATGAAGAATAGTTGTTGCCGCTTTGATTTTATCCCAATCGGGGAGCATTCTGAACAACGATTCTCGATGCGCTAATTTTTCATGATTAGCATTTGTAATCGCTTGAGGAACAAGCCATTCTAACCATTTATTTGTTGTCGGATAACTTATCGAATAGGTTTTTTCGTAGCCAGGAGCAACAGAAGCCGAAATCAACATTAAACCATCCATCAAATTGGGATAATCCATCGCTAAACGTGCAGCGACTGGGCCGCCATAAGAAGAGCCGACAACTAAAATCGTTTGATATTTTTCTCTATATTTTTTAAGAATAGGAGCGATTAATTCCGCTTGTTTTTTTAACGAAAGTTCAATTTTTCCAAAATCAGAATACCCATAACCTGGCCGATCGACAGCGACTAATTTGACACTATTTACCAAGATAGAATCGTTAAACATATTTTTCCAACCACCGGACGAGCTCGGCGCACCATGAATCGCTAAAATCATTGGTTGATTTTTGCCTCCCATCTGTACATATCGCATGTGCCGCTTTCCAACTTCATAATGTGTCGTTTCTAACTCGTAGCCATTATCTTTTATTAACCATGCAAAAGCAGAATCATTCAGTCGAAGTTGAAGAAAGGCGTAGAAGGCAATAAAGAGAATGACCAAAACAGTTCCGACCCAAAACCACCATTTTTTTAAAACTTTAAATAATATTTTCATAAATAATAGATTGTTCAAGTGAAACGCTATTTGTCCATAACTGTTGATATATCTTAATTTAAATAAGTATAAAAATTGAATTTTAAGGTATTTTACTTTGTGAACATGGTCACATTACAGGTCGTAAAATGACTTTTAATTAAAAAATGTGTGAATTTTGATGAATGATTAACGGTAATCCTGTAATATTGCATCATGGATAAATTGCCTAAAATATCGGTTATTACTGTTGTTTATAATGGTCAAGATTTCTTGGAAGGGACGATTCGATCGGTGATGAATCAAACCTATAAGCACATCGAATACTTGATTATTGACGGAAAGTCAAAAGATAAAACGGTCGATATTATTAAACAATATGATCATTACATTTCTGATTGGATTACGGAGCAGGACAAAGGGCTGTATGATGCGATGAACAAAGGGTTGAAAATGGCGACTGGTGATTTTGTCTTATTTATGAATGCTGGTGATCAGTTTGCAGACTCGACGGTTTTAGAAACTGTTTTTTCAAAATATGATGCTACAACTGATGTACTGTACGGAGAAGTGATGATGGTCGATGAGAATCGTCAAGCAATCGGTACTCGAACTGAAATTACTACTCGAAAATTACCACAACAATTGACCTGGAAATCAATGAAATTAGGAATGGTTGTTTGTCATCAGGCTTTTATTCCTCGCCGTGAGTTGTGTCCGTTTTATATGGTCGATAATTTGAGTGCAGATATTGATTGGGTGATTGAAATATTGAAAAAAAGTCGAAAAAATGTGAATTGTGGGATTGTGATTGCTGATTTTTTGGTTGGAGGCGTTTCAAAACAACGTCATCGTCAATCGTTAAAAGATAGATACAATGTTTTGCAAAAACACTTCGGAATTATTCCTAATTTTTTTAATCATATTTTGATAATTATTCGTGCGATTTGGTTCAGAATCAGTAGGGTAGGGAAGGCGACGTATTCATAAAATTATCCGATTAAAGTATCAGTTTAACAACTAAAATTATTTTATAAATTATAAAAAATAAAAATGCAAAGACCAACTTTATTAATATTAGCAGCAGGAATGGGAAGTCGTTATGGTGGCTTGAAGCAAGTAGATGCGATTGGCCCAAATGAAGAAGCCATTATTGAATACTCAATTTATGATGCGATTCGTGCTGGTTTTGGCAAGGTTGTTTTCGTGATTCGTCAAAGTTTTGAGGAAGCTTTCAAAGCAAAATTTGCAAACAAATTTCAAGATCAAATTGATGTTGTTTACGTTTATCAAGAGGTGAATCCGGTAGTGAAAGGTGTGGAAAATATTCCACATCGTGAAAAACCTTGGGGAACAGGTCACGCAGTTTTGGCAGCTAAAGACGTGATTAATGAGCCTTTTGTGGTGATTAATGCAGATGATTATTACGGGGTGACGGCTTATCAAACGGCTTTTGATTTCTTTATGAATGGTATTGCCGAAAATCGTTATGCGATGGTTGGTTTTGTTTTGGACAAAACTTTATCAGATAACGGAACGGTCAATCGTGGAATTTGTCAAACAGATGAAAATGGTAATTTGGTTGATGTGGTCGAACGCTTGAAAATTCGTCGTGAAGACGATAACCAGATTTATTATACGGACGAGTTTGATGGTAAAGATTATCCATTAAAAGATAAAGATATTGCATCAATGAACTTTTGGGCTTTCCATGCTAACTTTATGGATGCGGCTTACGAAATGTTTGTTGATTTTGTAAAAGCCAATAAAGAAAATACACGGTCAGAGTTTTACATTCCATTGATTATCAATAATTTGATTCAATCAGGAAAAATTGATTTGCAAGTGTTAAAATCAGAAGATAAATGGTTTGGGGTGACGTATCAAGCGGATAAACCGATGGTAGTTGAAGCCTTAAAAGGGCTAACGACTGACAAAACCTATCCGAGTCCACTTTGGTAGTATTTGTAAGTAAATAAGATATGAAGTACTTCTTTGAAACGTCATTTTGCTTTTTGTGAAATGGCGTTTTATTATTTATAACCAATAAAATCAAATTATATAATGAAAATAAAATTATTAATAGGCTTGATTTTAACTGTGCTTTTAGTCAGTTGTTCTAACCAAAAATTAGAAAAAGAACTGTCAGCGGTACAACTAAAGTTAAAAGAAACGGAAGCTTTATTGGCGGCAGCCAAATCGAATACTGATGAAAATTATCCGTTGATTCATATTGTCTATTTCAAATTGAAACCCGATGCGGATAAAACAAAATTATTAGAAGCAATCGATAAATTAAAACAAATTGACGTCGTACACAAGTTAGAAGTTGGCACTTTTGAAGATTTAAATGATGAAAGAGCATTGTCTGATTATCAAGTAGTTATGCAGATGGCTTTCGCCAATAAAGCAGCTTATGAAACTTATCAAACTCACGAAATTCATTTGGCTTTGAAAAGTGTTATTAAAGACATGTTGGCGGGACCGCCCGTGACGTATGATTATAGAAAATTGAATATTTAAGAAGTTGTGATGATGACAGGCGAACTCAAATCGCCTGTCATTTTAGGATAAGTTTCTTCAATCAGTGTAGTTTAGTGGCGACTTGTCAGTCGAACAAACCGTAAAAATTATTTAAATACGATATCAAACGCTTCACACATTTTTGTAGTTGCTTCCGCTAAATCGGCTTCCGTATGCGCCGCAGATACGAAGCCAACTTCATAACCTGAAGGCCCTAAGTATAACCCTCGTTGCAATAATTCATGGTGCAATACCTTGAATTTTTCCATTGAAGCAACATTAATTTGGTCGGCTCGTGTGATGCGTTCTTTGGTGAATGCAATCCAAAAGATAGAACCGATTGTGACGATCGATACTTCATAACCTTTTGCATCGCAGTAAGCTTGAATGCCATCAACGAATTTTTTCGTTTTCGCTTCCATCGCTTCATAAAATCCTGGTTGAACCAATTGCTTACAAGCTGCATAACCGGCTGCCATTGCGACAGGATTAGCGGACAATGTCCCTGCTTGATACACCGGGCCTTCGGGTGCAATATGACTCATGATTTCGGCACTTGCAGCATAAGCACCGACAGGCATTCCGCCACCGATGATTTTTCCGTAAGTCATAATGTCTGGTTGAATACCATAGTAACCAGCAGCTCCTTCATAACCTACTCTGAAACCAGAGATGACTTCGTCAAAGATTAATAACACACCATATTTATAACATTTTATTCTCAGACATTCTAAGAAGGATTTATCTTGTAATAACAAACCATTATTTGCTGGAACAGGCTCGATAATAATACACGCAACATCATCGCCATGTTCTTTCAAAGTGGCCTCTAATGCCTCACGGTCATTCAGCGGAATAACCAATGTTTCTTTCACGAATGACTCCGGAACACCTTTAGAAGTACTCACTCCAAAAGTCGCTAAACCGGAACCAGCCTTGACTAACAAAGAGTCAACGTGTCCGTGATAACAACCTTCGAATTTAATAATTTTATTACGACCAGTTACTCCTCTTGCCAATCGAATCGCAGACATCACGGCTTCTGTTCCTGAACTCACGAAACGCATTTTCTCGATGTATCGATTATTTTCTATAATTAATTTTCCTAACTGATTTCCTAATTTTGTCGGTGTCCCGAATGACGTTCCGTTTTTGACGGTTGCGATGACTTCCTCCTCGATTTGAGGATTTCGATGACCCAAGATTAAAGGTCCCCAAGAACAACAAAAATCAATAAACTCGTTATCATCTTCATCGTAAAATCGGCTACCTTCTCCTCTTTTTATAAATAGCGGAGGGCCAGAAACGGACTTAAATGCTCGAACAGGTGAGTTTACACCACCTGGAAAATATTTTTTTGCCTCTTCAAATAACTGTGCAGATGTTTCTCTTTTCATAAATTGTGTAATGTATAATGAAGTGTAGATTTTACACGACTCTAATTTATTATTTTTTCCTTTCAAATGTTGCGAAAATACGCTACTTCGTATATTAAAACAAGGTAGAGCGTAGAAGTTGAATTGATTTATTAGGTTAGAATTATTCTAAATTTAGATATAATTAATAATATTATTTGTAAATATTTGATTATTAGAATACTATTGAATCAATACTTTTTATTAAAAATAATTGCACCGAATTTTATTAGTTTCTAATTACAAAATTATTACTTCTAACAGACTAATTAGATGTAATGAAACTTTAAAATTTTAGTAAACTTAATGTTATGAATTTTATGAAATACTTACACATTTTGACGGCTGAAAAAACCTCCAAGAAAACTTCCAAAAAAAATCTTTTTTTTGCTAAAAAAGTTTGCACAATTCAAAAAAAGACTTCTTCTTTGTCCTTGATTTCGATGGTGAAATTATACTTAAACAATTAAGGGATAAAATTACAAACTAGCATTTCATAAATAATTGATTATTAACGATTTAAAACAATAATTGAAAGTAATTTTCCTAACAGTATCTTTAAATAAAAATCTACACTAATTGACCATAATTCACAAGGTCAAACTTTCGATAAAAAAATAATGAAAAAGCAGATAGAAATGATTTCTCCGAATTCATTTAATGGAGAAAATCACTGGTATCCGAAGGCGTTGAATGCGACAATACATCCGATGGTTAACTTCTTTCTAAATTTAGATAAGGAGCGAATTATTAAGCGTTATTGTCATTTGCATCCGATGGTAAATCGTGCAAAGCTTGAAGAAGTTTTGGCGTATCAATGCAAGTATTTCTTATGGTGCGGAGCGGATTTAATCAATTCGACTTCGGCAGGCGGAAATCGTGAAATGGTTGTCCTCGAAAATAACTCTTCGCCTTCTGGACAGAAATCTATGCCTTTGTTAGATGATAATAAGGAAGATGGTTCGTACCGATTACTAATCGAGCGAACATTCAAGCCTTTATTAAGACGGAAGCAAGGACAGCAACGTATCGAAGGTCGCCTGGCGGTTTTATATGATAAAAATTATATGGAAACCTCTGGTTACGCTGCAGTGATTGCAGATGTCATGGGCGAAGACGTGTTGTTAGTGCCGTTTTATAATGAGGAAAATCCTCATATTAAGATTGACGATGACATTCTTTATGTCAATGAAAAAGGGGAGTGGATTCCGTTACGAGCGGTGTTTCGTTATGTGACGCAACGCCCGTGGAATCGTATTCCGTTGAATTTAAAAACAAAGATTCTGAATCCGATTGTAGCTTGTTTAGCGGGCGGGCGTAATAAAATGGTCGCTGCAAAAGCCTACGATTTGTATAATGCAGAGTTGAGAGAATTTGGTTTAAGAATCAATATTCCGCAAACGATTTGGGATGTTAGTAAAGCTGAAATTCCTCTTTGGGTAAAAAAGATGGGTGGACAGGCTGTAATCAAAATTCCGTACAGTAATGCTGGTCAAGGTGTATTTACGATTATTAATCAGGCAGAGTTGGACGCATTTATGGCGATGGATTTTGATTACAAACGCTTTATTGTACAGAGTTTGATTGGTAATTATAACTGGAGTTCGACCAGTGAAAAAGGAAAGTTTTATCACGTCGGAACTATTCCAAATGCTAAGGGGCAGACTTTTGTTACGGATTTGAGAATGATGGCAAGTACGACAAAAGACGGTATTCGACCACTTTGTGTTTATGCTCGCCGTGCTGCCGAACCTTTGGTTGATAATATTACCTCAGGGAGCGATTCGTGGGCAATGTTAGGGACGAATTTATCTGTCAAATTACAGGAAAATCAGTTCACCAGTGATGCAAGTCGCTTGATGTTGATGGACAGACGAGATTTCAATAAGTTAGGAATTGGCTTAGATGATTTGATTGAAGGATATATTCAGACGGTTTTGTCGATGATTGCGATTGATAAAATGTGCATTAATTTAATAGGTTCAAAAGGTAGGTTCAAAATGCGTTTGTTCAAGTCATTAAATAATGATGCGACTTTATTAGATGAAATTTATAAGCAGTGATTGAACTCATCTTGAATTCTTTTGAGGGTACGGTTAAAAGAGAGTTCAATCAAAAAAATAAAAAAATGGCAAATATTAATAAACCAAGAGTTGTAAAAGATTATGACAAATTGAGCGAGGAAATTATGGAACAAATCAAGTTGAATTATCCTCGTGGTTTCCAGCGAAATTTGATTACGTTTAAAAATGCAAAAGGTCGTTATGTGAGTGCCTTACCTTTTGAAACGGAGGAAAAATATTATTTAATTAGAATGACAAAATCAGAAGCTGTCGATATTATCGAAAATGATGATGATTATAACGATGATGGTATTTTGAAAAAAGGTGTTCGAGAAGAATACGAGGAAAAGTACGAAGATGGCGATGATGAAGATTTTGATTTTGATAACGTAGTAGATAGTTCGACAGAAGAGGATTTTTAGTTTTTTGGTGATTAGTGACCAGGCTACTTGGTAGATCTGCCGAGTTGTTAGCTTAAATCATTGTTAATCAATATTTTATGATGAATATAAGTACAGTTTTATTCAAAATAGGAATAAAGTTCATGAGCCTGCTAATCACTAATCATTATCTTGCTGATCACTAAAAAGTAAATGACAAAAAAATATAAGTTTTTGGTCTTAACAGACCATAGTAAGCATAGCAAAGAAAACTCTGTTTATGCATTGATGGCGAAATTGTCGCAACATCCGAATTGTGAAAAAGTAGATATTGCAAGTCGTGGAAATCAGATGAATGATTCGTTTTTTGAAGAACAAGAAACAGGAAAATTATATGCTATTCCAGTTGATGAACACTTCACTTTTGATGAAACTGGAGAGCAGTTTTCTACAAATGGGCAAGTCGTTGCTGTTCGAGATTATAACGTGATTATTTTGCGTCTGCCTCGTCCTGTTGGTACGGATTTTATGGGATTTATTGCTTATTTAGCAGAAAATAA
This sequence comes from Saprospiraceae bacterium, assembly GCA_965662365.1. Classification (GTDB taxonomy): domain Bacteria; phylum Bacteroidota; class Bacteroidia; order Chitinophagales; family Saprospiraceae; genus CAWVWD01. Next base: position 58,345 of record CBFIHR010000008.1, read on the forward strand.
AGTGATTATTAATCACCCAAATGGAATTGAAAAAACGAGTACGAAAGCGTTCTTATTCAATTTTCCGGAGATTTGTCCACCGATGAAGTTATGCAAATCTGTTGATGATATTGTAGCTTTTTCAAAGCGTTTTCCAATTGTTTTGAAACCATTAAAGGAGTACGGTGGTAAGGGCTTACTAAAAATCGACGGTGATATTTTGAATGACGGGAATCAAGATTTTGACACAGGCGATTATTTGCGAAAGCAAAAAGAATACATTGAAACGGAGGGTTATTTGGCGATGAAGTTTTTGAAAAATGTATCGGAAGGTGATAAGCGAATTTTGGTGGTGAATGGTCAGGTTTTGGCGAGTTCGTTACGATTGCCAGCAAAGGATTCTTGGTTGTGTAATGTGGCAAAGGGCGGGCGTTCTGTTTTGTCTGAAATTACGCCCGAAGAAGAACAGATTATTAAGCGGATTACACCAAAACTTTTGAATGAAGGGGTTTTGATATACGGGGCGGATACGTTGATGGATGACAACGGAAAGCGAGTTTTGTCTGAAATTAATACGCTAAGCATTGGCGGTTTTCCACAAGCAGAAACGCAGACAGGACGACCAATTTTGCAGCAAACAAGTGATGGACTAATTAACTATGTGAAGAGCGTTTTAGTAGTTTAAGTGGTCGGGTATTTTTGTTTTTTCTACGTGTTGTAAAAGGTGGAAATTATTAAAACTATCCAATCATTAAAATTACTAAAGCGGATTAAACTACGAAAGCACTGAAAATAAATTTCAATTTAGAAGATACGCCTAAGCAGTCGATAAATCATTATTGGCTAAAAATTATTTCTGACGGAACGGGGCAAGCGATTTCTGTTCCGATTATGGTGGCGAGAGGAAGGTCAGATTTCCCAATTTTAGGCGTAACAGCTGCCGTTCATGGTAATGAATTGAACGGGATCTCGGTTATTCAACGACTATTTAGTGAGATTAACGTCGAGGAATTGAACGGAGTTATTGTTGCTGTTCCAGTGATGAATATGCCGTCTTTTCTTCGTAAGAAAAGACGGTTTAATGATGGCGTAGATTTGAATCATATTATGCCTGGAAAGGCAAACGGAAGTATTAGCGAGGTTTATGCGTTTCGTTTGATGGATAGAATTGTGCAGCATTTTGATTATTTATTGGATTTACATACAGCAAGTCAAGGTCGGATTAATTCGTACTATATTCGAGCTGATATGAAACATCCAGTAACTCGCAAAATGGCGTTGTTGCAAAATGCGCAGATTATCGTGCATAATCCGCCGTCTGATGGAACTATGCGAGGTGCTGCCGAAGAGTTGGATATTCCTGCGATAACTTTAGAAGTCGGTAATCCGAATACCTTTCAAAAGAAACTTATCAAAAGTGGTGTGGAAGGCGTACACAACGTTTTGGCATACTTAGGTATGACTGACGATGAAATGGAGTCACAGAAAAAAGAGGCGTTTATCTGCAAAAAATCATATTGGATTTATACGGAAAAAGGTGGTTTATTGACTGTTCATGCCAGCTTGCTACAACTCCTGAAAAAAGGGGAATTAATCGCCACTTTACGTGATGTTTTTGGAAATGTGATTGAAGAATATTATGCTCCAGAAGATGGTATTGTGATTGGGAAATCAGTTAGTCCGGTCAATCAAACGGGCGGACGGATTTTACATTTAGGAATATTAAAATAAGTGAAAAGAAGGTGGTAGGAGGAGTCGAAAAAGCAAATTGAATTTAAGTTGATTAAATTCTTGTTGTGTCTCGATTTGTTGTACCACCTTTCTGCTTTCAGTCTGAATAAAGATGGAAGGATATTTTTTATTGCTCATTATACGACACTACTTTTTTTAATTATGAATTTCGCCATTATTGGTTGACCTGCATTTCATAACACGATCTAATTTTTTAGTTGATCTGGTTTCGTATCTTTGTCCTTTTTCAAATCGTTCATCTATCATAATTAAAATTTGTGTTTAAAAACTTCAAAATATCACCCCTACCAATCGTTTTATTCTGTCAAGCGATTTTGATTCTACTCATTTATTTACCATTTTTTACAGAAGGCGAGTCGATTGTTTTTAGTGACAAATACGATGGCTTGAAGAATTATTTTGTGTATTATACTTATCTTTTACAAGGTAATGACGTCCCGAGTACGATGTTTCATCAAATGAATTATCCGTATTACGATTACATATTTTATCCTGATTTAACGCCGACGTTTACCGTTCCTCTAAAATGGTTTTCGGATAATATTATTGACCTTACGCCTTACGCTTTCCGGATTCATAATTGGTTTTTCTTATTTGGCATTTTGCTTTCAACTTTATTTAGTTGGTTGGTTATCAATAAGATAACAAGAAAAATCTGGTTGTGGTCAATTTTAGCGATCACCTTGCCGTGGGTTTCTCCACAGTTGTTTAGAATCGAAATTGGTCATTTTAATTTGGCTTTATCGTGGTGTATTATTGGCGCATTTTATTTAATAATTTTGATTTATAATGCACGAGATAATTTGAAAAAAATCATTGGTTTGTCCTTTATTGCCTTGATCTGGATATATTTAGTGTCTTTTATTCACTTGTATTATTTGCCGATGACTTGTTTGATAATCGGTACGTTTGGGCTGGTGTTAGCGATTTGGAGTCGAAAAAACCGCAAACAATTATTCGGCTGGTTGACTTGGGCGGCAGGTTTACCAATGGTCGGTTTGTTATCGGTTTGGGCAACGATTCGAGTGATTGACGAGTTTTATCCTTTACGGCGAAAAGTGGAAACCTCTTACAATTGGACGGAGTGGAATTTCAAAATTGACGGTTTTTATTCCAATTATGATTTTTCCTCTATTCCATTTTTATTAAAAACGAATATAGAATTAAATCAAGATAGTTATGCGTATTTAGGGACGCTAACTTTGTATGGTTTTGTTTTTTTGTCTGGGTGGCTAATTTATCGAACAACTCAACATCGCAGCAACTTCAAGGCTGCTTTTAAAACCTATTTTGCGGGCGAAAAAGGGGCGGTAACTTTAATCGCTTTTTTTGCAGGATTGATGTGTTTGAATGTCGCTATTGGCGAATATGCCAAGTTATTTAACAATATGGTGAGTTTTGATAATCCATTTCATCCGTTTCGATATATTCGATTATTGGCTGGTGAAGCGACACAATTTCGAGTCGTCGCTCGGTTCAATTGGGTTTGTTTCTGGGCGTTTAATTTTGTAGCCATTTACCTTTTAGATCAATTTTATGAACGTCATGCACAACGTTGGATTCGAGTATTTATCCTACTTTTAGTATTTTCTTCTATTATAAATATGATAGATATGCAAGTGACAGCACGTCAAGCAAAATTCGATAATCCACTTTTAGCGAAAGCGATAACTGAGCCGATTGACGACTTGTTAGAAAACGTCGATACCAAACAATATCAAGCGGTGTTACCTTTGCCGTATTATTTATTAGGTTCGGAAGTTAAAGATATGATGTTGACACCTCAAAATGATTGGGAAATAGCAACTTTAGTCTTTTCTATACAAACCAATTTACCACTAATGGCGAGTCACTTTACACGTTCACCAGTGATTCAGCATCAGTCTTTAGTCTCGATTTTTACGGAGGAAGGCCCGAACGATTATTTAAAAAAACAGTTGAATGCTCAACCAATTTTAGTGTTTATGTCAAGTGATGAAAGTTATTGGTCACATGAATTTCAAAACGAAAAAGGAAACGAATACGTACAATTTGGTAAAAAAGTGATTGAAAAGTACGATATGAAGTTATTAGAAACAAAAGGTAGTTGGAGTTTGTATGAATGGTCGATAAATTAAGGTTTTTTAGCATTAATAAAAAATGAAATTACTTTGTTTGTTTTTTTTAAAGCAAAACAATAGACCTGACAAATTTTAAGGTTTGCCAGGTTTCTTTATATTTTTAATTATCAGATATAATCTTTGACAAACTTTTCTCGAATCACATCATACAAGTCTTTTGACCGAATCGCAATGCCAACTTCTGTTGTGTTACCAAACGAAAAGTGACGAAACGCCCCAAAGTACATGATGTTTTCTATTCTAGTCATGCGGTTATATACCGCCATGATTCGAGGAATATTTAAATGATAATCATTGCGTAGTAAATAAAATAATCCCTTGAAAATCCCTTTTTTGAGGAGTTCGCTTTGTGCTACGGTTAATGAACCTTCTTCGATACGTTCTTCAGGATTTACCCAAATATCATTCGTTGGCGTGAAAAATGTTTTGGCAGTCGCTAAGAAAAATTTGTCAGCAGCTGTTTTTTCATAAATGTTATAGAGTGTAACCTTACCGAAGTAACCTTCGGATTTTGGATAGCGAGCATAAATATAGCCCAAACCATGAATTACGTAATCAATTGAATGTCGTTTTGCTTGTGTTTGGAAATAAGGATTGATAAACGAGCGACCCAACTCAATCCATTGTTGTGATTTCCATTCGTCGGAATATTGATAATGAGCACCCATCGGGCCATGTTCGTAGGTATCGTTATTATGCACAATGTAGCGATAACCGCCAATAATGGACCCTATAGTTTCTTCATAGTTCGGATTCAAAATAATCAATTGTTCCATTTCGGGACGAAGGTCAAATTCGTCATAATCATTGGAGCCAACGCCGCCACCATCATTGCGGAAAGCCCATTCTCGAATAATCGTGAGCATTTTCATCAATTCAGGATATTCGTGCCATTTGACCAAGCAAATAATCATTTCAGTGTCCTCAATGGTGTTATTAGAATTTCTGGAAAGATAATGAAGTGTTTTAATTTCGTCTGCTAAAACGTCTTCATCAACCAATTCCGCAATTCCTTTACGAATATCCGTTTCCGATAAGAAAGGAAATACAGGATAAGGTTTATACAGTTTCTTTTCGTTATCGTAATAATCCGCAATGTTAACGGATACTTGACTTGCTTCTAAGACTTTCTTCATATTGGTCAAAATCTAATTTATCGCTATTCATAGTATAAAGAAAATTATACAATTTATCTGCAATTGCTCGCTTTTCTTGTTTCGTTTCTTGATGTTCCGGCGTATTAAAATGTATTGGTTTTGATAGATACATTTTCAATAAACCCGTAGCCGTCAATATCTCACGTATTTGAAAAAAGTTCTCCAAAGGTATATTTTTCAACCATGAATATTTCGCTCTAAAATTAGAAACTTTATAAAATAAAGGACTATTTGCTCCTTCGATTTTCATGACATGAACTGGCGTATTGTACTTACGTGCAAAATCAAGAAAGGTTGTTCGCCATCTTCTATCCCTTAATTGACCGTTCTCATTGTATCGGGAGTTTTTTCCTGCTGCGTAAAATACAACAATTTTTCCATCTTGATAGGCTTTATCAATGTCGTTGATATCTACTTTCTTTTTACTCATAGTGTCCACCGGAATAATAATCCCTTCCACTAAATAGAAACAAATTAGTTTGTTTGCCAAGATAGCAAAATCTCTTCGCTCTCGACCCAATGCCACTGCTGTCGCCAAAACATCAGCACCACCCGGATGATTAGCCACTATCGTTACGCCACCAGTTTTAGGTAAGTGTGCCTTACCGACCAAATCGACTTCTAAACCGGTTTCTCTCATAGTTGCTTCCGCAAAATCTACATCTCGACAATGATTGTACTTTCGACCGATTTTGTTTGCTCGTCCAATCATCAGAACAGGCATATTATTCAGGATAAAGTCAACAATTTTGACTTTCCACTTTGACATACTCGGCACGACATCAGCAATAGAAAATATATTTCTCAATGTTCCTTTAATTTAGGTTACCAAAATAGGAACAAAATTAGAATTTTCAGCCAGAATTAGCAATAATAATGTACGGAGAGTTTCCGATTTGTGTCAAGAATTAGGTAAGACTATAGCGGACGAACGGCAAACCATCGATGATTTATCCGTATTAAGCGTAGCGTAATTACCGTAAGAAGCGAAAAATGCAAGTTATCGGAAGGGTATAGGGTATTAGATACACTTGATAATCAGTTTATTATCTTTTCTATTCAATGTAGCAGCATAGCGAGGCGTGAAGGGAAGATATTTGTAGAATGCCTTTCACTTTATCCCATCGTTGACGGATAGCTTCATTTTTTAATTGTTATGCTATGCTTTTTTACTAATAATAGATTGATAAATGTGTCGGTGACAATCGTAGTAACCCCCAAACTTGCTATTAATATCTGCTTTTAGTGCGGCTGCAAATGTCGTATTATAACGTTCTAAATCAGCTTCCGATTCACAATAATATTCTGATGAAAATAAAATATTTTCCTCGTCTAATTTTTCTTTACGAAAATCATAGCCAGTAAAACAACCAGTATTTAGGACATCATCTAAGTGTTGTTCTATAAAATACGCCTCCCATTTTGCGGCAACATCAATATTTACCTTGCAACTAACTTGATAGATAATCATTGTTTAGGTAGTAGGTCATATTGCTGAACTGTTTTTGATTAAACAAACAGTTCAGCAATTCAACAATTCAACTTATAAAGTTCCTCTTAATTCCTGTTCTCTTTCGATCGCTTCAAATAAAGCCTTGAAATTTCCTTTTCCGAAAGACGTTGCTCCTTTACGCTGAATGATTTCGAAGAACATCGTCGGACGAGGTTCAACTGGTTTCGTAAAGATTTGAAGCAAGTAACCTTCATCATCTCTATCCACTAAAATCCCTAACTCTTTTAATGGTTCAAGGTCTTCGTCAATAGGGCCGACTCTGTCTAATAAAACATCATAATAAGTCGTCGGAACACGTAAAAACTCGATACCACGATTCCGTAAAGCGGTAACCGTTTCGACAATATTATCCGTAGCGACAGCGATATGCTGAACGCCCTCTCCTTCATAAAAATCTAAATATTCATCAACTTGCGAGCGTTTCAAACCTTCGGCAGGTTCGTTGATAGGAAACTTGATACGACCATTGCCATTACTCATTACTTTACTCATCAAAGCCGTATATTCAGTCGAAATATCGTTGTCATCAAAGGATAAAATATTCACAAAGCCTAATACTTTTTCGTAAAACTCTACCCAATAATCCATACGACCTAATTGCACGTTACCGACCATGTGATCAACATATTTTAGACCAATAGGCTTAGGGTTGTAATAAGGTGTTTCCCATTTTTTGAATCCTGGTAAGAAAAGACCATTATAATCTTTGCGTTCCACAAATACGTGAACAGTTTCCCCATAAGTATAAATACCCGAACGCACTACTTTACCGTTTTCATCTTCCTCGGTAACTGGCTCAAAGTAAGAAGTTGCTCCACGCTTCATTGCTTCTTCGTAAGCATAAGTCGCATCATCTACCCAAAGTGCAATGACTTTGACACCGTCGCCATGTCTGTCGATGTGTTCCCCTACTTTTGTTCCACTTTTTAGGGGCGACGTCAAAATTAAACGAATTTTATCTTGTACAACAACGTAAGACTCTAACTCACGACTCCCAGTTTCTAATCCTTTATACGCTAAAGATTGAAAACCAAAAGCAGTTTTATAAAAATGAGCGGCTTGTTTTGCATTGCTCACATATAGTTCTAAATAATCCGTTCCATTGATAGGCATAAAGTCCTCTGCCTGTTCGAATATTTTCGGTATTTCAGTTGTTAATACTGACATGATTGATAGCTTTTTTTATTAGTAAAAATATTTAGTTGTTTTAACAACTATTGCAATAACAAATCTAAAATTTATTATCGTAATTTTAAAAAAAAAGGTTTATTAAAATAAAATTGCTTAAGAATGAGGAAGGCGTTAGAGGTGAATGAGTTGAGTTGAAAGGCACTTTGAAAGCGGCAGGTATTTAGCATAAAAATATACTATGACTTTTAGGTATGACCGCCTCTACCTTAGGATAGGAGCGAGGTGAGGCCAAAGATAGAAGTAAAATATAGTCACACTAAATACCTATTATCAGTGCCTTTCAACTTTAAAAAAGTCTCTTTCTGTCAATGGTCACGATTATTCACAAGTACAGCTGTATGTTTCTTTTGGGCCATCAACATAGCTTTGGTCTAAAATTAAGATGCAACTATCTTCACTGTAATAGTACGTTCCGCCATTATTAAACGAAATCTGGTCATTGATAATCTGAAAAGTAGTACTATCTTCTAACGTACCATTTCTATAAAATTTAGCGGTGTTGTTCGTACTAATTTCGATAGTACGTGTGTAACCTTCGGTTGAGGGTGTTCGTACGTCGGGGGCGTTTGGTGTAAATAAATAGGTGGACTGCATCCAATCCCAACTTCCGTAAATTCCGCTGTTGGAGTTAACACATGGTGTCGCTGTATTATCTTCATTACAGGCTGCAAAAACAAATAATAATCCGATGGTGATACTTAAAATCTTCTTCATGATTGAGTTTAATAATTTAAAAATGTGCGTGTAAGCAGGTTAAGTGTATTTGTGTAAGCAATAGACTTTATGTAATTATTTGATTATTCACCTATGAGGGGTTCAGCACCTTACAGATTTTTCAAGACAAATACCTCAACGTACTTTTTCTTATAAAATATTTTTCACTGTTATAAATCATTGTGCAATGATTCGATAATTAGTTGCTTTTCGAGCATAGGAATAACAAAAAAGGCAGGTTTCTCTAAGCGGATTATTGATTACCTATTCCTTAAGACTGCGTTTTTTATTCAGATGAAGTGTTTTGATAATTACGAGTTTAAAAATCAATTTGTATATCAAAATAACACAAAAGTAACATTTCATTTATTTTTTGTGTCATTTCAAATTGTTTACCTTTGATTAAAACAATCTACGATAGATTAATTAAATAGGATTATGCAAACAGAACTAACTGAGGTATTATTACCATTTTCCCTTTTTATTATTATGTTAGGAATGGGATTGTCACTTGTCGTGAATGATTTTCTTCGGGTGTTTAAATATCCGAGGGCAGTAGCGATTGGCTTGACAAATCAGTTGATTTTGTTACCTGTTGTAGGTTATGTGATTGCATCGAATTTTGGTCTGCCACCAGCTTTTGCGGTTGGTATAATGATTATAGCAGCTTGTCCGGGCGGTGTGACTTCTAATTTGATAACACATGTTGTAAAGGGAGATACGGCTTTATCGATTACAATGACAGCCTTAGCGAGTTTTGTGACTGTTTTTTCGATTCCATTGATTATTAATTTTGGGTTGATGGCGTTTATGGGCGAATCCCAGTTAATTGAATTACCGATACTCGAAACGATGGGAAAGATTATTGGAATTACTGTTTTTCCGGTTGCTATCGGAATGTTTATACGAAGAAGAAATCCGGATTTTGCACTAAAAATGGAGCGACCGAGTCGGCTGGCTTCTACCATTATTTTTATTATTATTTTATTAGCAATCATTGTTCAGGAGCGGGAGCGTTTGATGACGTATTTTGTTCAGTTGAGTGGTGCGACTTTGATGCTAAATTTGATTACGATGTTACTTGGGTTTGCTGCTGCAAAACTTTTTAGATTAAATCTCCAACAAAGTTTATCCATTACGATTGAGTCGGGCATACAAAATGGAACGTTGGCGATTGTTATTGCGGAAAGCATATTAAATCAAAATCAGATGGCATTACCGGCAGGTGTTTACAGTATTATTATGTTTATCACCGGTGGGGTTTTGATGGCCTATTTTGGAAATAAAAAAAATTAAACTGTCTCATTGTTATATTGAAAACTCATTGTCTAATCGTTTTGATAAAATTCGATTAACAAATTAGCCATTAAGGTTTTGGGGTAGGCAATATAACAATACAACTATACGACATTATGTACTTATTTTTTGATACAGAAACAGCGGGATTACCTCGCAATTGGGAAGCGTCGCATTTGAAATATGATAATTGGCCACGGTTGGTACAAATCGCTTGGATTCAGTACGATGAAGATGGAAACGAAGTAGATAGTCAAGATTTTATTATTCGACCTGATGGCTTTAAAATTCCGCATAGAACAACACTTATCCATGGTATTACGACGGCTCGAGCCATGAAGGAAGGGGTTGATTTAGTACCGGTACTGGAGTTGTTTAACCAAAAAGTTAGCGAAAGCGAGCATATTTTGGCTCATAATATTAGTTTTGATGAGCGAGTAATGGGGGCGGAGTTCGTACGAAATGGCCTTGACACGGTGTTATTTGACAAAAAACGGATTTGTACAATGAAAAGTACGACGACTTTCTGTCAAATTCCAGGGAGTTTTGGGTTCAAATGGCCATCGTTGGCAGAGTTGCATTATGCTGTTTTCGAAAAAGATTTTGTCAATGCACACAATGCAAAGGCTGATATTGAGGCAACGGCAAATTGTTATTGGGAGCTAAAACGTCGAGGTTTTTTTTAGTCGTTGGGTGACTCCGAAAAAAATATAAGAGGGCGTATTATCACCTCGAAGCAAACACATAAAGTATAAAATGAGCATCAATTTTTAGCTTCGCCAATAATTGATGCTCATTTTTTGTTTGTCGTTCGTAATTGTATTTGTTCACTTTTCGTCATGTGCGAGGCTATTTATCGAACTATTGCGGTAGCTTTTTAATTTTGGTTCTGTTATCATTTTTCTTCTCTTTTTAATCAATGACCGTCATTCGACTATTTCAAAATAAAAAAAAGCCCAAATGACCGTCATTTGAGCTTTCTTTTATTCACAAAACCATGAATGACCGTCATTCAAGCCTTCTTTTATTTTGGAAACCTTCAATGACCGTCATTCATGGTTTTTTATTGAAAATAACTATTCAGTTGAACTCATCCCCCGAGGTTTCGGGACACGGCCCAGCCCTTTCTTGAAAAGAGAGGGTGAGTTCAAAAAAATCCGAAAGCGATAACCGTTGAATGATTAAAAAAAGATTTCGATAGCTTCCATAAACTCTTTTTTCCTACCGACGGAGACATTGACATGAGAGCCATCGTCTAAGACAACATAGCCGCCTTTCCCTTTTACATATTTCGTAAGTTTATTCAGGTTAATGGTGTAAGAACGGTGAACTCGTACAAATGCTTCTGAACGAATCAGCTCTTCCATTTCTCGTAAAGTTTTACAAACCAATATTTTACGATTATTGACCAATCGTAAAGCAGTGTAATTTCCTTGTGCTTCTAAGAAAATAACGTTTTTGATTTCTTCAAAATGAATGCCCTCCATCGTTGGTAATGCAATTTTTTCAGAAATCGGACGTCGCATCGCCTTGCGTTTACTTGATGGCGTTGAACGCTGACGTGTGTAAGATAGTGATAGCGGAATGTATTTTCCTGTGTTTGATCGTGCGGTTGACATAGCGAACAAATTTTTGAGTACTTTATATTTTTAATAAAAATGTAAAATACATGGTGTTAAATAATTCCTTCTTGATGATTGCCGCAAGTTGTTATTTTTTAATAAGAGGACAATCAATCAATTTTGGTTGAAGTGAATCCTTTCTTTAGTGCCTTCCTTGATGAGGAAGGGATAAAAAATGATTCGTTGTTTTGTTACCTCAAAAGTAGATGGAAAAGATGGCGTAAAAAATCCGTATTTAAAAGATATGTCAGTTTTCTAAATGATTTTAGAGTCCGATATTTTTCTTATTTTGTGATATGCCAAAGACACCTTCTATAAGATTATTTGATTTGATTCACGCTTTGTCAGGTTCTGAAAAGCGATATTTTAAGATTTTCGCAGCCAAAAATCAGGCGGCAAATGTAAAATATTTGCAGCTATTCGAAATCATAGATAAACAAACAGTCTATGATGAAGCGGCCATAAAGTCGGCTATCTATAAAGCGACGACGTTTGAAACTCGTAAGTTTTCGGAGCTGAAAAACTATTTATATGAGTTGATTTTGAGGAGTTTGCAGAGTTATGATGAGAAAACCTCGGTTGATTTTAAGTTGAAAAATATGTTGGCAAACGTTCGAGTTTTAGCCAAACGTTCTTTCTATAAAGATGCAAAATCTATTTTGGCGAAAGCCAGAAAAATAGCCGAGCAATACGAAATGTTCTTAATTATTTTAGAAATTATCGCCTGGGAAAAACGCATCGCTTATGCGGAGTCTGATATTTCGTTTTTGGATAAAAACCTGGAACAACTCAATGTAATCGAACAAAATTCGATTCAGAACCTGCAAAGCGAATTAGATTATTGGAATATTTATTTTAACCTTTTAATCCATTCTAAAAAAGAAGCAACGCTACGAAGCGAAGAGAAAAAACAATGGTTAAATCGCTTTTTTGATAATAAATTATTAATCCAAAACTTAGTATTACCAACATTTCAAGCGAATATTCTGTATCATCGAAGTTATGGTTATTATTACTTTTCGGTAGGTGATTATCAGCGGTTTTATGAACAAAATAATATTTTGATTGACCTCATGGAATCGAATGAGAAGCGGCTAAAAGAAGATCCGTCGCATTATATTTCGGTGATTAATAACCAGATTTTTGCTTGTGGAATGTTGCGAAAATACAAAGAGGTCGATGCTAATTTGCAAAAACTGAAAGCTGTAAAAGCACAAACGGTTGATGATGATTTTAAGATATTTACGCAATATTATTTGAATAAATTGGTGCTGTGTATCGAAAGTGGAGATTTTGAGCAAGGGCAGAAGATGATTGCGGCAAGAGAAAATGAAATCGCACAATATAAGAAGCTGATTTTTAAAGAGAATTTTCATTTGCTGTATGCTTATATTTACTTTGGTTTAAAGGATTTTGATGCCTCTTTGTTTTGGTTGAATCGACTTTTAGATATGCCGAAAACTATTGTCAGAAAAGACTTACAGAGTGTAGCGAGGATTATTTATTTGGTTGTTCATTATGAAATGGGGAATTCTATTTTGTTAGAATCTTTGTTGCGTTCGACCTATCGATATTTGCGAAAGCAAGATAGGTTTTATGGTTTTGAATCCAGTATTTTAAAGTTTATTCGAAAGTCGAAAGATTTGGTCGGACGACAACAAATCAAGGTGGCTTATGCTGATTTGAAGGTTGAGTTTGAGCAACTTTCTGAAAACCCTTCTGAAAAGGCGATTTTTAGGTACTTTAATTTTATGGCTTGGATTGATAGTAAAATAAACGGAAGCGAGTTTTCGGAGGAGGTGAGGAAGCAGTTTGGGCAGGAGTTGAATTAAAGAGAAGGACGCTGCATGGTTTTCGGAAGCCTTATAGATTACTACTGGACATTTAATTTTTAAACACAATAGTCAAATTGTTTTTTGTGTTTTTTTAAAAAGTCCAGTAGTAATATTTGATAGGTTTGGGCTTTGACAATCAACGGTTTATCTAACCGTTATCTTCAGAATAACTTTTATACGGTCTGCCGTCGTTGCGGATTTCTGAGATTGTCCATGCATGAACACGAATGTTCCATGGTAAGCGAATATTCGTCCTACGAATTGCACGGCCTGTACTGACTCTAATCTTTTGTCCACCTTTGGCATGACTCATTTCATCAGTGCTAAGGTTGGTTACAAAACTTTTTACTTTCAAATCTTTCAGCTGTAATTTTTTCTTTTTCATAGTTGTACGTTCTATTCTTAAAAAATTGATAGTTTAAAAATGCAACAATATTAATTTTGTTTATAACCATAAAAACTTAAAAGTCAGTTTTCTGATGGTTAATTAATTAGCTTTATTTATTTAAAAAAGTTGTTTTTTTGGGGTGCAAAAAAGAGGAAAACTTATTTAAAGTTGTTTTACCCGCACCATTTAAGCCAACGATTCCATTAATTACACCTTTTTGAATTGTTAAATTCAAATTATTTAAAACTTGTTTGTCTTTGAATGAAAGACTTAAGTTGTTAATCGTCAGCATATTTTTAGGTGAATAGGTTTACCAATTTATTAAGTATGCAATTATAATATTGACTTTTGAATTGATGTATCCAAAAAGGTTTATTCGTATCATATTTTATAAATAGCCTTTTCAGGAAATCATATCTATTTTTTTAACTGTTGTACTCAATATTTACCTTGCCAAAGTAACATCACCTTTTAGAATGACGACTTCGCCATCTAAAAATACGACTTCAATAAAAAATACAAAAACTTGTGGTGTAAGTGCTTTTCCACGGAAAGTACCGTTCCAGCCAGCTTGTTCATCATTGACAGGAATATTTTGAGCAGAGAAAACGTTATTTCCCCAGCGGTCAAAAATCGTCATATTTTTTACTTCTCTAATAGCTGGATTTCCAAAAACATAAAAATAATCATTGATTCCATCATCATTTGGCGTAAAGACATTCGGTACAAACAATGGCTTATTAGGATTGACGGTAATCGTTACAGAATCCACAGCTGGACAACCGGTTGCATTTACGGAGGAGAGTAAATAAGTTGTTGTCTCATAAGGAAAAGCTGTTGGGTTTTTACAATTATTACAAGTTAAATTTTCGGCGGGTGTCCAAGTATAAGGAACATCATATAGTACATTGGCTTGAGCCAATAAGTCGGTTGTGAATCCTAAATCAATTGTTCTATCTTCTCCAGCATCAATGATAAACTCCCACGGTTCATTTACGGTAACCAACTCACTAAACTCACAATCTAAATTATCTCGAATCGTAACAATGTATGTTCCTGCGGTTAATCCTGTAAATACATTAGAGGTTTGAAAAACGGTATCTGTCTCGATGTTGTAAGTGAACGGAGGCGTTCCACCACTTACATTTACACTGACTTCACCATCAGCAAAACCAAAACAAGAGGCATCGACTACGTTAAAACCTGAAATATTTAAAACAGGTGGTTGCGTTAATGTAATCGTATCATCAATAAAACAATTGTTGCCATCGACGACCGAAACGCTATAAAAACCAGCAATTAATTCATTAATTAAACTATCCATTTCGCCAATGACATTCCAGTTATAGACATAGTTTCCGACACCGCCAGTGACGTATGCGGTGATTTCACCGTCATTGCCACCATAACACGAAATATTATAGCCTTCGAGCCAAATATCTAATGAGTCGGGTTGTGGTAAGAATATTTCAAATTCACCGTTACAAAGATTATCATCTGTTACCGTAAGAAAGTAAGTACCAGTTGGTAAGTCCTCTAATGTATTTTGAGTTTGTGGTCCACTTCCCCAGTCGAAAGTATAAGGAGCAGCACCATTGCCGACTGTTGCAGTGATAGAACCATTGGCATCACCATAACACAGTGGCGGTATGATAAAATCTGCTAAACTATCTAATAATAATTCTAATTCCCAAACTCGGAAGGTCATCGTCGTATCACAACCGACATCATCGGTGACTGTTACATCATAAAAACCGTTTGGAATATTTGTAATCTGATTCGTTGTACTGGGGACAGGCGACCAGTTGAAACTATACGGCGGAGTCGCTCCATTAACAATTAGCTCCAGTCCACCATCTTGACCGCCAGCACAAGTCGGCTGATCCAGCAAGGTATCAACGTCATAAAAAGGTGGAGCGGTGATATTTTCTGTGATAATGGTATCACAGCCGATAGCATCTGTAAAAGTTACGGTGTAAGTGCTACCGCCAAGATTAGATATATCTTGCGTTGTCGCACCATTTGACCATTGATATGTGTGTGGTATAAAAGGGTTGTTTGTCGTCAAATCAATTGCACCATCTTGATTTCGGGCACAGATGACGTTTTGAGTAGCAGAGGACATTTGCACCGCATTGACCGTTTCACAACAAGCTTCAACAATAATTTCTTTAACATCAGTCACTAGACAGCCAACATCAGCAGTTGCACGTAATCTTACGAACTTTTTGCCGGGACGATTATAGATAATCGTATGGCTTCCTTGTGTGATAGAACTTCCAGGTGTCGAGTTTTGACCAAAGTTCCAATTCCAATCGGTAATTGAGCCAGCGGCAAAAGTGGAGGCATCGGTATAAGTGACGGGTTGACCGGCACAAATTGTATCGGTTGTCATCGTAAAATTCGCTTCTGGTCCTAAGAATGTTCCTGTTCCGCCCCAAGAAATGGAAAAACCATTGCCAGAGTTACTAAAATTATTGACAACCAAAGTATAAGCCGACCCAGCGGTCATGTTGATAGCTGCAACAAAATTATTATCACCAGCTTGACAGCCAGGTTGTTCTGAAACGTCGGTATCTGTCAGGCTCAAGCCTGTTGCACCAGTACAATTTACCCAGTTTGGCAATGGCTGACCGACATTTTCTCCTGATGCCATACAACGTAATTCTATCTTATTCGCACAATCATTTAGTCCTCCTGGTAGTTCAAAAAGCATAAAATCCAAATCATCATCAGGGTTATTTGGCGTTAGAGTGAAAGTCAGCGTACCAGGAGCATCACAAATCCATTTGTACCAAGCCGAGGCGTATTCTTGTCCCATGCAAGACCCAGATGGTAATTCGTTCGTATTTGTTCCTACACCTACGACTTGTGCGACCGTGAAAGGCGATTTGTCGCAAAGTACTGTTCCTATGTTACAATCAGAAGTTGGTGCAGGCGGTGCGTTATAGTTATCGACACAAAGTCGAAACGAACCTGTAGTCGCCACACGGCTATCAATACGGATATAGTAAGTTTGCCCAATGGTTAAGTTATTAACAAATAACTGCACAGAGCCACTTGCAGTTATATCTGATACACAATCTAATGCAGTTGTTGCGGTACAGTTATCGTATAATGCAGCTTCTGGAAAAGGCATCGTTCCCCAATTTTGATTATTAACATCGCCTAATACTACAATCGAAACATCGGTCGCAACAGCTGTAAATGAGAACCAAACATCATTGATAGTTGCTGCCCAACATGCTGGTGCAGGTGTTGCCGAAGTCGTGGCATTTACGGAAGTGTATTCTCCTGCATTGGAGCAATAGGCAACAGGATTAGTGATTGGAATGGCATTAATACATTCATCATTGGTTGGTTGTGCAAACGCTAAAATGGCATTTAAACAAAAAACAAGGGACAAACTCAATTGTATTAGTATTAAACGATTCATATATAAAGGATTTTGATGATTTTGTGTAAATTATTTATAGATATTGAAATAATGTTGAATGTAAAGATATTTTAATACATGTCAAATTTATATAAATAGAACGTTTAACCGTAAAAATTGTCGATGCTTTTATTCAAAAAGCAGTTGGAGTGATTTAAAACGAAGTATGAGATAGGGAATGATGGCGGTGAAATAATTGATTTCTTGAAAAGCTATGGTTAATGTGATGAATAGGTGAAATCTATTATTGAGCAACCGTTTAGGGATAAGTATAATAAATTTTGCCTCGCATGAGCAAAAAGTAATTTCAAAATTTTAGTCATACCTGTTTATGACCGACTACTTATTCCAAATGAAGGAAGTTTATTCTGGCAATAAAAAATGCTGATTACCACCTGGACAATCAGCATACCATTTCACTAACAAAAAAACTAATATTTTTGATTAAGAACCAAAGTTATGATTCTTAACTATTTTTAACTTAAAATAATTCAATTTTTATTTCAAAATATACGATTTCATACATTAAATTAATGCACCAACATCATTGATTGTGAATTTTCTTTCTGCTCGATGAAGTCCCAGGCTAAAGCACCCGCTCCTAAAACTGCAGTGTTTGCACCATCTAAAGTCGAAGTCATCAATTGAATTTTTCCACGAAAGACAGGAAACATATATTTTTCCATGTATTCTCTTGTTGGCTTCATCAATAAATCGCCGGCTCGTGTCAAACCTCCAGACAAAATAATTGCCTCGGGGTTTAAATAAGAAACTGTATCGGCTAATTTTGTTCCTAATATTTCGCCAGTATAAATAAATGCTTTACTTGCCAAGCCGTCCCCATCCAAAGCGGCTTCTGTTATCATTTTTGCCGTCATGTCGTGAAAGGTGATATCTCGCAAAGGAGAAGTTCCGTTCATATCGGCCATAAATTTGAAAACGGTTCTTTTGATACCAGTTGCTGAAGCATAAGTTTCTAAACAGCCACGGTTACCACAGTTGCACTTACGACCATCTGCTTTGACAGCAATATGACCCATTTCGCCAGCTAATCCGTGTTTTCCATGCACCAATTTTCCATCTACTACAATTCCACTTCCTAACCCTGTTCCTAAAGTAATAAGTACAAAGTTTTTCATATTTTGGGCAGCACCAAAACGCATCTCGCCGACAGCAGCAGCATTAGCATCATTAGTGATTACCGTTGGAACATTCAGTAAATTTTGAATAGCATCAACAATCGGCACCATTTCGCCCCAGTTGAAATTAACTGGATATTCCATTCTACCAGTGTAGAAATTAGCATTTGGGGCGCCAATCCCAACACTTAATAAGTTCGCTTGCTGATTTACTTTAGTTCTGAGTACATCAACTTCGAACTCGAAACGGTTGATGAATTCATTAAAGTTTTGTTCAGCATTTGTTGGAAATGAAGAGTGTGCCAGTACATTGCCCGAGTCATCAATGACTCCGATTTTCGTATTTGTCCCTCCAATATCAACTCCTAATGTAACTGCCTTGCTTTGCATTGAAAATGATATACATTTCAAAATAATATTTTAACAACACAAAAATAACAAAATTTTTCAATATAGTGTAAAAATGACACTAAGTTTTTTAATGAAAAAAACAGGATTTTTTATTTTTGGCGAAAAATTGAATCCAAATAAATAAATTTCATTCATTTGTTATTTAATGTTTTAAAATTACTGTTACTTTGGAATTCGTTGATAAGTCTATATTACAGCATGTTCTTCAAGTTTTAATTATTATAATAAATGATACGATATTTTCTGGTTTTATTTTGTGGAATACTTTTGATGAGTTGCGCACCAAAAAGAGCGAAAAATCTACCTCCAGCAGTTTTTGTACCTACTTTAGACTTTATGAGAATGAATATCGAGGAAGGGTTAAATTTGCCTGATACGGTTATTGCTCCTCCTATTTCAGTATTAAGTATGGAACGAAAACCTTGCTTAATTGGTAAATGTCCGGCTTATAAAATTGAATTTTATGATAGTGGGCTGGTCTTATATGAAGGTAAGTCGTATGTGGATAGACAAGGAAAGTATCAAGCAGAAGTCACGTCCGAGACGTTAGAAACGCTACTGTTAATGGCAAAAAATATAGGTTATTTAGAATATGAAAATGTTTATCCGACCTCGGGGAAGATCATTTATGAAGTGCCGTTGACGATTACTTTTGTACGCTATTATGGAGAAATAAATTATGTCGAAAATCATCATAATGCACCAGTTCCACTTATTCGTTTTGAGGAGCATATCGAACAATTAATTGAAAATTTAGAATGGAAACAAATTAAATAGTTGATAGAACAGTTTGATTGAAAAACTGTTTTATCGACAGATTTTCATTAAAAAATCAAGGTTTTGAGCTACTTGTAAAATCTTGTGAAAGTACTTTCTGTACTTTACTGTAGAATTTGTCTTTTTTCACTTTCATAATTCGTCATTAATGGACGAAGCTGGAATCAAAGTTAAATTAATAACTAAATTTAAATAAATAGAAATGAAAAAATTAGCATTTATCATTTTTGCCTTTGGGTTTATATTTTACGCTTGTGGCGGGGGAGAGGAGTCTGCATCATCTAACAATCAAACGGTTGCAGAAGCTTCAGTTCCAAATGGTGAAAAATTGTACCAAGGTACTTGTGCCCCTTGTCACGGTTCATTTGGTGAACCAGTTTTAGATGGTGCAGGTGACTTGCGTAATCCAGAATTAGCATTAGAACAACGCATCGAAACAATTACAAATGGTTCGAAAGCAAATGCTACAATGATTGCCTTTAAAGATCAATTTAGCGAGAGAGAAATTAAAGCGATTGCGGAATATACGATGGGTTTTGTGGAGTAATATTTTGGAGATGAAAGGTGTTTTAAAAATACCTTTCATCTAATGCTAAGTACTCAGGCAAAATTATTATACTAATAATCATTTATAAAAAATTGATTTGTAGATGATCATATTCGTACTTTTTAGTTGTAAATATACCTGGGTGCTTATTCCAAATGTGTCAAATCATTTCGCAATCGAATTTTAAAAATATCGTCTTTTAACTCCACGATATACAACGAAGTATTCCAGTGATGATAATTTTCCATTTCTCGCAAATCGTCATTATTTAATAAACACATCAAACACCGCAACGTCCGACCATGAGAACAAATCAAGGCTCGATTAAAGTCTGTGTTTTTGATTTCGGTAATGAATTTATTTAATCTTGAAACCATGCTTGCAGCACTTTCGCCCTTTTCTAATTTGGCTTCTAAATTACCATTTTTCCATTTGTTGATTAGGTCTTTATATTGCTCAGCACTTTCTTTCGTTGCTTTTTTACCTTCATGAATTCCCCAGCCGATTTCACGAAGTTCTCCTCGAACTCGCCACGTAATACCTTGATTTATAAAATGTTGGACAGACTCCTGCGTTCGTTTTAGGGTAGAAGTATAAACGTAATCGAATGGAATATTTTTATATTTTTGAAAAAATTTCAAGGCTTGTAATCGACCATTTTCATTCAAAGAGGAATTCACGCCGCTACCTTGAACAATACCTTGACGATTAAAATCTGTTTCTCCGTGACGAATAATGTAGAGTTCTTTCATGTTTAATTGGTCGTTTGATTGTTTCTGATAGCAATGATGCGCAAATATAACTCTGTCGTGATGAGTTCCCGAATTGTCGGATCATTATACTGGTCGTATTCTAAAGTTTGGGAAAGTTCCATCGCAAAATCTTGCGGTTCGATTTCGCCATATTCTTTATTAATCAAATAATTCTGAATAAAACCATCTTTATTTTCTTTTAAACAATTGTAATAATCACCGTTAGTGTTGAGCGTAAAATAGTTTTCGATATATTTGACAATAACGCCATTGCCATCTTTATCGTAGGCTAATTCTTCGGTGTAAACCGTATCGCCTGTTTCTACCAGTGGAATCCAGATATTTTTAAAATTAGGATGTGCGTGTAGAGCGTTGGCAAATTGATCGTTTAATAGTTTTGTAGTGTTCATTTGTGAATGATTTTGCCCTGTCCATTCTTCCACAAAACGCTGATAACCAACAGCTAAGTCTTCGTCCTCACTTAATAATTCTGTACTAATAAATTCTTCTAAATGCTGCTTGGCAGCTGCCAAAAGTTGATACGTTTTGAGGTCAAGGCATTTTTCAAATGATGTTTGAGGGGTAAAATCCTCCAGCTGAAGGACTGCAATCGCTACCTTTTCAGATGGTGTTTCTGAGCCACAACTCCAAATTAGAACGCTACACATTATAATTAGAAATGTCTTGTGCATTAATATTGTGATTACTGATTTTAAATAATTCGCACAAAAATACAGTAAACCAAAGTTGTTTAATAATCAAAATGAATATTCTTACCATCAAAGAAAAATCAACTCATAGGTCAAAAATTGATAATCATTTCAGTCTTATGTTTGTTCAAGTCACATAATTATTATAGACTTGCAGCGGAATTTTTTAATACTTAGATTCCCTGCTTTATATCAACCTACTGGGTTTTTGAATCTGAATTTTAAAATTTAAAACTGAAAAATAATATCCTTAATTAGTAAACAATAACGATAAATTAGAATGAATAATAAATTTGAAAACTTTCAACATCCTTACAAAGTTAGCTCAAAATACACGCATCGAACGGCTTATTTTTCAATGGAATTTGGTATTGATCAATCGTTAAAAACCTTTTCGGGCGGTTTAGGATTTTTGGCAGGCTCGCACATGAGAAGTGCCTACGAATTGAAGCAAAACTTAGTCGGCATCGGGATTCTGTGGAAGTTTGGTTATTATGACCAAACTCGTAATCAAGACGGAACAATGGCAGCTTCTTTTGTTGAAAGAAATTACAATTTCTTTGAAGATACAGGCATTCGTTTTGATATTTCTATTAATAATCACCCTGTAAAAGTCAAAGTGTTGTACTTGTCACCGGACACTTTTGAAACTGTTCCGATGTTTTTCTTATCAACTGATTTGCCCGAAAATGATTATTTGGCCCAAACGGTGTCGCATCATTTATATGATGCAAATACAGAAGCGAGAATTGCACAATATATTTTGTTAGGTGTCGGCGGTGCGAAATTGTTGGACATTATTAACTATAATCCTGATACTTATCATTTGAATGAAGCTCACGCTTTGCCAGCCGCTTTTTATTTATATGAAAAATATCAAGATTTGGAGAAAGTGAAGTCAAAAGTGATTTTTACAACGCACACGCCAGATCCGGGTGGAAATGAAATCCATGATATTTATACGATGGAAAAAATGAGCTTTTTTAGCAATTTGCCATTGACGAAAGTCCGTGAATTAACTGGAATTTATGAAAATTCATTTAACTATACTTTAGCTGGTTTGAGAATGGCTCGTTTCGCAAATGCCGTTTCAAAAATGCACGGCGAAGTTGCCCGTGATATGTGGAAAAATTACGATAATATTTGTGAAATTTCTCATGTAACTAATTCTCAAAACGAAAAATATTGGGCAGATGCGAAGTTGAAAAAAGCCTATCAAGATGGAAAAGATAAAGCCTTAAAAAAGCGAAAATTAGAATTGAAAGAAGGATTTTTTAAAGTGGTCGCTGACCAAACTGGAAAAATATTTGATCCAAATACTTTGACGATTGTTTGGGCAAGACGTTTTGCCGCATACAAAAGAGCAAATTTATTTTTACAGGATTTGGAGCGTTTTGACAGTATTTTAACGAATACCGAAATGCCGATTCAGTTTATTTGGGCAGGAAAACCATATCCGAAAGATTATAACGCAATTGATATTTTTAATGAATTGGTGAATTTTTCAAAAAAATATCCGAATGTCACCGTGATGACTGGTTATGAATTAGCATTGTCAAAACTGATGAAAGACGGTTCTGATGTGTGGTTAAACACACCTCGAATCACTCGTGAAGCATCGGGAACAAGCGGAATGACCGCTGCCATGAATGGTTCTGTAAACTTTTCAACAGCTGACGGTTGGATTCCAGAGTTTGCGAAACATGGCGAAAATTGTTTCGTTTTACCTGCTTTAGATCATACGCTTTCGCACCCGGAACAAGATGCACAAGATTTGAAAAACTTCTTGGATATTTTGGAAAATGAAATTATTCCGACTTATTATAAAAAGCCAAAACGTTGGTTAGAAATCGTTAAAAATGGTGTGCGTGATGTTGTGCCTTATTTCGATTCTAAACGAATGGCTGCGGAATATTATACGAAAATTTACACGCACGAAGTGGTGACGGAAGCCGTTACTGTTTAGTGTAAGTGTTTGGTTATCAGTGATTAAACCTGACAGGTTTCAAAAACCTGTCAGGTTTTATATAAGTTTTCTCCGAAGCTGGAGCTTCGGGGTACGTTACATTTTTACATTTACACGCTGTGTCGGATTTTTCAATTCATTTCTCACCGCAATTTGTCGCAAAGTATTTTTAGCAACTTCCATAAACGCATTTTTGACAATCGGTTCGTCGCCTAAAATTGCAGGTTTTCCATTGTCCCCAGCTTCCCGAATCGACTGCACAATCGGCACTTGACCTAACAAAACTGAATTGCTCATTTTGGCTAATTTTTTTCCGCCACCTTTTCCAAAAATATGATATTTATTATTTGGTAATTCCGCTGGCGTAAACCATGACATATTTTCCACAACGCCCAAAATCGGCACATTAACCGAAGGCAATAAAAACATATTCATACCTTTTATCGCATCAGCGAGAGCGACTTCTTGCGGCGTTGTCACCATGATTGTTCCAGTTACAGGGACAGTTTGCACCAAAGTCAATTGCACATCACCAGTTCCTGGCGGCAAATCTACAATCATATAATCCAATTGTTCCCAAAGACAATCGTTGAAAAACTGACGAATCACACCAGCTAATCGTGGCCCTCGCAAGACAACCGCTTGTTCGGGTTCGATGATGAAACCCATTGACATCACTTGGATTCCTTCATATTTCAAAGGTTCGATTTTGGCTTGACCATAAACATCTTTCACTTTCGGTCGCTGACCTTGCAAACCCAACATTGTTGGCATCGAAGGGCCGTACAAATCGGCATCAATCAAACCAACTTTCGCCCCTAAAGCTTTCAAACCTAAAGCTAAATTGACGGCAACTGTTGATTTGCCAACGCCACCTTTTCCTGAGGCAACTGCGATAATATTTTTAACGTGTGGTAAGGTATTATTGGCAGCAGCATTATCTTCTTTCAAAGTATTGTGAACATGGACATTGGCTTCTGGATAAACGTACATGATCGCTTCCATGCAGGCAAAATTCATTTTCGATTTGCTCGGTGAATCCAATGAGCTTAAAGCCAACGTAAACGAGACATTCAAGCCGTCAATTTCTAAACTTTCAACCATATTCATCGTGACAATATCTTGTCCTGTTTGCGGATCTTTGACACGACTTAGTGCTTCAACTATTTTCGATTTTTCTATTTTCATATATGAAATATGGATTTTTCTAAATTTTGAATTACAAAGTTAATTTAGTTCCATGATTAAAATGAATATTCGGTCGGAAAGGTTTTTAGAAAGGTGATAATTGATGTTTAGAATCTGTCCAAAGTTAACCAAAACGATTTTAAAGTGTTTACATGTCAAATGATTATTCTAAACTGGTAAAGTACTAAAAATGAGTAAAAAAATAGTAGCATTCGGTGGAAGTAGCAGCATTCGTTCTATTAATAAAAAATTCGCCACTTTTGCAGCTAATCAAATAGAAAATGCGGATGTGAAGATTTTAGATTTGAATGATTATGAAATGCCGATTTATAGTATTGACAAAGAAAGAGCGAATGGAATTCCTCAATTAGCATCAGCCTTTCGAGCGGAATTACTGGCTTCTGACGGCATCATTATTTCTTTTGCAGAACACAACGGTGCATATACCGCAGCATTCAAAAATATTATGGATTGGATGTCGAGAATGGGCGGAGAAATATGGGGCAATAAACCGATGTTCTTATTGGCAACTTCACCTGGTGGTCGAGGTGGAAAAACGGTGTTGGATATTGCCGTCAATAAATTTCAATTTATGAACAGAAATACGATCGTCCATTTTTCATTACCATTATTTCATCAAAATTTTTCGGAAATGGAAGGGATTATTAATGATGACTTATTAACTGCTTTTAATGAACAATTAGCTATTTTCGAAGAAGCAATATGATGAAATAAAGTTGGAAGGTGCTTTCAGAACGCTCTCCAGCTTTATTTCAATATAAAAATCATCCTAAAGAGCATCAAGAATAATTTCCACTTTTACCAATCACTTCGAAACTTATATTTTAAATTAAACTTGTTCTGCCAACGTCCGAAAATCAACGGGTACAACTCTCGAAACACCTTGTTCTGCCATCGTTACCCCATAAATTACATCGACAGCTGCCATGGTTTGTTTGTTATGCGTGACAATGATAAACTGCGAATCGCTCGAAAATTCCTTGATAATTTTATTGAATTTACTAATATTCGCATCGTCCAAAGGTGCATCAACTTCGTCAAACACACAAAACGGTGCAGGTTTCAATAAATACAAGGAAAAGAGTAGGGCAGTAGCGGTCAAGGTTTTTTCTCCACCCGATAATTGATTGATAGTTTGTGGTCGTTTTCCTTTCGGTTTTGCCGTGATTTTAATGACCGAATCCAACGGATTATCAGGATTTTCTAATATCAAATCACAATCGTCATCTTCCGTAAATAATGTTCTGAAAACTTTACGGAAACTATCTCTAACTTGATTAAAAGCATTTAAAAACTGCTCGGTTGCTGTCGTTTCGATTTCCTCGATAGTATCCAGGAGTGTCTGTTTGGCAGACAATAAATCATCTCTTTGCTCTTTGATAAAAATGTAACGTTCGCTCATTTCATCATAGGCTTCGACCGCCATCGGATTGATCTCACCATAATTATTTAGGCGTTTTTTGAGTTTATCAACGGTCTCTTCTAACTGTGTTCTGTTGAGTTCAGGATTCGGTGATTTGTTCATCAAATCGTTGATACCAATTTCAAACTCAATGCGTAAACGCTCACCGATGGAAGTCAATTTCATCTTCACATCGTTGAATTTATCTTTCAAGTTTGAAATAACTTGTACCGTTTGCTGATGCTGACGATTGAATTGTCGGATTTCGTCTTCGATCTCATTAATTGCTCCTCGTGATTTGTAATAATCCTCTTCTGCTGCCGTCAAGTAGGCTTGATTATCTGACTTCTTGCCGTACAAATCTATCAATGCTGCGTCGAGGTCTTTTATGCCTTGTTCGGCTTTCGACAATTCAGACGCTGATCGCTGCAAGTTGCGTTCTGAGGTTTCTAACTTGACGTTTAAATCCCGAATTTGCTTTTCACGGAAGTTTAATTCTCGTTGCAGTGCCGTGATTTTATTTTGCTGCTTAATGAACGCAATATTTTGTTGGTTAAACTCTTGTGAAACTTTATTGAGTTTATCTGCAATGACTCGATAGGAACTATTTTTTTTAGAAATTTCGTCGGCTAATTCGCTGCGTTCTGTTTGCTTTTTGACCAGTTGATTGTCAAAATCCAATAATTTTGTTTCAATATTTTTGATGCGTCTTTCGGCCTGTTCCTTTTTGACTTGTGCTTCTTTGAGGTAAGTTTCAAAGTTTTCTAAGCGAGTTTGAATCGAGACAGCTTCTCGTTTTAAGCGGTTGAGTTGTTCGGTTTCTTTACGAATTTCTCGTGTTTTATCGGCTTGTTTTAAGCGTTTTTGTTGGTCTTGAAGTGCTTGAAATTGAGTAGATAGTTGCTCTTTTTGCTCTTTTAGCATTTCAATTTCTTTGGATAATAATTCTAAATTTTTCTTTCGTCCGATACGTTTTCCTTCAAATGCACCGACTGAACCTCCAGAGATAGAAAAGCGTTTTTGAATGTATTTTCCAGATTTTGATAAAAGAATAACTGACTCATTATCAATTGATTGAATGTTGTCGTCTGCGTCGTTTATCAAAACGTTTCCTAACAGATTATTGGCTAAAGCCTGATATTTTTCGTCCAACTCCACAACGTCCAAAGCCCGAGTTGTCGCTTCGAATGTTGGTACTTCTACCACACTATTATTTGCGAAAGCATCTAAAATAAAAAAGTTTGCCTTTCCTTTTTTTGATTTGTCTAACAATTGAATGGCTGCTAAGGCTGCCGCCAAATTTTCAACCACATAATACGACAAATAGGGTTCGAGATAGTTCTCAATCGCTACACGATATTCGGGCGAACAATAGAAAATATCGGACAGTAAAGGGACGTTTTTATCCCAATTTTTATTTTTACTCAAAAACTTAATCGACTCTGGAAAACCCTCCAGATTATCCACCAAACTCTTAATTAAATTGTATTCATTGCGTTTAGAATCAAGTTTACGATTGACTTTTGTCAAATCTTCACGGACATTTTCAATTAAATCTTCCGTTTGTTGTAATTGCTCCTGTCGTTGATTTTCAGCACCTTGTAGCGAGTTGATTAAGGTTTCTTTTTCGGTTTGAAGAGTTGCTTGTTCTTGCCGTTTTTCTTCAAGATTTGCGACATCTTTTTGACGAACTTCGATTTCTCTGTCCGTTCGTTCTATGTCTCTTTTAGAATTACCGATTTGAGCATTTTGGATTGCTTTTTCTTTTTCAATATTGAAAATTGTACGTTCTAAACGTTGCTGATTTTGAATAAAATCGTCTAATTCTGTTTTTAAATTTCCGTGGTCTTTTCGAGTTTTTTCTAAGCGTTCTTCGACATTTTCCAATTGATTTTCGAGTGTTTCCTCAATCCGTTTTTCCGAATTAACTTCACCTCTGTAATAATCAATATCTATTTCAGTTTGCTCAATTTGGTTTTTGGTACTCGTAATTTCAGTCGCTAAATTTTCCTGATTTTGTTGGATAAACTGAATCCGTTGAGCCAGCATTTTTTTGTCGTTTTCTTTATTTCTAATTGTCCCGACGGTTCTACTTAAATTTCTTTGACGTTCGTTTAAGGTCTTTTCTTGATCAATATTTCCTGCTTTCGCTTGCTCTAAATTTGCTTCTAATTGTGTTACAACTGTATTGATTTTCAGAAGTTTATCTTCTTCAATCTTGATTTTTTGCTCAACCGTTTTGTAATTCGACTTATGTTCCTCAATCTGAAATAAGGCCAAATCAATCGACTGTTCTTTATAACTTTCCTTGATTTCAAAATACTTTTTTGCACGTTTTGCTTGACGTTCGAGTTTCTTCAAGTTGCCTTCAATCTCAAACAACAAATCTTCGACTCTGTCCAAGTCGGTTGTTGTACTTTTTAGTTTTAAAAGCGTTTCCCGTTTACGAGTTTTATATTTTGAAATTCCAGCGGCTTGTTCAAACAATCGACGGCGAGAGTTTTCCCTATCTGCCAACAAATCATCGACCATTCCTAAGGCAATAATCGCATAAGAATTTGAGCCAATTCCGGTATCTAAAAACAGCGATTTTATGTCTTTCAAACGACACGGAACGCCATTGATGCGATATTCAGAGTCGCCAGTTCGGTAGAGTTGTCGAGTAATCGTAACGGTCGAATATTCGGTCGGTAAGATATTTTTATCATTATCAAAAGTTAGCGAAACTTCTGCAATATTCCCTTGTTTGCGTTTTTTTGTACCATTAAAAATCACATTTGTCATTTTGTCGGAGCGTAATTGACTACTTTTCTGCTCGCCCAAAACCCAGCGAATAGCATCTACAATATTCGATTTTCCGCAGCCATTCGGGCCTACAACTCCAATAATATCTTTATTAAAATTGACGACTGTTTTGTCTGCAAAACTCTTAAAACCCTTGATTTCTAAATTCTGTAAACGCATTCTTTTTTAGTTATTAAGTATTAAGTATCTGACGAAATGACGATTTTCCAAAATGCGTGCAAAAATACGAAAATGAATTGGAAAGTGCTTGAAATGGATTTTTTTGACAAAAGATTTGAAGTGTAGGATAAGTTGAGCTTTTATTGAACTAAAAAGTAGCTTTACGAAAATTGCAAACTTCCGTAAAGCCCAAGTTTATTATTTTCCCCACTTTCTCAACTGCTTCACAATTGCTGCAAAATCTCTATGTAAAGGCGCTTCGAAAGCTAATGCCTCGCCAGTTGTCGGATGTTGAAAAGTCAATTTATTAGCGTGTAAAGTCGTGCGAGACATCAACGGGCGTTCGGTATCAAATTTACCAATTTTATAATTGGATTTAATTTCAGATAAATATAAAGTTTCTCGTTTGCCGTACAATTCATCAATCGCTAACGGATGCCCCATCGACTGAAAATGTACTCGAATTTGGTGCGTGCGACCAGTTTTAATATCGGCTTCGACCAAGGCGTAACTTCTAAACTCTTCGATGACTTTAAACTCGGTAATCGAACGTTTGCCACGTTCTGCGATAATCATCCTTGATGAATTGACTTTGTTTTGAGCAATCGGTTTGTCGATAACACCTTCCTTCCGCAACGGTTTTCCATCGACTAAAGCCAAATATATTTTAGAAACCGTGCGTTCTTGAAATTGTGTAGAAAGCTGTCTGTGTGCCTCTGCTGTTTTGGCAAAACACATAATACCGCTGGTCGGTTTATCTAAGCGATGAACTGTAAAAACCTCTCCAAACTTATTTCTCAAAAAGCCAAGTACATTCGGTAATTGTGGCGCATATCTATCTGGGATAGATAAGAAATTAGGCGGTTTATTGACCACAATTACAGCCTCGTCGTGATATATTATTTCTACCTTCGTTTTCATGCGGCAAAAATAATAATAAGGTGTGAAGTGCGAAGTGTAAAGTCTAAAATATATTGAAAATACCTCATACTTATTTTACTTTAAGGATACGTTTTTCGATGACTTTTTGCGTTTTATCTGATTAAGATTTTCAAAATCTTATAGGTTTATCGAAATATCTCAACCTACGCCCATTTTCGAAGGCAGGTTTAATTACTTTATTTCTTTTTGGTATAAGATTCTGCATCGATGAGCTTATTTTTACCATCATAAGCTAAAGCATAATTGAACCCCGGGTGAATAGCATAAGCCCCATGATTGCCATTTTTATCAATTGCCAAGTAACCGATTTGAAAATTTTCATAATCTTGCTTTCGCACAATCCGCATAATTGCTTCCTCACAGGCTTCTTGTGCCGTCATACCATTTCGCATTAATTCGACGATAAGGAAACTACCCAACGTTTTCAGAACCGCTTCGCCAAGTCCAGTCGCACAAGCTCCTCCGACTTCGTTATCGACAAACAAAGCCGCACCAATTACTGGCGAGTCGCCAACTCGACCTCGTAGTTTGTATGCCAAGCCACTTGTTGTACAAGCTCCCGACATATTACCGTTTTTATCAATAGCGATTTGACTGATAGTGTCGTGATTTTCTATATTAATAATCGGTTCGTACTTTGACTTTATTAACCATTCTTTCCAAGCTTTTTCTGCTTTTTCGGTTAAGAGGTTTTCTTGTTTAAAACCCTGACTAATAGCGAATTGTAAAGCGCCTTCGCCAGCTAACATGACGTGAGGCGTCTCTTCCATGACTTTTCGAGCGACAGAGATCGGATGTACAATATTTTCTAAAAAGCAGACAGAACCAGCATTGCCTTTTTCGTCCATAATACAGGCGTCAAGTGTAACGTGTCCATCTCTATCGGGCAAGCCGCCGATTCCGACAGAAAGCCCTTCGGGATCTGCTTCTGCAGTTTTAACACCTGCCTCTACGGCATCTAAGGCACGCCCTCCGGTATTTAGGATTTTCATTGCTTCTTCATTAGAAATAATTCCATGATTCCACGTAGAAATACTTATTGGATGTTTTATAATTTTAGATTCGATAGGTACTTGTTCTGTATCGCAGCCCGTAGCTACGGCAACACTTCCTAAAACAGAGGTTTGGATAAATTTTCTTCTTGATAGTCCCATAAAATTTGGTTATTTTTTGAATTGATCAAGAACAAAGTTAGAATTATTATCCAAAGCATTTAAAAAATATTTTTGTTATCGTCGTTTTTTTAAGTCTTTTGAAAGTGCTTTAAAATCCTTTTGAACTCGATTATAAATGTGATTTTCAGCAATATCATTTACACGAGTCATAATCGTTGTGAGTTGAGTATCATTGAGATAAGTCGTCATATCAAGCGACCATGCTGTAATTTCTTTAGAAAATTGCTCTATGTCTTCTTGATTGTACCGTTTATAATCTTTATCAATAATATTGAAATGTTCTTCTATCGTCTTTGTAACACTTGCGATAAGTTTGTCGTGCATTAAGTCTAATTCACCATTTCTTTGATTTCGACTCGACATCATTGTTTGTAATTCTTTGACAACATCAATGGAGTATTCTGTGGATTTAGCAGAGGTTGTGAAGAGCGCAAGCACCTCGGCACCGAAGCGTTGTTCTTTTTCATTGGGCTCATAATATAGTTTTAAGAATTGATTGAGGCTATTAATGATTTCGTCATGTTCTCGAAGTCGTTCTTGTAAAGATGCGGATTTATCCGTAATGATTTCGAAGTTTTCCATATTCGTAATTCGTGCGAATAAACTTCCCGAATATTCGCTGTCTTTACGTGGCAAACTCCATTTATCGACCTTGTAGAATCCTTTGACTACTTTTACTGCCCGTCTATATTCAGAACCATTCCATAATTCTTCAGGTTTGGGCATTCCATATTCTTGATATTGTTCCGGATAAAGGGAATTATCAGGATAAGGCACAATACTATTTTTAGAAAATGGTATTGTAGCTGTCCAACAAAGAAATAATAAGCATACGGTTTTCATATTTAGAATATTTTAAGTTTTTCAGAAAAGTCATCCCCGATAGCTCAAGGATGACCGATCAAAAACGATAAATTATGTCCAAAGATGTCTAAACAACTGCCAAATTTGGTCTTTCTTTGGTGGATTTGCTGTGATTTTTATAGACACCTTCTTTACAGGATGTTCAAATTCCAGACTTCTACTGTGTAAATTAATCGACGCATCACGATTTTTATTATTCGCACCATACTTAATATCTCCTCGAATCGGACAATCAATACGAGACAATTGTACTCGAATCTGATGCGGTCGACCGGTAATCGGTTTTACTTCAATCAAGTGATGACTTTTTAAACTCGACAGCAATTCATAATCTAATTCTGATTTTTTAGCTGCTTTATTTCGATTTTGACTTTGATACGCTTTCGTAACGTTTCGAGTTTTATCTTTATGAAGATAATGCATCAAATGACCCGATAAAGGGTCCGGTCGATTATCGGTTACTGCCCAGTATGTTTTTTTGACTTCTCTTTTTTGAAATAATTCATTCAATCTCGTCAAGCCTTTGCTCGTTTTTGCAAAAATCACCACACCGCTTACAGGTCGGTCGATCCTATGCACAACACCCAAATAAACATCACCAGGTTTATTATACTTTTTTTTAATATATTCTTTTACTATTTCACTGAGCGGCAAGTCACCCGTCTGATCACCTTGCACCAAATACCCAGCAGGTTTATTCACTGCGATATAATGATTGTCTTCGTAAATGACATCTAAACTTTCCTTTTTATATTTTTTCATAGTTGTAAACTCGGTTCTATCTATCAAAAAAGGAGATGTTCTAAAACATCTCCTTTTGCTAAAAGATATTGAACATCAATTATTAATGAATAAAATTAATAACTAATATTTAATACTTAAAAATTATACTAACGTCTTTTTTTACGTTTTCCTTTTTTTCGTGAAGGACGACCACGCAATCCGCCACCTCTTTGAGGGGCTCCACCACCACCAAACATTCCACTTTGTGACATCGAGAACATCATCTTTTTCATTTGCTCAAACTGACGAATGAATTGATTCACTTCCAACAAAGAACGACCAGCACCATTTGCAATACGACGTTTACGGCTACCGTTCAATAAGTCAGGATTAGCCCGTTCGTCAGGAGTCATTGACTGAATCATCGCTTCGATATGCTTGAAAGAATCATTGTCAATATCAATATCTTTTAAGGCTTTACCAATACCTGGCATCATACCTAAAAGGTTTTTGATATTACCCATTTTTTTGATTTGATTCAATTGTGATAAGAAATCATCAAAGTCGAATTTGTTCTTTTTGATTTTCTTTTCTAATCGTTTCGCCTCTTTTTCATCAATCGCATCTTGAGCCTTTTCTACCAAAGATACAATATCGCCCATACCAAGGATACGAGTCGCCATTCTATCTGGGTGAAAAATATCTAACGTATCTAATTTTTCCCCTTGAGAGATAAATTTAATTGGTTTTCCAACTGTATATTTAATAGATAAAGCCGCACCACCACGAGTATCACCATCTAATTTTGTCAACACAACACCATCGAAATCTAAACGGTCGTTGAAGGCTTTTGCAGTGTTTACAGCATCTTGCCCAGTCATCGCATCGACTACAAAAAGTGTTTCTGTCGGCTGAATTGCATCGTGAATATTTTTGATTTCAATCATCATTTCTTCATCGACTGCCAAACGACCAGCGGTATCGACAATGACTAAATCAAACGTATTTTTTTGAGCGTATTTAATCGCATTTTGTGCAATTTCGACTGGGTTTTTATTACCCACTTCTTTATAAACCTCGACTTTGACTTGTTCTCCTAAAGTAGAAAGCTGGTCAATCGCCGCAGGACGATAAACATCACAAGCCGTTAATAAAACACGTTTTCTCTTTTTCGTCTTTAGGAATCTCGCCAACTTACCCGAGAAAGTCGTCTTACCCGAACCTTGCAAACCTGCCACTAAAACGATACCCGGCTTTCCATCAACATTCGCTTCAACTGCCGCTGAACCCATCAACTCCACCAACTCATCGTGAACAATTTTAACCATTTGTTCACCAGGTTTCACTGCATTCAAAACACCAGCACCGAGGGCTTTTTCCTTGACCTTGCTCGTAAAATCTTTTGCAATTTTATAGTTTACATCGGCATCGACTAACGCACGACGAATCTCTTTTACAGAAGATGCAATATTCAACTCCGTAATCTTGTGTTCTCCTTTCAGTACCTGAAACGCACCTTCTAATCTATCTGTTAAATTATCAAACATCGAGTAATTATCTTTTTGTTATTTGTAAAGCCGTTGTGATGACTTCGTTTTAGTCGAAAAAACGATTCGTATTGTATTTAGTTTTCAATGAAATTTTAATTCCAAAAAATCATTTACTAAAAATGACTGCAAATATAAGGATTTCAAAATGAATTTGGAAGTTAATTTCATTTTGTAGATGGAAGGCATTTCAAAAATGCCTTTCATCTTTAAAAAACTCACTCTTTTATATTCGTAAACATCCAGTTTCCATCGACATCTATGTAATGCCCTTTCGGGAAAACTGGCAAAAATTGCTCTCTGAAAAAAGCGGTACTGGCTTTTTTATCCGCCCTTGTTTGTGCTAAACGATTGTATAAAACAATGCCGTTTTCGGTTAATAATGATTTGACGGATTCCAAAAAGTCTTGCTGTTCAAAATCATCGGGAATGACATCATCTAAAAATATATCGACACAAATCAAATCGAAACGCTGCTGACATATTTTGACGAAAGTCAAGGCATCGGTCAAAATAATATCAATCGGTGATTTCAACTCATGTGTCACATATTTATCCGCCAAATAAATGACGTATTCATCTATTTCGACTCCAGTATATTTGTAATTTTTATTAAAATTATTTTCTAACATCAATGGAATACTACCCAAACCAAAACCCAAAATTAAGACGTTCTGAATGTTATGTTTGTCCAAATCAATTTGCTCAAACGCTCGATAATAATTGGAATACAAATCACCAAAAGAATAAATGGCGTTTTGTGTAGAAAGTTGATAACGACCCTGACTGTAAGAAACGTGTAAGGTGTCATTTATATCACTGGCGATGCTTTCGACATGAAACTCATAAACATAGCTCAATATTTTTTTCCAAGAAGGTTGTTGCATTTTTAGTGATTAGTTCATTTGTAATTAGTCCAAAAGCAACTTTTGCAAAGGTAAAAATACGATAAAACTTTGTTTACTTTTGCAACAAATGGAAATAATTTTGAATTGAAATTAAAGCTCATCTGCGACTAACTCTATGAGTTGTAAAATTTTTAATTAGAATCTTTTATGCA
>CBFIHR010000009.1:0-84863 GCA_965662365.1 Saprospiraceae bacterium
AGTTTAAATATTTTTCAATAAAAAATTTAATTTTAATAATTATGTCAAGTATAACTTGGCACTACTTTACAAATCACTAAAACATGGCAAAGATTAATTTTGGAGGAGTTGAGGAAAATGTTGTAACAAGAGAAGAATTTCCTTTAGAAAAAGCAAGAGAAGTTTTAAAAGACGAAACCATTGCAATTATTGGTTATGGTGTTCAAGGTCCTGGACAAGCATTAAACTTGAAAGATAATGGTTTCAATGTAATCGTTGGACAACGTAAAGAGTCAAAAACTTGGGATAAAGCAGTTGCTGACGGTTGGGTTCCTGGCGAAACTTTATTCCCGATTGAAGAAGCGTGCGAGCGTGGAACAATTTTACAATATTTGTTATCGGACGCTGGGCAAATTGCTAAATGGGAAACGGTAAAAAAACACTTAACGCCAGGAAAAGCATTGTATTTTTCTCACGGTTTCGGGGTGACTTATCACGAGCAAACTGGTATTATTCCACCTGCTGATGTTGATGTAATTTTGGTTGCACCAAAAGGTTCGGGAACGTCTTTACGTCGTTTGTTTGTTGCAGGAAAAGGGTTAAATTCAAGTTATGCGATTTTCCAAGATGCAACTGGTAAAGCGAAAGAAAGAGTTGTTGCTTTAGGAATCGGTGTTGGTTCTGGTTATTTGTTTGAAACAACTTTCCAAAAAGAAGTTTATTCAGATTTGACTGGTGAACGTGGCGTTTTAATGGGTGCAATTGCTGGTATTTTTGAAGCTCAATATCAAGTTTTGCGTGCAAACGGTCATTCACCGTCAGAAGCATTTAATGAAACAGTGGAGGAATTGACACAATCATTGATGCCTTTAGTTGCTGAAAATGGCATGGATTGGATGTATGCGAATTGTTCAACAACGGCTCAAAGAGGTGCGTTGGATTGGAAAGATAAATTCCGTGATGCGACAAAACCTGTTTTTGAGGATTTATACGAAAGTGTAGCGTCTGGAAATGAAGCAAGAATTACTATCGAAGCGAATGCTAAGGAAGATTATCGTGATTCTTTGGAGGTTGAGTTGAAAGAATTGCGTGAAAGCGAGATTTGGCAAGCTGGTGCGGCTGTTCGTAAATTACGTCCTGAGAATAAGTAAAATTTGTTTGAATGTGCCGATTTTATCGGCATCCCGAAACCTCGGGATTTGAATGTTCAAATGTTCCGATTGCATCGGAATCCCGATTGCTCGGTGATTTGATTGTTTGAATGTTGGCATCTCAAACTGAGCATTTTTGTGTTTGGTTTGGGATGTTTTTGTTTTGATCGAATTGTTGATGAAATGCTTCTAACTTTGTTGTTTTAAGATTAATTAATTGAATTTATCCATGAAATATTTATCAATTATTCTATTATTAATCACAATTAATTCAAAAGCAATGAAGATTATCTTGCCAAATCGTATTAATGTCGAGGTTCAATTATTGAGCGAAAGCGAACTCAAAAAAATCGTACAAGAAAAGAATGGAAAGGTAAGTGAGCGTTTTCATAAACACTTAACAGCTCGTACTTATGAATTAGATTCTAATCAGTTGGTCATGGAATTTTATGATGGTCAAGGGATTTTGATTGACGATAAAGAAGATTTTGAAGCATTAGAATCTGTTCAGTTTATTAAAAATCAAGTTGGTTATTTGCATCCGAGAGTTTCGTATTATTTTAGATTGACAAAAGATGACTTAGAATATTTATTGTCAAAATTTAAAGGTGAGGAACTGAAAGATTATGAACTTGTTCCTGAATTTAAAGGTGCATACGGTTTCAAGGTTTTTCGATTAAATAATAATCAAGTTATTTATTGGAGTAATGATGATCGTAGAACTGATGCTGTTTTATATGAAGATTTAGAGGCATTCGCATTTGATAATTTTTTTGCAACTGAATTAATTTATCCTGATACTTGGGATTCAGGTAAAGGAGAGTTTATTGAAGGTAAATTATCAATCAAATTCAATATTAAGAGTTATTCGATTTATCCTAATGAAGCTAAAAGCATAATTAAAAATCATCAATTAAAGTTAATTCAAACTGATATTCAATACAGTAACTTTTTTAAAAGTAATTTATACAAATCTGGAAAAGGTTATTTTATCTTAATGGAAGATTTTAATCAATTAGGACATCATGGTAGAAAAATAGGAATTGGGGATGCTTATATTTTTAAAACTTTAGAAGAGTTTGAAAATAGTTATCAAGAAATATTAAAAAAGCGAAAGATTGACGAATCAAATCCTAATCGTTGGAAAGGCGTTCATATGTATCAATCTCTATCTGATAAATATGCAGAAGAATTTCCACTTTATACGATTCAAGAGATGAATAAATTACCATCTATTCTAAACTTCGATTCCACAAAACTGGATTTTACAGCCGAATGTAGAGAAATTATTAATGAGTCGTTGAGATGGAATTATGGTGGAGAAGAATTTTTCCAAAGTGTAGTACATCCATTGTTAAGTTATGTTGGTGAATCTAATAAATTTGGTGGTTTTGGAGATTGGTCAATGACGTTAGATAGAGAAGGTGAAACTTGGGAACCACGATTTAGAAATTTAAACGGTGATGAAGTTTTTGACATCATAGATTTCTATAAAGATTTGTACGAAGCCGAATACGGAATTATGGAAGTTAATTTTTATATTAGAAAGAATTAGTTAGTTAAATTGTTTTAAAAAAATGCTTCCAAAACAAGAAATAACAATCAACGAAACGATTGTCAATCAATTACTTATCGAACAATTTCCACAATTGGCAAATTTACCAATTTTGTTTTTGGGTTCTGGTTGGGATAATGTAAATTATAGATTAGGAACAGAATATATTATCCGAATTCCGAGGCGAAAAGTTGCCGTGAAATTATTGGAAAATGAAATTGAATGGTTGCCAAAAATCAAAAATCAGTTGCCAATTCCGATTTCTGCCGCTGTTTTTGTTGGCAAACCGAATGGACAAATTCCGTGGAATTGGGCAATTACGCCGTGGTTTGATGGAACAGCGGCTGCTCTGAAAAATTTGGAAGCCAAAGAAGCGATTCGGTTAGCGAATTTTCTAAAAAAATTACATCAATTGCCAACTAAAAATATGCCGCATAATACGTTTCGTACTGTTCCTGTCGGTAAAAAGATTGCAGAAATGCAAGATCGATTGGATTATTTGAAAACGAATACTAATTATTTGACTTCAAAAGTTCAATCACTTCTGGAAACGGCAATGAATGAAAAAAATATAAAAATAGATCGTTTTATTCATGGCGATTTGCATCCGTTTAACATCATTCAGCAAGATGGAAAGATTCGTGCAATTGCAGATTGGGGCGATATGACGAATGGAAATCCAGCTACGGACTTAGCGGTTTTCTGGATGTTATTTAATGATAAATCGGCTCGTGATGCCGCATTACAAACGTATCAAGCAACACAACGACAGATTAATATGGCAATCGGTTGGGCCATTTTTTACGGAAGTTTCTTTTTGTATGAAGGCATGACGCAACCGAATGAAAGTTTTGAAAAATTGGGGAAATTTGTTTTGGGGAATGTGAATGGGGAAAATAAAAAATCATGGAAACAGCAACAATAAATATAAATAAAAACGGAACAACTGATAAAATGGAAACCTATTTTCCAAAAATAGAAGATGTCGGAGAAGCGGTCGAGCGAGTACGTTCTGTGGTGCGTAAAACGCCTTTAGATGAACACGAGCGTTTGTCGGAGAAGTACGGAGCGAATATTTGGCTAAAGCGGGAAGATTTGCAAAAAGTACGTTCGTACAAAATACGTGGTGCATTTAATAAAATTTCGAGCTTGACGGAAGCCGAAAAAGCGAACGGAATCGTCTGTGCAAGTGCAGGAAATCATGCTCAAGGTGTGGCGTTATCATGTTATAAATTACAGCTCAAAGGCACGATTTTTATGCCGACAACAACGCCAAAACAGAAAATTCGTAAAGTGAAATCATTTGGAAAAGAGTACGTGCAAGTGATTTTGAAAGGTGATTCTTTTGATGATGCGAAAGAGGCTTGTTTGGCTTTCGCCAATGAAAATAATGCCGTGATTATTCCGCCTTTTGAGAATAAAAAAATCATTGAAGGTCAAGCAACGGTTGCGATGGAAGTTTTGCATCAAGCCCCGTCAAAGATTGATTATTTGTTTGTGCCAATTGGTGGCGGTGGTTTATGTGCAGGAATGTCAGCGGTTTTTAAGCATTTAAGTCCTTATACCAAAATCATTGGAATTGAGCCAGTTGGAGCACCTGCGATGTATCAATCCTTGAAGGAAGGAAAGGTGATTTCTTTAAAGGAAATCGAAACTTTTGCTGATGGCGTTGCGGTGAAAAGGGTCGGCCAACTGAATTTTGATATTATAAAATCGACAATTCACGATATGCGTTTGGTGCATGAAGGTAAAATTTGTGAAACAATGCTCGAACTTTATAACGAAGACGCAATTGTGGTCGAGCCTGCCGGTGCATTGACGATTTCAATTTTAGACGATTTCAAAGAAGAAATTAAAGGTAAAAACGTTGTTTGTGTCGTTTCGGGTGGCAACAATGACATCACAAGAACGGAAGAGG
This sequence comes from Saprospiraceae bacterium, assembly GCA_965662365.1. Lineage (GTDB taxonomy): Bacteria > Bacteroidota > Bacteroidia > Chitinophagales > Saprospiraceae > CAWVWD01. The sequence continues at coordinate 4,604 of CBFIHR010000009.1, forward strand.
TGCGAGAACGTGCGTTATTGTATCGTGGTTTGAAGCATTATTTTGTGGTGAATTTTCCGCAACGTGCAGGTGCTTTGAAGGATTTTGTCAATGATATTTTGGGAGAAAATGACGACATCGTATTTTTTGAATATAATAAATCGAATGATAAGGCTTTTGGTCAGGCATTAGTTGGAATTGAGGTGAAACGACCAGAGGATTTTGTAGCTTTAAAAGCTCGAATGATAGATCATAATTTCTTAGGTGAATACCTCAATGCAAAACCAAATTTGTTTAATTATTTGATTGGAAATTAAGAAGACGTACTTTATAACGTATTTTTTTAATCATGATCCTAAACGTAGGCGTATTTAGAATACACGAAAGTTTAGTCGTAAAAGTTATATTTTTGAATTCTTTTGTGAATTGTCGTACCTTTTGTGGCTCAAATTCTCTTTGTGAGAAAACCCTTTGTGAAAAATAATCTGTACCTTTGCGGCAAATTAAAAACATTTATTCATTAGCTCAAAGATGTTTGAGCTATCAATTTATTTTAATGACAATATCACAATACAAAGTTGTTACTTTAACTTATGAGTTGAGGTTAGACAATGCAGAAGGAGAATTTGTAGAAAAGACAGAAGCAACTCAACCGTTAGTGTTCTTATTTGGCGCAGGTCAAATGATTCCTGCTTTTGAGAAAAATTTATTAGGACTAAGTGTAGGCGATAACTTTGAGTTTGGTATTGAAGCCGCTAAAGCTTATGGTGACATAGATCCAGAGGCAATTGTGACTATTCCTCGTTCTATTTTTGCAGAGGTAGAAGATATGTTACAAGTAGGAGCGATGATTCCTATGAAAAATGAAAATGGACAAATGCTACAAGGTATTGTTCACGAATTGAAATTATCTGATGTAATTATGAATTTTAATCACCCGATGGCTGGTAAAAATTTATACTTTACAGGTACAATTCAGGATTTGAGAGAAGCAGAGAAAGAAGAAATTGAGCATGGACACGTTCATGGTGCCGGTGGACATCAACACTAATTAGGTTGGCTGTTTCTGAAAAATAAATATAGATATAAAGGTTTCATTTCGTTCTGAAGTGAAACCTTTTTATTTAGTAACATATTGGTAATAATTAGCAATTCGTGATTAGTTTCAATTAATTTTAGAACTCGTACCGATTACGAATCATCAATCATCAAAAGTGAAAATAGAAAATTATAGAAATACGAAGTGGTTTGATTGGTTAGCCAGAGGTTTATATAATACGCTCGGACCAAAATACTTAAAAGAACGTGCGGAGTTGTGGTATTGGCGTTTGAAAAAGTGGCGAGAAGGTACTTTTTCAAATGATCATTACGAGCCATTCTATACGACTTATTTTGACTTGAGTCAATCATTTTATACCGATAAGAAGGTGATGGATATGGGGTGCGGACCACGAGGAAGTTTAGAGTGGGCGACTACGGCGGCGGAGTGTATCGGCTTAGACCCTTTAGCCGAGGAATATTTAACAATGGGAGCGAACAAGCATCGCATGAAATATGTCGCTGCCGGTGCTGAAAATATTCCTTTTGAGGATAATTATTTTGACATCATTGCTTCATTTAACTCTTTAGATCATGTAGATGATTTGGATAAATCAATTGAGGAACTAACGAGGGTTTTGAAGCCGAGTGGTTTGTTTTTGTTTATTGCAGACATACATGACGAACCTACGGTCAGTGAACCTTCGGCTTTTTCGTGGGATGTAATGAAAAAGTTTAAACAAAATTTCAATATCTTACAGGAAAATCATTACGAAGGACATCAACTCTACACCAGTATTCGTAAGGGGATCGAATTCGATCATACGAACCCCGCTAAACGATATGGTGTATTGACGGCTAAAATGGAAAAGAAGAGTGTCTGAGTATTCGAGTGTTCAAATGTTCTTTAACATTCAAACATTTGAACACTCAAAGTCAAATAATAAAAAATGATAGAACAAATCAGAACATTTATAAATACGGACGTTTGGAATATTAGAACCAAAGAATTGAATAAATGGAGAGCGCTTGGCGTGCGTTCGATTCGGGTGATTTTGCACTCGATTCAGGATTTTACGAAAGACGACTGTGTCATTCGTGCTTCCGCTTTGACTTATTATACCTTACTGACAATTGTTCCTGTTTTGGCGATGGCTTTTGGTATTGCACAAGGCTTTGGGTTTGAGAAGAATCTGGAGCAGCAGATTATGGCTTCTTTCAAAGGGCAAGAAGAGATTATTACACAAATTTTTACATTTGTTTCTGCGATGTTAGAGCGTACACGAGGCGGTTTGATGGCCGGAATCGGTGTTGTGTTATTGTTGTATTACGTTTTTCGAATCATGTGGAATATCGAACGGACAATGAATGTAATTTGGAAAATTCCTAACACTCGTCCTGCTATTCGTAAATTGACGGATTATATGACTTTAATGATTTTAGGGCCTTTGATGGTCATTTTGTCTGGGAGTTTGAATGTGTATTTGAAAACAACCGTAGAGCGAATTACGAATGATTATGAAGTTTTTGATTCTTTTAGTCCGTTATTGAGTACGCCGGTAAGGTTGTTACCTTATGTGATGATTTGGTTGGTCTTGACGTTGGTGTATGTAGTGATGCCAAATAAAAAAGTGAAGTTTTTTCCAGCGTTGATTGCAGGTATTTTGGCAGGAACAGCCTATCAATTGACACAATGGGGTTATATTACGTTTCAAGTCGGCGTGTCGAATATGAATGCCATTTATGGTAGTTTTGCGGCTTTACCGTTGTTTTTGATTTGGTTACAATTGAGTTGGACGATTATACTTTTTGGTGCAGAAATCTCTCATTCTATCCAAATAATGGACACACACGAACAGTACAAAGATGTGGAAAAATTAAGCCCTCATTACAAGCAACTCTTGACACTTTATGTGCTTCACACGATTATTCAACAGTTTAAAAATGGAGAAGCACCGTTTTCCGCTGATGAAATTGCAGAAAAATTAGATTTGCCAATTCAAACAGTAAATAAAAGTATTGAAAGGTTAAATGATGCTAAAATTATTGCACCAACTAAACGGGATAAAGATGAACCGTTGAGATATTTACCAGCAAGAGATACCGAAAAATTGACGATTTCGAATATTATTGATTCATTAGATAAAAGGGGCGTCAATACCTTGAATATGGATAAATCCTCAATTTTAGGACAATTAGAAGATGCGTTGGTCGGTTTATCGGAGGTTGGCGAAAATTCAAATCACAATATTTCATTAAAGCATTTGAAATAATGAAGTTACTCATTTTGTGGTATTATTGTCAGTTTCGATGGCATCGGTCTGCTGTATTTTCAAAACATAAATTGAAAAAAAAACGAGAGCAGCTAATAAAAAAATGGCGGACACGGTTATTAAAATCACCCTTTTATAAACCTTACCAGAATGCTGATTTACACAGTTTTCCAATAGTTTCTAAAAAGGAATTTATGGAAAATTTCGATACAATTAACACGGTTAAGATTACAAAAAAAGCAGCTTTGGCAGTTGCCTTAAAAGCGGAACAAACTCGTGATTTTGCTCCGATGATAAATGGTATTACCATCGGCTTATCTTCTGGAACTTCCGGGAATAAAGGTATTTTTTTAGCAAATACAAGAGAACGAGCAAAATGGGTGGCTGCGGTCTTGGATAGAGTGATTGGCTTAGAATTGCGAAAGCGGAAAGTAGCTTTTTTCCTTCGGGCGAATAGTAATTTATACGAATCAGTTGGTTCTCGATTGTTAAAATTTCGTTTCTTTGATATTAAGGCGGATATGACTCAAAATATTTCGGAACTTATTGATTATCAACCGGATATTTTGGTAGCTCAACCTTCTGTTTTGCGAGAAATCGCACAATATTATCAAGGTAAAGTGACAAATCTTCCTCAAAAAATCATCTCGGTGGCGGAAGTCTTAGAACCAGAAGATAAGCGTTTTTTTGAGCAAGTTTTTCAACAAAAAATACATCAAGTTTACCAGTGTACGGAAGGTTTTTTGGCAGCGACTTGTGAAGCGGGCAATTTACATTTTAACGAAGATTTTCTAATTATCGAAAAGCGGTATTTAGACGAGCATCAAAAACGTTTTCATCCAATTATCACGGATTTGAATCGAGTATCTCAACCGGTGATTCGATACGAATTAAACGATATTATCCATGAAGGGCAACCTTGTAAATGTGGTCGAGTGACGACAACAATCGAAAAAATTGAAGGACGTTCTGATGATGTTTTTAGGTTTGAAAATGGCAAAATCACGGTTACCATTTTTCCAGATTTTATTCGTCGAGCGGTGATTATGGCAAGTGATGAAATTACGTTTTACACGGTGATTCAACGTAGTAACAAATCGCTTGATTGTTATTTAGAAGTTGATAAAGATTCAAACAGGCAATTTGTTGAAAATCAGGTAAAAAGCAGTTTTAAAACATTGTTTTATGATTATCAATTAGAAGATATTGATATTAATTTCTTAGAAAAATACGAGGTGAAAAAAGGGGAGAAGTTACGTCGGGTTTTTGTCGGGAAGTCGTGACGGATATTGTTATGCGTTTTAGTTTTAGCAAAAAAGCCTGACTTCAAGAGAGAAGTCAGGCTTTTTTGTAAGTCTTATATTGAAAAGAAGCTGCGAGTTATGCAGGTTTGACCTCTGGCATTTTACAATCTATTTCGTCTGCTTTTTTACCACAAACGGTACATTCTCCAATTTCTTTTTTTAACATTGGATTATTCGTTGCACAAGTTCCTCTGAATTCTTCGCCTTTTACAACATGACGAAGGTTGATTAAGATGAATGATACACCGAATGTTACAAAAACGATTATTAATATCGGCAAAAAGGTATCCATATCTACTTTTTTATTTGTTTTAGATATTATAACAACAACAAGTCGCTTTGAAAGTTTTGTCGTGTTAATTTTTCACAAAGATACGATATAGTTTTTAAATCCTTATAATTTTACAATTTTAACAACTGGAATAATAATAGAAAATCATGGATAAAAAGTTACAAGCATTTGAACGGTTATTGGGCATCATGGACGAATTGCGGGCAGAATGCCCTTGGGATAGGAAACAGACTTTTCAATCACTCCGAAAATTGACAATCGAAGAAACGTACGAATTGGCAGATGCTATTTTAGAAAATAATACTGACGATATAAAAGAAGAAGTCGGTGATTTGTTATTGCACATGGTTTTTTATTCTAAAATAGGAGAGGAACAAGGGGCGTTTGATGTCGGTGATGCGTTGAATGGAATTTGCGAAAAGCTTATCAAACGTCATCCGCATATTTATGGTGATGTAAAAGTGGATTCGGAGGAGGACGTGAAACGAAATTGGGAACAGTTGAAACTTAAAGAAGGCAAAAAGTCTATTTTACAAGGTTTACCAAACTCGTTACCAGCCTTAGTGAAAGCCTTGCGAATGCAAGAGAAAACGAAACAAGTCGGTTTTGAGTGGGAAACGACAGAACAGGTCTGGGAGAAAGTCGAAGAAGAATTGGGCGAGTTGCAAGAAGTTGTTGCAGAGAAAGATAAACAAAAAATCGAAGAGGAGTTTGGTGACGTGCTATTTGCTTTGGTGAATTATGCTCGGTTTTTAGATATTGACCCAGAAGCCGCATTGGAACGCACAAATCAGAAATTTAAACGCCGATTTGAGTTTATTGAAAAACAAGCGCCGAAACCCTTGGAAGATATGACTTTGGAGGAAATGGATCAACTTTGGAATCAAGCGAAAACGGAGGAGTAAAATGATTAATGGTTGAATTGTTATGACCTGAGTATAAAACTGACGGTTTATCGAATGTTGTCAGCTTGAGGAATCCAGTGGACTGAACGTCTCAAGCTGACGATATTCGATAATTAACCACTTAATTAACCACCTATTGATAAGCCGCCATTTAGCCACTGAATCAAATAAACTAAGCCGATACTAATGACTAAACCTAAGAATACTTTTCCTAAATCCTTTGCCAAATCTGTTAGGGTTGCTTTCGGAACAGTTTTTAATAAATTGTAGCGTAAAGCAATTTCACGACCAGCTAATAAGCCCAAGAAAACCCAAGTTGTACTCATCGGAATATTGTTTAATTCTTTGAAGAAAAATAAAACGATTCCATACGATAAATCAACGAAAGTTGCAGAACGGATGTCTGCGGTATTTGTTTTTGCTCGAACAATACCTTGAATCGCACCGCCTCGGGAGTAGAAAATATACCCTAATAAAGACAACAAAATCACTAACGAAATCGCCAAGGATGCTCCATCTAATTGACGAGGTAAATAGACATAAATATTAGCAAAGTCTTGTGCCAACCATTGTGTCCAAAGAAAACCTGTCGAAGCCCATTGTGCGGCTATCCACCATTTTCGCTGGTTATCTTCTAACGGATTATTAATAAATTTCTTTTCTAAACTTTTGGTAATAAATAGGTATAATATAATCGCCGCAGAGAACGCAACCACATAGCCTAACATGGATTTAACAACCATATCGCCTAAGTTTTTTGGACTGAAAAAAGTCAGAATCAAAAAGGACGTACTCACCGGAATACCGATTCGTGTAATGACCATCAAGACCAAAGGCGGCAAAACATAAACCCAGTTAAAGCCTTCAATATTTCGAGGGTCAAGGTACTTTGGATTGTCCATACTGAAACCTTTGTCAGCGTCACCGATGAGGCGTTGATAAGATACATCACCATCATATTGAAACCAGCCATAAACTAAAGTTACGGCCATTATTGTTGCTGCAAAAGCCCATAGTACGTACCAGCTTACTTTTTCTTCATTAGAAGTTAGGAACGTTCCGAGTGTCTGAATGACATCATTTCCGACAACTGAATAAGCTGCCAAAATAAATCCTAACCACATAATCATCATTGTTAAATCCATTGGTATTTTTTCGTTTTTCTTAACCCATTTCTAACCTATTCTTGACCTTTTCCAAAACAGGGGGAAACTGGACTCGAAAGGTTCGAATAATCAAATTCTGTTATTAAAATTCCTTTAACTGTAAAAGGAGGAAGTAGCACAGAGATATGCAATCCTATTACAGAAGGCGAAATTATTAAAAAGCTGTTCCAAATTCAATTCGGAATAGCTTTTTAATAATTTTTCCCATCTTTTTTCCTATTCTACTTTTTTCCAAATTTCATCGATTGTGTCATTATTTTCATCGGTATAAATCAGATTTAGCTTATCGGCATTTATACTATAATCACACAATAGTTGTCTATTACCTAAGTCAATTAAAATTGTCTTATCGTTTACATTGACATCAAAAGTGCCGTTATTAATCAAATTAGAAGATTCACTTTGAAATAAACCAAGATAATCTTCAATATTTTCGTCAGTTTTGAATTCAATGAACTCACAACAAAGAACAGCCATGTTGCTGATGTTATTCGTAAGTCTTGATTCTATTTCCCATTTTCCAATGATATTTATATTGACTAATGTATCGACAGGCTCATCTTTTGTGCAGCCAAGAAACATCAGTGAACATATCAGCGAAAAGCATAAGGATAAAATAATTTTAGTTTTCATATTGATTAGGCGATTTTAATGTAGAAACCATATTGTAACTCAAAGAAAAGGCATTGTAAGTCCTTGAAATCATATTGCAACTCAAAGAAAAGACATTGTAAGTCAAAGAAATCATATTGTAACCCAAAGAAAAGACATTGTAAGACTTCGGAGTCATATTGTAAGGCGGTGAGTTATAAATATTGAGGTAGAAGACATTTTAGAAATGCCTTCTACCTATATTCAAATTAGAACTTGTGACTAAGCCCTAAACTAAATGCTGTACCAGGACTAAAGCTATTAAAGAACTGATTTTCTGCATTGAAGGAGCTATAGATGCTTTCTCTTTTATCATTTAAAATATTAGAAACTTTAAAGTCAAGTGTTGTACGACCTTCTTTTCCTAATTTTTTATTAACACCAAAATTCAAACTATGAAAAGGAACTGCAAACACATCAGGATATAAACCTAAACCAACCACGGCTAATGTAGGCCCTTTAACATTGTAGAAAATACCTACATTCAATCCAAGGTCTTTATTATCATACATTAAACCTGCATTGACTACATAAGGTGCTTGACCAGCCATTTCACGAGTGTTTTCGATTGTTTCGCCATCTCTTTCGTAATTTTTACGAGAACGAAACTCACTTTCTGTCATTTCAATAGATGATTCTACAAGTGTCAAGTTTCCACTAACGCTAAATCCTTCAAGACCACCGGAAATAAATCCTAAGTTTTTCACTGCTTCAAATTCTAATCCTAATACAGTACCACGACCTACGTTACGAGGTTGAAACTCAACACTGGTTTGTTGTGATGCGATACGTACCAATTCTATCGGATTGATGAAGTCCTTGTAGAAAGCACTAACTGATAAAATCTCGCCTCTATCCATGAATAACTCCCAACGCAAGTCAACATTATTGATATCTGTCACCATCAAGTTGCCGTCCCATTCGTCGCCGTAAGTAAAGAATCCACCATTAAAGAAACGGTTTGAAACAGGATCAAGGATTTGTGCAAATGATAATTCTTTGAACGAAGGACGTGCTGTCGTGCGAGAATAACCTGCACGAAGATTCATATCTTGAGTAACAGAGTAGATCAAATTCAAAGATGGAAATATTCCTAAATCTTCTAAAACAACCTCATTTTCAAGATTAACACCATTCGTTGTATTGCCACTTGCGTACAATTGATCACGCCCTGTGTGACGCTGTACAAAATACTCCGCTCTTACACCAACAATAGCTTTTAAGTTAGCTATCGGTGTAAACTCTTCTGAAACGTATAATGCTGTATTATGTACATTTGAAGAATATTCATTTGGATTCGGAGTAGAGTTTCCTGATGAATAGTAGATGTTATATTGGTCAGCAGGAAAGATATTTTCTGGATTTAAAACAATAGAAGCATCAGGCACTGTCCAAGGAGCTTGCACCCCAAAAAACTGCATATCATAAGATAGAATCTCGTAGTTTCTTAATTTATAAACATGACTTGCTCCGAATTTCAACTCTGCCCCATTACCAAAAATAGTTTGCTTTTTCTTTAAATCAATTTTACCAACAGCGTTTAACTCTGTCAAATCACGCCAAATTCTTGATGGATTTCCACCAGAACCAGCTTCAAATGAATAGCTACCATTTTCTTTTTCTGTAAATGCTGTTTTGCGGATATCTGGATCGTAAGAAGTAGAAAGTGTTGGTGAAACTCTCCAATCGATTTCCCAGTCGTTATTTTCTAAAACGTGTTTACCACCTAAAAATAAATTAGTTAAACTACGTTGATTGTATTCTAAGTTGTCAGAAGATGCTAAGTAACCTGATTGACCGACAGCATCTGGACTATTAGTGATGTTGAATTTTGCTGCACGGCTTTCGCCATTTTGTAAGTGCATCAAGGTTAAACGGATTTTTGACTTATCCGTTTTATAAGCTAAACCACCTAAAGCACCGATTAAAACATTGTTTTCACTTAACTCTCCTTCTTGAGTATTCGCATAAATTAAGTCATACGCTGAAGGGTCTTGAAGTAAACGTTGATACTCTCCATTAAACATGTCGTTATAGTATCTATAACTTGATTTGTAAGAAAGTGAAAAAGTATAACCTAACTTCGGAGATTGTCCGTTGCGTTCTTTTAAGTCGATTTGATTTCCTAATGAAATACCAGCACTGACGTCCAAGGGACTTCTTTGTCTTTGTGCCGCCAACTCTGGGCTGAAACTTCTAATAAATTCATTTACTTCTGCACTTGTTGAACCAGTACCAACAGGTTGAGGCATATTTGATGAATTTGCAAGAGCAGGAAGTTTTCTTGTTCCATCATCAAAACCTAAAAAGTCAGTGCTTCCACCGCCATAAGTTAGGTAATCTGAATTTAAGTGCATATTAGGATTGTAAGTTGTACTTACAGAAATGTTCAAAAATTTCTCTTCCGGAAAATCCTTTGTTTCAATGTTTAATAAACCACCAGTAAAATCTGCAGGCATTTCTGCGGTGAAGTTTTTACTAACGACAATATTTTTAATTAAATTCGTAGGGAAAATATCCATTTGAATCGTATTTCTATCAGGATCTAAACCTGGTACTTCCACACCATTTAAGGTTGTTTTCGTATAACGATCACCTAAACCACGAACATAAACATATTTTCCACCTTCAATCGAAACACCAGTCACACGTTTTGCAGCTTCTACAGCAGTTCCGTCACCAGTCAATTTGATTTTAGCAGCCGAAATACCATCTAACATGATAGATGATTTTTTCTTTTCTAATAATAAAGCAGTTTCATTATTTGTAATAGCTGCACCAGTTACGACAACTTCTGCTATTTCAATACCGCCCGTTTCCAAGGCTAATTCACCAAGTAGAGTAACCTCACCTTCTGTTACGGTGACTCCCTCGATCGTCATTGTATTATATCCAATATAAGATACTTGAATCGTATATTTTCCTGCAGGTAATGATAATGAGAATTGACCATCAAGATCTGTTGCTACACCCAAGGCTGTTTCTTTTACAAAAACGTTTGCACCGATAGTAGGATCTCCCAAATCATCAAATACAGTTCCTCGAATAATGCCTTCTTGTGCAAAGGTGAAACTTACTACTAATAACATGACTAGTAGTGTAAAAATATGCTTCATTGAAGTGAAAATTTTTGATAGTGAATCAAATACGTTGGATCGTAAAATTGTATTCATTAAGACGTTTTTAATTGACTATCTTTTCAATGTAGTTTATTTGAAATTTAATAAAAAGTACAAGTATTTAAAAAGCAATGTACTTGTGCAGTATTTTCCTTCTTTTGAAGGGATTTCTGCACAAGTACAATCAAAATGTTATTTTAAACTTATCTTAGAAGTTTAACATACCAGCTTTAGCAGCCCAAGTCCAATCTAATACAGATGTATTAGCTTGAGAAGCAGAACCGATTGTTACACCTGCAGGAACAGCACCGTTAACGTGTGCATCCAATGTATCAGCAGGCATAGATGGTAAATCTAAAGTGATGTTTGTGAATGTTACATCACCTGCTCCGAAAGTAACTCTGTTGATTTGTTGAGGACCAACGATGTCTGTGAAGAAGATGTTTTCTAAATCTACATCAGAGTTATCATCTGAATTGATTAAATCATCAGAAGTAACATCTTCGTTACTTGCTTTTACAGAACCATTTCTGATTACGTGACCTGCAACCATTGAACCTTCAGGACCATCTAACTCAAAAATATTGTCAGAAGGAGTGATAACTACGAAGTTATCTAAAGTACCTGCCCAAGACTGATCCGTATCAATTGCATCGTCACCTGCGTTCCATACAACTACATTAGATGTATTTACAGTACCACCGAACCATTCGATTCCATCATCTTGATTACCAACTACTTCGATGTATTCTACAACAGTACCTGTACCAACACCACCTAAAGTTAAGCCATTGATTTCGTTACCTGCACCGATGTTTGCACCACCGTGACGAATTGAGATATACTTCAATACACCTGAGTTATCAGCAGCATCACTTCCACCGTATAAACCATTAGGGTCAGAAGTCGGAATACCTTCAATTTGTACTTCACTCACATCTTCGTTGTTGTCGTTAGACGCAGAAATAGGAGCTTTTCCTAATACAATTAATCCACCCCAAAGACCATTAACAGTTGGCTCTAAGTTTGGAGATGCGAAGTTTCCAGCAGCTACATCATCTACTGTGATTTCATCACCTACTGTAGTGAAAATGATAGGAGCAGCAGCAGTACCTTCTGCCATTAACTTACCACCTCTTGCGATTAATAAAGCAGTTGCATTTGCACCTGTACCTAATTGACCTTTAATAACCGTACCTGGCTCAATTGTTAGAGTTGCACCATCTAATACAGTAATACGACCACCTAATGTCCATGTTCTATCGTTAGTCCACGTTTCATCAGCAGAAATATTTGCTGTAATAAGAGTATCTACAGGCGCTACATAAGGAGGTTCTACAGGTGTATCATCATTACAAGCAACAATTGTTAAAGTTGCGACAGCAACTACTGCAAATAAAAAGTTTTTCAATAAGTTGTTCATGACTTAAAATTGATTTTTAAATAAAAATTTATATAAATTAGTGTTTGAATAACTATATTTATCTATCCCTAAAAGACGATGCAAAAGTAAGTTCATAACTTGCTTTATTATATTTATTCCGTTTAACTTTGAATTACTCTTTTGTTAATTTAATATTAATAGATAATTTAATATTGTTTCAAACAATTGATTATCAGTTTTTTGTGGAGTTAACATTTCGATTTGAGTGTAAGCAATTGCTACAAATGGATATTTTTAATAAAAAATCTATTTTAAATTCGATTATTTGGAAATCATGTTTTGCAAAAAAAAACGGAGCATCAATTTTTTGACACTCCGTTTTCTATATTTCTGATTATTAATAATTTACGTTTGCAATGCACCTAAATTAAATCGTTCGACAGGGGCATTATTCGCAGCTTCTATTCCCATCGAAATCCATTTTCGAGTATCGACAGGATCAATGATCGCATCTACCCAAAGTCGGGCTGCTGCATAATAAGGTGTCGTTTGTTTGTCGTAGCGTTCTGTGATTTTATCCAATAATTCCTTTTCCGCTTCTGGCGTGATTTCCTCGCCTTTTGCTTTCTGGGAAGCAGTTTGTATTTGTAATAGAACCTTAGCGGCTTGTTGACCGCCCATCACTGCAATTTTTGCTGTTGGCCAAGCGACAATCAATCGAGGGTCATAAGCCTTTCCACACATCGCATAATTGCCTGCTCCGTAAGAATTGCCCATAACAACGCTGAATTTTGGAACAGTAGAATTAGAAACAGCATTGACCATTTTTGCACCATCTTTAATAATACCACCATGTTCGGAGCGAGTACCGACCATAAATCCAGTTACGTCATGCAAAAATACTAATGGAATTTTCTTTTGATTACAAATCATAATAAAACGAGCCGCCTTATCTGCCGAATCCGAATAAATCACGCCACCGAATTGTAATTCGCCTTTCTTATTTTTTACCACTTGACGATTATTTGCAATAATACCAACTGCCCAGCCGTCAATTCGTGCGTAAGCACAAATCATCGTTTTACCGTAGCCTTCTTTGTACTGCACGACTTCCGAATCATCGACCAAACGCTTAATGACTTCTAAGCTATCGTAAGTTTTTGAGGACACTCTCGGGAAAATACCGTAAATATCCTTTGGATTTAGTTTTGGTTTTTTCGGTTTTGCTCTGTCAAAACCTGCTTTTTCAAAATGACCGACTTTATCCATTAGCTTCCGAATCGTTTCTAAGCATGTTTTATCATCGGGCATTTTATAATCCGTCACACCAGATATTTCAGATTGTGTTGTTGCTCCGCCAAGCGTTTCTTTATCGACCGATTCCCCGATTGCAGCTTTTACCAAATAAGGCCCAGCCAAAAAGATAGAACCAGTTTTATCTACAATCAAGGCCTCGTCGGACATAATCGGCAGGTAAGCACCGCCAGCAACGCAACTACCCATAATTGCGGCAATTTGAACAATTCCCATAGAGGACATTTTCGCATTATTGCGAAACATTCTACCAAAATGTTCTTTATCAGGAAAAATCTCGTCTTGCATCGGCAAATAAACCCCGGCACTATCGACTAAATAAATAATCGGCAAACGATTTTCCATTGCAATTTCTTGAGCTCGCAGGTTTTTTTTACCGGTTATCGGAAACCATGCTCCAGCTTTTACAGTCGCATCATTCGCCACAACAATACACTGACGACCGGCGACATAACCCATAACGACCACAACACCTCCAGCTGGGCAACCGCCATGTTCTTCATACATTTCATGACCAGCAAAGCCTCCGATTTCAATACTTTCGGTGTCATCGTCTAATAAATAATCAATCCGTTCTCGTGCGGTTAACTTTCCTTTTTTGTGTTGTTTATCTATTCGTTTCTGGCCGCCTCCGAGGGCTGTTTTATTCATAGTGTGCCGAACTTGGGCGACAGCCAGCTGCATGGCATCTTCATTCTTATTAAAATCTAAATCCATTTGCATAGTTTATTTGTTAGTGTAAGTAATCGTCCACAAGTAAGTCTAACAAATTTTGACTTTTTCTGATTCTATTACACCGATGAAAATCGAAGTAAACGATAAATAGACTCAAGGTAATTACGGCTATCTTTCCGTTTTTTACCTCATATCATCAAAAAATAATTTCAAAATTTTAGTCATACTTATTTATAACCGATTATCTATTAAATTATAGAGGATATAAAATGATTGATATTATTTTGTCGTTACTTATTTAAAGCCGCAAATTACAAAATTTGTTTAGGGTACTCAATATCTATTCTAAAATACTATTAAATATACTCGACGGTATTTTTTAAATTATTACGTAAACAAACGTTACGGTTGAAAACATATTATTTTTTTTAGAATATCTAAATTAGTGGTAAATTTACATTTAGCATAAAAGAGTAACTTGGCGGGAGTAAAATATTCGTTGCTTATTCTTAAAGTCGCATTACATCAAGAAATAATCAAAAATCAGCGAGCAGTAATGAAACTAAACACCTACATATTTTTCCTAATATTTTCATTAATTTCAATTCAAGCATTTTCACAAGATGCTGCATTGTCGCAGTTTTACAATGCACCAACAATGTTCAACGCTGCAGAGATTGGACATCGAACATCTGGTGGTAAGTATAGATTTAATGGCGTACATCGTAATCTTGGCGAAGGTTTTAGGACGACAAGTTTGGCACTTGACCAAACGATAGACTGGAGGGCTAAAAGCTACATGGGCGTCGGTGGAGCGTTTATTCATGACGAAAATGCAAATGGAGCTTTTCAGACCATGACGCTTTTGGGTGGGTTTAGTATTCATATGAGTTTAGATAAGAAGGAGGAGCATTTTTTGTCCGTAGGTACGCAGTTTGGTTTTTTGAATAATCAGTTGCGTCCAGAGAAATTAATTTTTGAAAATGATATTTTAGGTGGAGAGCAAGAAGTTTTTGCAAATCGAAGTTTATTCAACTTTGATGGTCGAATGGGAATGTTGTATTCTTACTTTCCTACGGAATACCAACAATTAAAAATTGGATTTAGCGTCAATCATTTTGTGGATTTTTCTGATCGTTTTATTTCAGATATTAGTACGACTAATACTCAATTTAGTGCTTCGGTGGATTATAGTCAAAGTTTGAATGATGCAAAATGGATAATTAATCCTCATGCTTTATTTTTAAGTCAAGGAACATTTAGTCAAGTATTAGTGGGGGTGATAGGTACTCGTAATTGTAGCAATGGGATCGGTTTTTCATTTGGGGCAAGTTACAAAACGGCAGATTTATCGACTTTTAATACCATCAACTCAAGAGATGCCGTGATTGCAATTGTTGGTTTTCGGTTAGAGAATGGAAGCCGTATTTATGCCAGTCATAGTTTTAATATTTCGCCACTAAATGATTTTAATAACGCAACTGGAAATTTTGAGTTGGGGATTCAATGGATTATCAACTCTGCGAACAATAAACGCATCGTGAGTCCTGATATGTTGAGAAATTAAGGGGATTGATTTAAATAAATCAGGTTAATTTTAAGTTTACCAAACTATTTCAAAAGTTTGGTAAACTTGCACTCATTATTTAGCCATTAGATAAGTTCTCCGCCAACGTACAAAGCCGACTATTGCGACAAGCACAAAGACAATGTTTAATAAAGCAAATAAATAGCCGCCTCGACTGCCGTATAAATAGACATAAACGGCATCAATTACAATCCAGTACAACCAGTTTTCTAATATTTTTTTAGTGACCAAATAAGTGGTAAAAAGTGCAAAAACGGTGGTAAACGCATCCCAGTAGGTGGCTGCTGCTGGGGTATATTTATCAAAGAAATATCCTACTATGAACGTTAAGCCTAAGCCGACCGAGATGTAAAAAATATGTTGTTGGATTGGTAGCATTTGTATGGTAAGTTCTTGCTGATTTTCCACTTTTTTATTCCATTGAACCCAACCATAAATACCAACGAAAACGTAGTATAATTGCAATATTGCATCAATGTATAAATCATAAAAATCGAAAGCGGCATAGGACCAAAGGGCAGCACTAACAATACCAAATGACCAGCACCAAACGTTTTCATGAGCGGCTAAAATGACATAAACAATGCCTGTAATTACGGCTGTTGTCTCTACCCAATGAAGGTTGTTATACGCCTCTTGAATAATGTTGAAATAGTTGTCCATTTATTTTAATATTCTAAAATTAAGTCTGCAATGTTACGAAAGGTTTTGTTATTTTAACCAATTCACACAACGAGAATATGGTTTGATTGTTAAATAGTTCTTTTAGGCATAGTGTGACTTGGCGATTGCGTTTAAGGTTTGTAATTTTAAAAAAATAACGAAAAATTATACAATATGAAACGAGGATTACTTTTAATTATACTTTTAGTAGTAGGTGTTAGTGCTTATTCGCTTGATATCAATTTCACGACAAATACCTTTAAGGGAAAAGAGAAAAATTATGTGGAATTTTATATGCAAGTCGTTGGAAATACGCTACATTTTAAAACAATGGATACGACTAAAATGCAGGGTGGAGTAGAAGTGACGCTACTTTTTAAGCAAGCGGAGAAGATTATCAATTTTGATAAATACACCTTGAACAGCCCAATTTTTGACCAATTTAATTTAAAAACATTGAATTTTATTGATGTAAAACGTTACCCGTTGGACAACGGAGTATATGATTTAGAAATCAAAGTGAAGGATATTCATAAAGAGGACAATATTTTTACGACTTCGCATCAAGTTGTGATTGATTACTCGAAAGAAGATCTGGAACTTTCTGATATTCAACTAATTGATTATTATCAAGCATCGAATGAAAATAATCCGAGCGTAAAAAATGGGTTTTACTTGCAACAGCATACCTCTGATTTTTATGAAGTTTTTTATAAAAAAATTAACCTATATGCGGAGATTTATAATTCAGATAAGCACTTCAAAGAGGATTTTGTGATTAAATATTATGTAGATAAAGTTGGCGAGAATCCTGGTGAACCGATTTTGATGCGATACAAGCGAATGTCGCCAAAGTCAGTCAATGCCATGATTTTATCTTTGAATATCGTGGACTTACCAACTGGAGCGTATAATCTACATTTGGAAGTTCGAAGTCGTGAAAATAAGCTGGTCAAAGGTCGGTCGATTTTGATAAACAGAGCAAATCCGTACTTAGATGTAAAAATGGACGATTATAAGCAAATCGCTGTTTTGGGGTCGTTTGTGGAAAATATGAAAAATGACCAATTAGATTATTGTTTAAAAGCGATTGCGATGCACATACATCAAGGATTTACTCGGGAATTGAATGAATTGGTACGAAGTGAAGATGTGATTACTAAAAAGCAAATGTTATATACCTACTGGCTCACAAAAGACCATAATACACCTGAAGCGACTTTTTATCAATATATGAAAATCGTTGATGAGGCGAATCGTAAATTTGCCAGTACGCTCGGGAAAGGTTTTCAATCTGACCGAGGTTATGTTTTCTTAAAATATGGTGAACCCAACGAAATTATGGTCGAATCCGGAGACCCGAACGCTCCGCCTTATCAAGTTTGGCGGTACAATTCCTTGGACAATCAGCAGGAAGTCAAGTTTGTTTTCTATGATCCGGATTTGGCGGGTAATAATTACATTTTATTACATTCTACCAAACGTGGCGAGTTAAATAATCCAAACTGGAAACGAGAGTTGTATAAAAATAATCCTCAAAAATCTGGAAATTTCATTGATAATACCGAACCGCTCGATCAATACGGTCGTACGATTGATTCTAATTTTAGTGATGATAATTAGCCGAAGTATGATTTTGAACTAAATCATTCTTTCAGTAGTATTATTCTAAATTAAAATTATATAAATGACAAATAACGAGTAAGTATATCAATCAGTAATCCGACTCTAATTCATTATGACAAAAAAGAATTAACGGATAATTGTGCCTGGAGCGACTCGGTATCCTACTTTTCGAGATTTAGTTATTGAAGCGTTTGAAGAAATTTCAGATAGAGATTGATAATTAAAGAACAAAAAAAGCCATTCCGATTTTTTCGGAATGGCTTTTTAATAATTCATCATTCATCATTATTTCGTCGGTACTTCAACCGAAGAATTCCCTTTCACTTCAACCTCATTTCCATAAACCTTAACAGTCAAATCCATATCACTATGATTCGTAACCGTCACCGTTTCTTGCGTCGTTTTTACATCTAAAATCGCACCACGGAAACGAATATTAAAATCAAAAGATGTCCATTGTTTCGGGATAAACGGAGCGAAATGCAACATACCGTCATACACACGCATTCCACCAAAACCTTTGGTTACAGACATCCAAGTTCCTGCCATTGACGTGATGTGTAAACCATCTTCCGTATCATTATTATAATCGTCTAAATCCAAACGAGCCGTGCGGACATACATTTCGTAAGCCTTCTCTTCCATACCCAACTTAGACGCTAAAATTACGTGAACACAAGGCGACAACGATGATTCATGAACCGTCAACGGCTCATAAAACTCAAAGTTTTTGCGGTGTTGTTCTTCTGTAAATTGTTCCTCGAATAAGTACAGACCTTGTAAAACGTCCGCTTGTTTGATAAAGCAAGAACGCAAGATTCTATCCCAAGACCAGTTTTGGTTTATTGGCAAATGCTTGTCGTCTAAGTCTGCAACTTTGATAATTTCTTTATCTAAAAAGTTATCTTGTTGCAAGAAAACGCCTAACGCTTCATCAGCAGGGAAGTACATTTTTTCAGAAATATCTGCCCATTTTGCAGTTTCATTCGCTTCGTCCAAATTGATTTTTGCAGCGATTTCTGCAAATCTTTCTGCATCATCATTTTTTACAAAATCAATTGCTTTACGAGCATAATCCATTGTCCAACAAGCGATATAGTTCGTGTACCAGTTGTTGTTCACGTTATTTTCGTATTCATTCGGGCCCGTTACGCCCAACATGACATACTTGTTTTTAGCGTTTGACCAATTCACACGTTGAGCCCAAAAACGAGAAATTCCGACTAATACTTCTAAACCGTATTCTGTCAAATATTTTTCGTCGCCAGTGTAGCGAATGTAGTCATAAATTGCGAAAGCAATCGCACCGTTACGGTGAATTTCCTCAAAGGTAATTTCCCATTCATTATGACATTCTTCACCGTTCATTGTCACCATCGGGTACAAGGCTGCTCCGTCAGAAAAACCTAATTTTGCAGCATTTTCAATTGCTTTTTGCAAATGTTTGTAACGATACACTAACAATTGACGACCGACTTTTTCGTCGGCTGTTGCCAAATAGAATGGCAAACAATAGGCTTCTGTATCCCAGTAAGTCGAACCACCATATTTCTCGCCAGTAAAACCTTTTGGCCCGATATTCAAGCGTTCATCTTCGCCCGTATAGGTTTGGTTCATGTGAAAAATATTGAAACGAATCCCTTGCTGAGCCGCCACATCGCCTTCGATTCTGATGTCCGATTCTTCCCATTTTGCTGCCCAAGCTTTGATTTGAGCGTCTAATAACGCCTCAAAACCTGCCTCGACGGCACGAGCAACTGCTTCTTTACATTTTTCTAAAATTTCTGATTTTTCGTAGTTGAAAGAAGAAATATTAGCAGCATATTTATAAATAGTTGTGGTTTCTCCAGCTTTCGTTCCGACAGAAATGACGTTTGATACGTATTTTTCTTTTTCTACTTTTTTCGCTTCCGCTAATGATAGATTCGAGCCATTTTGAGTAATCGCATATTGCATACCGGTACAAACATGAAAAGCCGTTTTTTTCGTTTCTGCAATGTTGAATGCTGAACCAATTGCCGTTTCTTTTGCGACTTCAATCCAGAATTTTTCGTCGTAGTTCGAGTCTTTATTCACAACATCAAAATCGACATAAGGCTCAATCGTTAGATTTCCATCAAAATTTACTGCTGTAATCGAATATTCGATTGCACCGATTTGGTCATCTGCGATTGAACAAAAACGTCTTGATGAAACGGCTACTTTTTTACCACTTGCCAAAGTTGCTTCAAACGTTCTGTACAAAATACCAGTTTGCATATCCAAAGTACGATTGAAAGCAGTTACCTCACAAGTTGCCAAATCCAATTCCTCACCATCAATTGTGATGTTAATACCAATCCAATTTGCGGCATTTAAAACCTTTGCGAAATATTCAGGATAACCGTTTTTCCACCAACCCACACGAGTTTTATCAGGATAATAAACACCAGCTACATAACTTCCTTGAAGCGTGTGACCAGAATATTTTTCTTCAAAATTCGCACGTTGTCCCATGCGACCATTTCCAATACTACACAATGATTCAGAAATCTCATTGTACTCTGGACGAAACTTGTCCTCTATAATTTTCCATTCGTCGTGAACGATGTAGTTTTTCATTTCTATAATTTTTTATCTACCCCGAAATATCGGGAGTGACTCGTTGATTAGTGATTAGTTTTCTGAAATAATTTACTTTGGTTTATTGATTAATCATTAGTCGCTAAAATCTAATTTTTGTTTATTTTGATTATGCAATCTCACGTCTCAAAGCGAAGCATTCTCAAATATTAAAAACAAAGGACGAATAGCCAATTTATTTTCATAAAAAACCATTCGTCCTATTCGTAAAACCGTCTGCTGTCCACCGTCAAGCGAAGCGTCCGTCAATCGTTTTACGCATTTCTATTAATACAATTCAAATCTTCAAATGCGACCTTTAAACGCTCAACAAAAGACTGTTCAGCAGCACGAACCCATTTACGAGGGTCGTAAAATTTCTTATTTGGCTGATCGTCCCCTTCAGGGTTTCCGATTTGTGTTTGTAAATATGCTTCGTTTTTCACGTAATATTCACGGACACCACTCAAATAAGCCCATTGCATGTCTGTATCAATATTCATTTTGATAGCACCATATTCAATTGCTTCCGTGATTTTTGCAGGTTCAGAACCAGAACCACCGTGGAAAACAAAGTTGACAGGATTGTCACCAGTTCCAAATTTTTCTTTAATGTAAATTTGAGAATCTCTTAGAATTTTAGGCGTCAAAACCACGTTTCCAGGCTTATAAACACCGTGAACATTACCAAAAGCAGCAGCAACCGTAAAGTCAGGACTGATTTGAGATAATTCTTCATAAGCGTAAGCAACTTCTTCAGGTTGTGTATATAATTTAGATACATCAACATCTGAGTTGTCCACACCATCTTCTTCGCCACCAGTTACACCCAACTCGATTTCGATAGACATTCCGATTTTTGCGAAACGTTCTAAATATTGTTTAGAAATTTCGATATTTTCTTCAAGTGGCTCTTCTGACAAATCTAACATGTGTGAACTATATAAAGGCTGACCAGTAGCCTCAAAGTGCGCTTCACCAGCAGCTAATAATCCATCAATCCATGGCAATAATTTTTTTGCAGCGTGATCGGTGTGTAATACGACAGGAACACCGTAAGCCTTAGCCATGTGATGAACGTGATGAGCACCAGCAATAGCACCAGCGATAGAAGCTGCTTGTCCATCATTTGACAAACCTTTTCCAGCGTTAAATGCTGCTCCACCATTTGAGAACTGAATGATAACAGGTGAGTTTAAATCACGAGCCGTTTCTAAAACAGCATTGATTGAACTTGAACTGATTACGTTTACCGCAGGCAATGCAAAGTTGTTATCGTTTGCATATTTATACAATTCTTGCACTTCTTTGCCGTATAAAACACCAGCTCTAAATCTTCCTTTAGACATATTTTTTTGTTTTAATTGATCAAGGTGTTGGACGCTTCAAGAACGTCCGACATCTATTTTTTGTATAATTTATTAGTGAATAAATTAAGTCTTTTCTTAAATTTATTGCAAAAATACAGATATTATTAATGCAAAACCACTAACAGTATAATTTATTTAGCCCTGACAGATTTTCAAAACTGATCAGGTCTTCAACTATGAATATTTATAATTTCGAAATCCAAGCTTCATTAATTTCGTGCAAACCATCAATGACATAATGTGCGTGACCTAAACTCTCAGAACTTCCACAACCGACAGCTGTGAATCCGCCATTCAAAGCGGCTTGAACGCCTTTTGCAGCATCTTCGAAGACGACCGCTTCTTCAGGTTTTACACCTAATTGTTCGGCAGCCATCAAAAATACTTGTGGATGCGGTTTACTTTCTGTCGTTTTTGTTCCATCAATAATGACTTCAAAATAATCTGTCATTTTTAAATACTGCAAAACTGGTTGAGCATTTTTACTCGCAGAACCTAAAGCGATTTTATAACCTTTTGATTTTAAATCGTCTAACAATGATTTCACACCTGGTAAAGCGTCATCTTCTGTCATATTGATCAAAAGCTCTTTGTACCATTCATTCTTAGTAAATGCCAATTGTTCTTTTTCTTCTTGCGTTTTCTGGACACCGCCTAACTCTAAGATCATTTCTAATGAACCCATTCGGCTAACGCCTTTTAGTTTTTCATTGAATTTTTCGTCAAAATCGAAGCCCAAAGAATTGGCTAACTTTCGCCAAGCTGTAAAATGATATTTGGCAGAGTCAGTTATTACACCATCTAAATCGAATATGCAGGCTTTTATCATCTATATATTTGGTTTATAATTATTTACGAATAATATTAATATACTTTTCTAAATTAGAACCAAATATAGTGTAATTATGACACTAACAAAAAATGTTTTCAAAAAACTTCTCCTATTTTGATGCAAAGATAATAAAAATATTCATAGTGTAATTTTGACACTAAGATAAAAAATAATATTTTTGCTTCAAATTATATGATAGGCTGATAAACGGTATTTCAAAAATGCCACTTATCTTTATCACTAACTCTAAATATACCAAATAATAAAAAGTGCGAGCATGAAGAAAATAGCCGTTTTAGGTCCGATACCAAAAGACCATATTACAACTGCCAAAGGCGTGAAAATTGAAAAATTTGGTTGTGTTACACATCCAACAATTGCTCTATCCAAACTTCTGGGTGAAGCAGGGACGGTTATTCCTGTGACACACATTCGTAAAAAAGATGAAGCACCGATTATTGACTTGTTGTCGCAATACTCCAATATCAACACGTCCAAAATTATTACAAAACATAATCAAGGCGATGAAATTCGACTGCATTTCGTTAATCAAAACGATAGAATTGAGAAACAAACGGCGTTCATGCATCCGATTGTACCTGAAGATTTGGAGGATGTTTTAGATTGTGATGCTTTTGTAATCGTTCCTATCACTGATTTTGAGGTGCCTTTAGATACTTTACAGTATTTAAAAGAAAACTCTAATGGAACAATTATTTTTGATGCACATGGTCCGACAACTACTGTGACTACTTCGGGTGATAGATTGCGTCAGTTCTGGTTGGATCGAGATGTTTGGTTGCCTTATATTGATGTTTTAAAAATGAATATTGAGGAAGCGAGTTGCTGCTGGTTTAAGTCTGAGTATGATTTGGAGGAACTAAAACCTTTACCTGATGAAATGGACGAAGCAGGTTTGGCAGAGTTTGCTAAACATTGTTTAGAACACGGAACCGGTGCTGTTTACATTACATTAGATGAACGAGGTTGTATGATTTACACCATGCAAAATGGCGAGTTTCACGCAGAGTTTGTAAAGTCAGTTTGGGTCGATAATGTTGTTGATACAACTGGTTGCGGTGATTCGTTTGCTGGAGGTTTGGCATTTGGCTTTTTAGATGGTGATAAGGATTATGTTAAAGCCGCAAAATTTGCGAATGCGTTAGGGGCGTTACGTACACAAGGAAAAACTTTTGATGTTTTTAAGAACTTAGAAGATACTTTGGCGATTATTGATGAAAATTATTCATAGTATTTTTTGTCATATATTTGATGTTCGAAAGGGTTTTATAGACAGATTCATCTGTTTATAAAACCTTTTTTTTATTTTTTTTAATAAAAATATAAAAGCTAGTTAATAGCTTATTTATTTGTAATCAATGATATTTTTAGTCCATTTTTTTTTGTTAAAGTAGCTGTATCTGTTGTATATTATAATGTTTGGAAAATACTCAATAAATATTTTTAAAATATTTTAAAATTTGATTATCAATTTTTTATCAAAAATTTGCTCATCTATAATTTAGTTTTTACGAAAACATATAAAATTTATTTATTACGACTATTTGTATCCTTAATAGTTTTCAAAGGTTTGTTTCAAGCGATTTCTGAATCAATTATAAAAGTGATTTAGAACAGAAAAAATAACTGCAACATAAAACTTTATAGTTTTATGCTTGTTTATGATAGTATTGCTATTATTTTTAGTAGTAAAACATTTTTTCAATTTAAAAAATCATTAGATGAGAAAATTATTGAGTTTGTGTTTGATTTCATTCCTTGTTGTTGTAAGTGCAAAGGCACAAGAAGATAATACGTTATTTAATTCTACAAGAGACTTTACTGTTAGTGGTTTTGGAGGTCCGATTTTTTCTGCAATGCCAGTGAATAACAGCTATGGATTAGCATTTGGTGGTGGTGGCGGAGTTGTTATCAACAACTTTTTTATTGGCGGATTTGGAATTGGGAATTATGTTGACAATTCTATATTAGAAGTGAATCAAACTGCTTATGATGTTGATATTGCTTATGGAGGGCTTTGGCTTGGCTACAGTATCAAAGATGAGTGGTTGGTGCATCCTTTTGTTAGTTTGAGAAGTGGATTTGGAGGTGTAGAACTTTATGAAACAACTAACGATGATGTTGAGTTAATGCGTGAGAATATGGTTGTACTGACTCCAGAAATTGGTGTAGAAGTGAATATTTTTCAACAATTAAAACTATCGACAACATTCGGTTATCGTTGGTTAAGCGATTTTGATAATAATTTGCTACGCAGCGAAGATTATACAGGAGTGATTGGCTCAATTGCACTTAGATTTGGTGGTTTTTAATGGATAAAAAAGTTGAAGAAAATAATATAAAATAAGAACGATTCCTCCTAATTTTTATAGGCAAATGGAAATATATCTTTTTTATTTAGTAAATGTATCTATAGAAAATAGGATCGTTTAGCATGAAAATAACTGCTTTCTGAAGGTGAGAAAGCAGTTATTTTTTTTTATAGTCAATTTAATATAGAATGAATACGACAATCAAACAATAATCCTTACCTTTGTGGCAATTTTTATAATATCACTGAAAATCAACATATTCGCTAAATGATAACAGTTAATAACGTTAGTTTACAATTCGGAAAACGAGTTTTATTTGATGATGTCAATTTAAAATTCACAAAAGGAAATTGTTATGGTGTAATTGGTGCAAATGGAGCTGGAAAATCTACTTTTATGAAGATTTTGTCTGGTGAGATTGCTCCAAATCAAGGTACAGTATCTATTGAGCCTGGTAACCGAATGGCAGTTCTAAAACAGAATCACTTCGAGTTTGAAGAACATACGGTTTTGAATACAGTTATTATGGGTCATAAGGAGATGTATGACATCATGGTGGAGAAAGATGCGATTTATATGAACCCGGAGGCGACAGAAGCTGACGGCTTGCATGCGGCAGAATTAGAAAATCAATTCGGTGAAATGGGTGGCTGGATGGCTGAGAGCGATGCAGCGGAGCTATTGAGTTTGTTGGGAGTTGATGAGTCGTTACACTATAGCTTGATGAAAGATTTGAGCGGTTCAGAAAAGGTCAAAGTCCTTTTAGGACAAGCACTTTTTGGGAATCCTGATGTCTTATTGTTAGATGAGCCGACGAACGATTTGGATGCAGAGACGGTAACCTGGTTATCGGACTTTTTGGCTGATTTTAAAAATACTGTTATCGTTGTTTCTCACGATAGATATTTCTTGGATATGGTCTGTACACATATTACAGATATTGATTTTAAACGTATCAAAACTTTCAAAGGAAACTATACTTTCTGGTATGAATCTTCTCAACTAGCGTTACGTCAGCGAGCGAATAAGAATAAGAAGGTAGAGCAGAAACGTAAGGAGATGATGGAGTTTATCCAGCGATTCAGTGCGAATGCCTCTAAGTCAAAACAGGCGACTTCTCGTAAGAAGGCATTGGATAAATTAAATATAGAAGAAATTCAGCCGTCAAGTCGGAAGTATCCGTTTATTCATTTTCAAATGGAACGTGATCCGGGTGGACAAATTTTACATATCGAGCATTTGACTAAAACTAATGAGGCTGGTAGAATCTTATTCAAAGATGTAGAGTTGACGATGAATCAAGGTGAAAAAATTGCTTTGTTAGGGCGTGATGCAAATGCGTTGACGGCGTTCTATGAGATTTTAGCTGGTAAAGAACAAGCGGATAGCGGGACGTTTGAGTTCGGTCAAACAATTACGGTTTCTTATTTACCAAATGAAAATGAAGAATATTTTTCTGGTGATCAAGATATGAACTTGATCGACTGGTTGCGTCAATATTCTGAAAATAAAGACGAGCAGTTTATTCGTGGCTTTTTAGGGCAAATGTTGTTTTCGGGAGAGGAGGTGTACAAAAAATCATCGGTGCTTTCGGGAGGTGAGAAAGTACGTTGTATGTTGTCTCGAGCAATGTTAAACAATCCGAATTTCGTCTTATTAGACGAACCGACAAATCACTTAGATTTGGAATCTATTACGGCTTTGAATAATGCTATGAAAGATTTTAAAGGAAATATGATTTTTACGACGCATGATCATCAATTGATTCAAACGGTAGCAAATCGTATTATCGAAATCACGCCAAATGGTATGATTGACTCTAATATGGAATTTGATGATTACATTCGTTCGGAGCGTATTAAGAAAAAACGAGAGGAGTTGTATGCAGGAGTCGTATTTGAAGAAGCATAGTTTCTTAATACTTCAATTGTATAGAAAAGTTATATAGAAAAAGGTTCAAATACTTTCGAGTGTTTGAGCCTTTTTTTGTCGAAGAGTCTTGTAAATTATTTCTGTCTTTTTGTCAGTTCGTCACATTTTCAAAACCTAAAACCCGAAAAGATTACAGTTGAAAACGTTAAAACTGCCATTTTGAAGCCTAAAACCGACCATTTTTACAAAAAAAATCTAATGGCATATCAATTGATTTATGTTGTTCGTGTTTGTACGGAAGTTTTATGAAAATAAAATAAGTGCAACATTAAAATCGAAAAAAATTATTAAAAATAAATCGAAAAAACACAATAAGATTATGGGTAAAATTATTGGTATTGACTTAGGTACAACGAATTCGGTGGTAGCCGTAATGGAAGGGAATGAACCGGTTGTGATTCCAAATGAGGAAGGTCGTCGTACGACTCCTTCAATTGTAGCATTTTTGGATGATGGCGAACGCAAAATCGGTGATCCTGCAAAGCGTCAGGCAATCACAAACCCGACTCGTACAATATCGTCAATCAAACGCTTTATGGGACAGCGTTTCTCTGAAGTTGGTGGCGAATTAGACATGACTTCTTACAAAGTAGAGAAAGGGGCTAACGATACCGTCCGTGTAAATATCGAAGGTCGTCAATATACACCTCAAGAGATTTCTGCAATGGTACTTCAAAAAATGAAGAAGACAGCAGAGGACTTTTTAGGAGAGGAAGTAACGGAGGCAGTTGTAACTGTTCCTGCTTACTTTAACGATTCACAGCGTCAGGCGACAAAAGAAGCTGGTGAAATCGCAGGTTTGAAAGTAAAACGTATTATCAATGAGCCGACTGCTGCAGCTTTGGCTTATGGTTTGGATAAGCGTGATAGAGATATGACTATCGCTGTGTATGACCTTGGTGGTGGTACTTTCGATATCTCAATATTAGAGTTAGGTGATGGTATTTTTGAAGTGAAATCAACAAATGGTGATACGCATTTAGGTGGTGATGATTTCGACCGTGTGTTAATCAATCACTTGGCAGAAACTTTCCAACGTCAAGAAAATATGGATTTACGTAAAGATCCGATGGCGTTACAGCGTTTGAAAGAAGCTGCAGAAAAAACAAAAATTGAGTTGTCATCTGGTATGACTTCAGAGGTGAACTTACCATATATTACTGCTGTAGGTGGTGTACCTAAGCACTTAGTTACAAAAATCACTCGTGCAGAATTTGAGCGTATGGCAGATAGCTTGGTACAACGTACTTTAGAGCCTTGTCGTGCTGCATTGAATGATGCTGGTTTATCTACAAATGATATTGATGAGGTGATCTTAGTTGGTGGTTCGACTCGTATCCCTAAGATTCAAGAAGCTGTTGAAAAATTCTTTAATAAGAAGCCAAATAGAAGTGTTAATCCTGATGAGGTTGTTGCTTTAGGTGCAGCAGTTCAAGGTGGTGTTTTAAGCGGTGACTTGAAAGATCAAGGTATCTTATTATTAGATGTTACGCCTTTGTCAATGGGTATCGAAGTAATGGGTGGTGTTTATGATGTCGTTATTGAAGCGAATACAACTATTCCTTCTAAGAAAACAAAAACGTATTCTACAGCAGCGGATAATCAGCCACAAGTAGAGATTCATATTTTACAAGGGGAACGTCCGATGGCTCGTGATAACCGTTCAATCGGTCGCTTTATCTTAGATGGTATTCCGCCAGCACCTCGTGGTGTACCTCAAGTAGAAGTTACATTTGATATTGATGTGAATGGTATTTTGAATGTATCGGCAGTTGAAAAACAAAGTGGTAAGAAGCAAGATATTCGTATCGAAGCATCAACTGGTTTGTCAGACGCAGAAATCCAACGTATGAAGGATGAGGCGAAAGCAAATGAAGCAGCCGATCAAGCAGAACGTGAGAAAATTGATAAGTTGAATGCAGCTGATCAGTTGATTTTCCAAAGCGAGAAGCAAGTGAAAGAGTTTGGTGAGAAAATGCCTGAAGATGCTAAGAAAACTATCGAAGATGCTATCGCTGAATTGAAGGAAGCACATAAAGCTCAAGATTTAGAGGCTATCGAAGCGGCAAGTACAAAGGTAAATGATGCTTGGACTGCAGCAAGTCAACACATTTATCAAGATGGTCAAGGTGGTAATCCTCAAGATTTTGCTCAAAATGGGGCTAATCAAGGTGGAAACGAAGGTGCAGACGAAGATGTGACTGACGTTGAGTTCGAAGAAGTGAAAAGCTAAGAACTAAATTATTAATATAAATATTAGAAAGCCCTTCCAAATTTGGAAGGGCTTTTTTTTATCAAAGAAAGTCTTAGCTCCGTAGCTAAATTTTCAATAAAATAACATGATTATAATTTTTCAAAACAGATATTAAAAACTTATTTCACTAAGTACACGATCTATTGATATTTGATTTTATAATCAATTGATTACATTTCTTTTTCCTTTTTACCAAATTGTAGCTGAAGCGTAAGCTCGTGTGATCCTGCATGATAATTACTGACTTCGTTGAAACCAGCATCATAAGAATAGTAAAATCCAAACTTATCGTTAATCATTGCACCAAACATCAAAGCAACTGTCTGCTCCGCAGTACGATAAGAGACTCCTGCCATTAAGTTGTCATTAGCAAACCAGAATTTGTTGTTGACTTCTACCTGGAAAGGTGTGTTGACTACCTTACGCACTAAGATAGATGGTTCGAAGTTGATTTTTTTACCACGAGTACGGTAACCTGCTAAAGCAAAATAATGTGCTGCAAGGTAACTCAAGTCGTTAAATTGAGAAGACGCATTGAATCGAGTCTGTAGTAAGTGTGGTGCAGATACACCTACGTATAGTCCATTTTCTCCTTGAAGGAAAGCACCGAAACTAAAATCTAACTGATTGACACCCTCAAGAGCTTCTTGAATTACTTGATCTGTCATATCGATATCAGTAAACGAACCTGAATTTACATTAATATTGTAGCGTAAAAATTGTGCAGACATCCCTACTGCCAACTTATAAGAATCAGAAATAGGAAATTGATAATTATAAGCCCCAAACGCTCCTTGATAATTTAATGCACCAGTATTATCATTGAAAAATAATGCACCGACACCACTTCTATTAAATTGTCCTTGATAAGACAAGAGACTTGTAGTAGGCGCCGTCGGAAAACCTGTCCATTGTGCTCGATAATTTAGGTGTACTTGCTGCCCTTCATGAATACCTGCCGCTGCAGGATTAATGACAAAAGGGTTGATGTTATATTGCGTAAATAACGGAACACTCTGTCCGATACCTACCTGCCAAATACAGATAACTGCAATGATAGTTATAAATACTTTTTTCATGATATATATTTTTGATATCATCAAGCGAGATTATTACTCGCTTGATGATGATTATTCAAATAAACAACTTTTGATTGATAGTATCTTATTTTCTAAGAATAGTAATCGTTCCTTTTAAGACTCTGCCTCCTGTTCCGATATCTGCATTGATGATATAGAAATAAGCACCTTGTGGTAAATCTTTACCATCGGCAGTAAGACCATCCCATTGACCATCGAAGTTATCTTCTTTATAAACTAATTGCCCAAAGCGATTGAATACAGAGAAGTCTGAATTGATAGCGAAAAGACATTCTGCAGACCAGATATCATTTTTAGCATCTCCATTAGGCGTAATAATAGTATTAGGCGTGACACAATCAAAGTTAACTGTCATAATAGCATCACAAGTAGTTGTATTTCCTGCTTCATCTGTTACAGTAACAGTGACGATTGACTGTCCAATATCATCTACTCCAAATACAGATTGACTGATACTTGTTGTAACATCACAGTTGTCTTCTACAGATAGAATGAAGTCACTTGCATCAAATGTAACTGTACCAGTTTCATCGACACTCCAATTGACATCTCTACAGACTAGAGTAGGAGCGATATCATCAATGACCTCAACGTTTACAGTAGTAGAAGTTGAATTTCCATTGACATCTGTCGCTGTAATTGTCACGGCGTTGTTACCAATATTAGAACAATCGAAGTTATCAACATCTAAAGTGATGTCAATATCGTCTTCGCAGTTATCTGTAGCCAAAACATTTAAATCACTAAGAGAAATTGAAGCAGCACCTTCTTCATCTAAATAAACAGTGAAATCATTAGCTGTTAAAGTTGGAGCAATAGGATCTTCAACTGTTACCGTTGCTGTTGCTGTTGAAGTATTTCCGTGAATGTCTGTTACCGTCAAGGTTACAGTATTTGGTCCAACACTTGAACAGATAAAGGCAAATTTGTCAATTGATAAAGACTGAATACCACAATTATCACTTGAACCATTATCGATATCCGCAGCAGAGATTACAGCCTGACCGTTTGCATCTAACTGAATGGTAATATCTTGTGTAACAGCTGTCGGAGCAATTAAGTCTTGAACCGTTACAACAGCTGATTCAGTTGTTGAATTTCCGCTTAAATCAGTAACAGTAAGTAAAACAGCATTTTGTCCAACATCAAAACAACTAAATGATGTGATATTTAAAGTAGAAGTTGTCGTACAGTTGTCACTTGATCCATTATCTATTTGAGCAGGAGTGATAGTGACATTACCACTTGCATCTAATTGAACCGTAATATCTTGAGTAACAACTGTTGGAGCAGTTACATCTTGTACCGTTACCGTTGCTGTTCCTGTTCCTGTGTTACCACTCGCATCTGTTACTGATAAGGTCACTGTGTTTGCTCCTAAATCAGCACAAGTAAATGATGTAATGTCTAATGCAAATGTAAGGTTACCAGCAGCTGTACAAATGTCACTTGAACCGTTTTCTATTTGAGCAGGCGTAATTGTAGCATTACCAGTTGCATCTAACTGAACTGTAATATCTTGAGTAACAACCGTTGGAGCCGTCACATCTTGAACAGTTACTGTTGCTGTTCCTGTTCCAGTGTTACCACTTGCGTCCGTAGCTGATAAGGTTACTGTATTTGCTCCTAAATCTGCACAAGTAAACGAAGTAATATCTAATGCAAAAGTAAGGTTAGCAGCAGCTGTACAGTTATCATTTGAACCATTATCTACTTGACCTGTCGTGATTGTTGCGTTTCCTGTCGCATCTAATTGAATTGTGATATCTTGAGTAACAACCGTTGGAGCAGTTGCATCAATAGCAGGAGCAATTGTATAAGTAGCGGTGTCGCTACAGCCAATTGCATTTGATGCAATTACAGTATAGTTACCTGCTGCAATACCAGTGATGCTATTTGAGGTCTGACCAGAAGACCAGTTATAACTAATAGGCGTGAATGTTCCTGTAAATGTTACATCTAATCCACCGTCACTTCCTCCAGGACAAGTAACAGGTGTTGAGCTATTCAATATCAAACTATCTGTACAGATTAATGGCTTGTAAACATAAGAAGCTTCAAAACCATCGTAAACAACACTGCCGTCTGTTGTGAAAGTCACATACATTGCACCGCTTGTAGCTAATACATCACTTGGAATAGTTGATCCCAAAAAGCTACCAATTTGAGGAGCGTTTGCATCTGTTCCGTCATAGACTCTTACATAATCACAGCAAGTTTCTAATTGAAAAGAACTAAATGATAAGGTAATCGAATCACCTATCACAGAACCTGTCGGCTGAATTAGCCATGAGCAGCTTTGATTATTATTGTAATTAGATGTACCACTGCCATCGTCGAACGAACCTGACGTGGTATTCAAAGTAGTTGGACCTGAACACTGAGCCTTAGATTCATGGAAAAATCCAAGGAATAAAATCAGTAGGATCCAAATTGTGTAATTTTTTTTCATAATAAGCTTTTTTTATTTAATAGTATATGATGCAGTTTTCATGATTCTTTCCTTGTAAAAGAATGAAATCATCATTTGACATTAGTACAATTTATAGTTGTAATATTAAACTTTTACCGCCATTGTATGCTAATTTCAGTATAATTTTTCTCAAAACTACAGAAATTTTTTCTTTAATTAAAAAAAATATCGTGTCACAATAAAGTTTTTTTACGAAAAAATAAATTTCACAATTTATTATTACGGCTTAAATGACACAATAAAATACTTAAAGTTATTGAATTACAAGGTGTTCCATAGAAAATCATATTATAATTTACCTACCTTTGCTGTCGATTTTGGTGACGATTGATTGATACAATTTGAATCGTCTTAAAAGGGAATTCGGTGAAAATCCGAAGCTGTCCCCGCAGCTGTAAACTTTGTAAAAGCCATTAACATAAAGTCACTGTCGAAAGATGGGAAGACGTTATTGGTTGAAGTGAGCCAGAAGACCTGCCCAAGTCAATAGAGGCATCTATTTTGTAACATCTTTCGGAGGAAAAGAGATTTACTGTTAAATTGTTGTACTGCCTGCCCCGAAAACTCGGTGGTTAAACTGTCGAAACTGTATTGATGATTAACCATCAATGGGTAACTTCATTTTTCAAAATGAATACCAGTTTTACTAAACTTTCAAAAGTTTAAAACTCAATGGAACTATTCAACCACTGGGTTCTCGGGGCAGGCAGTATGACAGTACAGCAATTCCAAAAAACCTCCACAATTCAATGACAAATGAATAGAATTTGGTGGATTTTTGGAATTGCTTTATTACCAATTTTTAGTTTTGGTCAAGACACAACTTTTGTGATTGAAACTGTCAATATTGTGACACCAAAATTGAGACGGCAAGTCGTTGGCAGCTCAACAGAAACCCACTCCATTC
The DNA here is from genome assembly GCA_965662365.1 of Saprospiraceae bacterium. Classification (GTDB taxonomy): domain Bacteria; phylum Bacteroidota; class Bacteroidia; order Chitinophagales; family Saprospiraceae; genus CAWVWD01. The sequence goes on from CBFIHR010000009.1 coordinate 38,383, forward strand.
AAAACCTTCAACTTTTACCTTCCAGAAATATTGCGGAACTCCTGCAACAAGAAAGCGGTATTTTTATCAAAAATTATGGTTCGGGAAGTATGGCGACTTCGTCAGTTCGTGGCGGAAACGCAGGGCACACCTTAGTTTTGTGGAATGATTTACCAATTCAAAGCCCGATGTTAGGGTTGTTGGATTTGTCTTTACTGCCCTCGAATTTTGCGGAAAGTATAAGCGTTCAAAAAGGTGGTGGAACGGCAAAATGGGGAAGCGGTGCAGTCGGTGGCGTGATTTCATTGAATAACGAAGCAGACTTTAAAAATAAAATATTCGGAACATCGAAAATTACAGCTGGAAGTTTTGGATTGTCTCAACAAGACTTAATGGTGAAAATGGGAACAGAAAAATTTCAGTCACAGACTAAAATTTCACATCAAAAAGTCGATAATGATTTTACGTATTCATTGACACCGACAGTGGAACGAGTGAACGAAAATGCTCAATTTCGTCAACGAAACTTTCTACAAGACTTTTATTTTAAACCCAAATCTAATCAACAAATCGGGACACATTTTTGGTATCAAAAAGCGGAGCGACAAGTCCCAGCTTTGACGACTCAAACTCAAAGTTTGGCACATCAAGCAGACGAGGCTTTTCGCCTAATGGTCGATTATAAAAATGTTCAAAAGCGTAGTGTTTACAATGTAAAAGTGGGCTATTTTAGAGAATATTTGGATTATTTCGACGATTGGATTTTGTTAGAATCATTTAGTGATTTTTCGACAATTCTGGCTGATGCCAATGCTCAATTTGTACTCAATAATAAACACAAAATTCTACTTGGAACAACGCAAACGCTCACCGAAGCACGAGCCGATAATTATCCCGAAAATCCGCAAGAATATCGAACCGCTTTATTTGTCACACATGATTGGCGATTCAAAGGATGGCAGACAGAGTTAACCGTCCGCCAAGCAATGATTGACGGTATTTTTGTACCAATTACGCCTATGTTGGGCTTGGATAAATCATTGGCGAAAGCCATAAAAATAAAAGCGAAAGTTAGCCGAAATTATCGCTTACCAACTTTGAACGACCGATTTTGGCAACCTGGCGGGAATCCTAATTTACTACCTGAAAACGGCTGGTCACAAGAGTTAGGGGTTCATTATAACAAAGCGTTTAAAAGAACTTATTTAAAGGCTTCCTCGACGGCTTTTAATCGTAATATGAACAATTGGATAATGTGGTCAAGGCTCGATAATCAGTCGTTTTGGTCAGCGAATAATATCACGAAAGTTTGGAGTCGAGGATTGGAAAGTAAGGTAGAATTTTGGTATCGAAAAGGCATCTTTGAAACAATGGTTTCGCTCGGTCATAATTGGGTGCGTTCGACCAATGAAGTAGCGATTACGCAGCCCAATATTCCTGCTCGTCAGCAATTATTTTATACGCCGGAACATCAAGTTTTCGGAAAATTACAGTTGAGTTTTTGGGAATTGTATATGACGTATTATCACAATTATACGAGTACGACTTTAGGGGTCAATGAAGATTTGGCCGCTTATCATTTAGGGAATTTACAGTTTTCGATTTATTGGGAATTGGGCGATTTACAAGGCGATTTATTATTTAATATTAACAATATTTGGAACACAGATTATTTCATCGTCGAACGGCGTCCGATGGCTGGACGACATTTTAACTTTTCGGTGGTGATTTATTGAACCCTTTCCCTTAAAAAGGGAAAGGGAGCAGGACTCGAAAGTTTGAAGATTCGAGTTCTGTCGTCTGGCATCTCTCCCTTTTAAGGGAGAGCCTGAGAGAGGGTTAAAACAAAAAAACATGAAAAAATTATTTACAATTTTGATGTGTGCTTTGACGATAGTTTTGTCGGCACAAACGACAGCAGATTTTGAAGATTTTAACATTGGTTTAGATTCTGCGTTGAATGGTAGTGATTTGAATGGCGGATTTATGGCTGGAAATATTTTTATGCCGAATAGCTATAATCCGGCTTGGAACGCTTGGTCAGGCTGGGCAATTTCGAGCAAACAAGATACAACAACACCCGGTTATTTAAATGATTTAAGTGCGATTACTGGCACAGGTTATAACTCATCGACGTATGCGGTGACGTATGTTTCTGACTTTAGTAAATTAGAATTGCAGGGCGACGCTTTTGGTGGTATTGTAAGTGGATTTTATGTCACAAATACGACCTATACTTATTTGAGTATGCGTGACGGAGATAGTTTTTCAAAAAAGTTTGGAGGTGTCACGGGCGATGATGCAGATTATTTATTATTGACAATTAAAAAGTATAAAGACGGTGTATTAAGTACAGATAGTGTGGATTTCTATTTGGCAGATTATCGATTTACGGATAATTCGCAGGATTATATTGTGAATGATTGGCAATATGTCGATTTGACGAGTCTGGGTGATGTGGATAGTTTGATTTTTAGGTTGAGTTCGACTGATAATAGCTCATTTGGCATGAATACGCCTGCCTATTTTTGTATTGATGATTTGACAACGGCGGATGTTTCTGTTTCTACGAATCCGTTGAATGCCGCAGCGTTCAACGTTTTTCCAAATCCAACGACGGATTTTATCCAAATTGATGGTATTGAAACCTTGGACGTAAGGTATTCAATTATGGATTATAATGGTCGAGTCCTTAAAAATCAACGACTTATATCAAATCGAGTTCCAGTCTATTATTTGCCGAAAGGCAGTTATTTTTTGAAAATAGAAACGGAAAAAGGTAGCGTTGTGAAGCAGTTTATAAAGTTGTAAAGTCCCGAAAAGCAAAAGCGGAAAGGTTGGTTATCTTTCCGCTTTTTAGTTTAAAGTTTGAAATCTAATTTTTCGATAATTTCATTGAAAAGATTAGTTTTTGCCTCGTCCAGCTCATTAGAAATCCCTTGAAAAAGAAAGAGGTTTTTCGTGCTACCAAACACAAACATATACATATAACCGACTTCTTCTTCTGTCGAAAACTCAAAAATCATTCGATATCCTTTCATCTTGTCTGTGTTCCATTCTTGTTCTTGAAGGACTTTGCAAGATTTGAAGTTTTTTGAGAATCTATTGAGCATTTCATTAGCGAAATATTTTTTTGATTCTAAGGTAGCGAGGGAAGGTGGCAGTTGTAAAATCATAAAAATATCGTCTGTTGTCGTATTTTCGAAAGCAAAAACAGATCCTGCATAATTAGAGAATTTCCAGTCTTGAAGATCGTCCGTAAACTGAAAATTGGCGAAATCTTCCAGTGGGTTGGCGTCAGTAGGTTTGTATTCGAGTGTATTCAACAAACGCTCGACGCTTGCTTCGTTAATTTGTAAAGAATCGTTTGCTGTGACATTGATAAAAGTACAAAAGTCATCATTTCCCAGGAATATTTGCATTATGTCAGGCTTAGTTTCTAAGTTCAAAATGATAACATTGAAGCTGCCGATTTTTTTCTCTATTTTATTTTCGACGACGATGTTTTTCCGCTCTAAATATTTCACTTCTACATTATCAAAATCTGACTTTTCTTGCTCAAATGAAACGCCCTCGACCTGTAAGAAAGATAAGCGGTAGTCTTTGCCATTAATTTCACCTTCTACGGCTCCAAGTTCAAACTCATTGGATAAGTCAATATATAAAGTTGTATTTGGTATTTTCGTTCTCGCTTGTGCGAATGCAGATTGTGCAAGTGCTAAGAATGTAAGTATAAAGAATAGTTGAATTACTTTTTGTTGCATATTTATGAATTTTTTGTTTAAATATTTTATAGAAAACGTTTCAAAATCGGTTTGATTGAACCTAAATAACTGCGACCAAATAAATTAAGATGAACCAGTAAATAATACAAATTGTAAATCTCAAAACGTTCGTTAAATCCTTTTTCTAACGGAAAAACTTCCTCATAAGCTACATAAAATCGCTCTGAAAATCCACCGAATAGTTTTGTCATTGCCAAATCCATTTCCCGGTGTGCGAACGCAACGGCTGGATCAATTAAAACTGGATTTCCATTTTCATCGGTCATAAAGTTGCCATTCCACAAATCGCCGTGAATCAAACTCGGTTTTTCATTCGGACAAATTGACGATAGCTTTTTGTATAAATTATCGAATTGTTGTTGAATAGACTTATCAATATAACCGTTGATTGTGCCTAATCGTAGTTGCGGTTCGAGGCGTTCTTGGATAAAAAAGTCCGTCCAAGTTTCGTGGAATTTGTTGTTTTGTGGTAATGAACCGATATAATTTGGCTGACTTAAACCGAAAAAAGGTGCAGTTTTTTGATGTAATTGTGCTAATTGTTGACCGAAAATTTTCCAGAAATTAGCCTGCGGTTGTTGGCTTTCGATACATTCTAAAATCAAAACTGAATCAGATCCAACTTCCTCAAAACCCACGACTTTTGGCACTCGAATAATGTTTGCTTGTTGCAATATTTCCAAACCTTTCGCTTCCATTTCAAACATTTGCGGAAAGCGTATTGCTGAATTTTCTTTAATAAAAAAACGGCCTTTCGTTGTATCAATGATTCGAGCGTCATTGATACAACCGCCAGCAACCGATTGTACTTTTTGAATCGTACAATTTAGTTTTTGTTCGATGATGTGTTTTGTTCTGAGCATATTCTGTGTTGAACCCGCTCTCGGTCTCTCCCTTAAAAAAGGAGAGAAGCCAAACGACCGTAATCGAATTTTTAAAGTTTTGAAAATCTGTCGTCTGGCTCCCTTCCTTTTTAAGGGCAGGGCAGGGGAAGGGTTAAAATTAAAACCCAAAGTCAAAAGTAAATCCTGCTCTAACCCAACGACCCGGCATTGTCACCAAATTTGTTTCCCGATATTCAGCATCGAATAAATTCGTTCCTTCTACAAAAAAGGTAGAAGTTTTTGTTTTCCAAAATACTTTAGCATCAAAAACCGAATAGTTATCCATCGTTACACGATCAACAAAACGGAATTTCATGGAATTATATAGGTTTTTATAAATGCGATGCTCAACTGCAACGGACAATTGATTATTCAAATGTTCTAACGCATAGCGAGAAAGGACGTTGTCCTCAATTTCTAAAGTCGCATTAATCATGTGATAACCAATATAAAAGCGTTTTAAATAGCTGTCTTTGCCCAAGATTTGGTCAAAACGAAAATCAGCACTCAACTCTATTCCTGTAGAATTGATATTATTCAAATTCGTTGGCTGCCATGGCAAAGTATCAACTGTTCTTGTCCAATCAATCACGCTACTTGCCGCTTGATAATAGCCGCTGGCCTGAAAGAAAATTCCTTTGCGATTATATTTATATCCTAATTCATAAGTCCAAGCAGATTCTGGCTCTAAGTCAGGATTTCCAATATTTGTACGACCGACATAATACAAATCGGTATAAGTTGGGATACGGTAAGAATTACCAACATTCGCAAAAATCTTAGAAAATGAAGTCATTTTATAACTCACATCAACACCGGGAAAGGCATTGATACCATAATCAGAATAATAGTTGATATAAACCCCTGGCGTAACGGCAAAGTCGTCATTTTCCCAACGATATTCACCAAATAAACCAGCGATTGTTCGATTCCAATCGCCTAAATTAGAACTGACAATATCTTCATTTCGTACCTCTCCACCGATTCCGATAACGCCTTTATCGTCTTTTAATGAAATGACACTGTTGACTTCTCCACCGATAATATTTGTCGTGTGAATATTGTTAAAAACGTCAGGATTTTGACGTAAGAAAACATAATCGTCATGGTTTCGTCTCCAGTAAACTCGTGGCGTAACGATGTAATTTGAACCGGTCAAACGATAAGAAGCCGCCGCAAAACTTGTCGCCACTTCTTCGTATTGATCTACAAAAGCAGGACTGGAATAGAAGCCATTTGCTCCAAATTTACGCTGAACGTGACCAGCTTGTAAGTCTAATTTTCCACGTCCAATTTTCACTTCTGATTGATAAAAAATGTTATTAATACTAAAGTCCGTGTTGTATTGATAACCAGCAGAACTTGTTTGATTAAACGAAATAAACTGCTTATAACGACGAATTGGTAAGGCTAAACCAATATGTGTGTTCAATAAATCATTTTGACCAATTGTCGTTCCGAGCATCAATCGGCGACCTTCTGGCACTTTCGTCACGACATTGACTGCACCTGCGAAAGCATTTTGACCATAAATTCTTGCCGCAGGCCCTTTGACGACTTCGATTTGTGCGATATTCAGCATCGAAACTGGTAAGTAAGAAGCGTGATGACCAGTTTGCGGGTCACTCATTTTTATACCGTTCAATAAAACCAAAGTTTGGTCAAATGTTCCGCCTCGAATAGAAATATCGGATTGAACGCCCATCGGGCCACGCTGACGAACATCAACACCTGGGACATAATTCAAGGCCTCGACATAATTTACGGCAGGCGTAACTTCTAAATCTTTTTGTGTAACAATCGAAATATTTCGAGCAGAAGCCGAAAACGGAATTACAATTCTATTTTCTTTAACGACAACATCTTTTAAATCTCGCTCTAAAAGTGTGTCTGTTTGAGCATTTGCAATACTTCCCAAGAATAGTAAAGTGATTGCCAATATAATTTGGTTGTTAACTCTTTTCATAATTCTTTTTTCGTCCTAAAATAATGTGATTCGTATCACTTTACATCAAACCGCAAAAGTAGGTATTGAATTGTCAAAAAAGAAGTAGAAAGGTTGGTTTGTCTTTTTGTTTAGATTATAGACAACGGCTCGCATAAATGGCTTACAATACGATTTCTTTGGCTTACAATACGATTTCTTTGGCTTCATAGTATAGGCATGAATGTCATGTGCGGTGTAAATATGTCCCACCGAGGTTTCGGGGCCGGCATCATGTCCTCGAAAAGCCTCACTTTTAATGACTTTTCCCTCAATAATCAAAGTAGAGTTTTGTGGTTTTTGGTCTAAAGAAATTTTGTACAATTGAGCCGTTACTACGTTTACGCTTAAAATTAGCAGTATTACTACCAAAACAGAGATTTTTGTTCTCGTGTGTTATATATTTGAAAATTAAAAAATCGGATTATAGTGTCCGCTTTTTGCAGTCATTTTTTATTGTTTTTGGTCGGTGTTCTGTTTTTATTAATAGCGTAGAACTTCATCAGCAACAACGACAGTGAAGGCATTTATGCCAAACTGGAAGATGTTGCAATTGTTGGGTGTAGTATTTTAATCTTTAAATTCAGCTTTTAGTTGTTTGTTAATTTTTTGCAATGGCTTTTTAAACGCCTCTTCTATTTTAATCATACTATCCATCATAAACTCTGTCATTTTATCCCAATCATCTTTTTCATACAAACTAACATTTTTCAACTCCTGTTTAATTCTACTTGCTTTTTTGCTATCTAACCTCTGCCATTCAAGTTGCCCTGTTTTCAACTCAATAGCTTCTTTTTGTTCAAGAAGTTTATCAAATATAAATTTATTTTCTTCGGCTACGCTTCTTGACATATAAACTTCTGCTCGTGCATAGTTCTTAGAAACAACAAAGTTTAATCCTACTCCACTAACACCTGAACCTGCTGATATCCAACTATCTTTTGAAGGACTAATATTTGAAAATAAGTTGCATTTAGAATTAAATAGAGGTAACATTTGTTTCCAAAATTCAAGTCTTAACTTATGACGTGTTTTTAATGCGTCTTGCGTGTTTTGCTCTTCTTGAGCTTTTTCTGCCATTTTTATTGTAAACTCCTCTACTTCCTTGACAGGGATTATTTGTTCGACATTTAGTAAAATTTCATTACCAAATGAGAAAGCTGTTGCCTTAAAACACTGTATTTTAATATTGTATTTTGTCAGTAACCACAAAACTGTTGATGTAACTTCTTTTCTGTAATTTCCTGAAATAAGGATTATTCTTTGACTTTGATTTAATTGAATTTCTCCAAAATCCTCCGCATTTAAAAATTCTGAGATGTTATCTTCACTGTTTTCATCTATGCTATTCTTATCTAAATATGATTGGTATATTGATTTTATTTGTTGTTTAGATAAACTTGAACAATAAGAAGCATATTTTAGAGCCTGCCATGTGACACTTTTGCCACTATTATCTAATTTATTTTCTATAACTACTATGTTCCCGAGTTTATCTATTGCCAATAAGTCAAGTCGTTCTCTCGTGTCGTCAAAGCCGTCAAATTCTTTTTGGATAATTAATAACTCTTCTCCAAACGCTTCGGGATTATTTTCAAGCTATTCTTGAAGATGTTCTCTTTCTCTAAATCCTAAATCTGAAAAAGTACGAGATTTAATTTTTGTTATTCTATTCTTGTTTCTATCAACTACAAACATATATTATTTATTATTTTATTTTTATGTTATGACACCCAACATAGGCATATAAACAACAAACCTGTGTGTCTATAGATTTATTATTATATTTATAAGCTCTAAAAATAATGAAATAATCTACTTAAACCGAATTGCTTTTACAGGCGTAATTCTCGTCACCAGGTAAGACGGAATAATTAGGACAATGATATTAATCGCCAAAGTGCCTAAATTTAAGAAAATCACTGTCCAAAAATCTAAATTTACAGGAGCTGTTTTGACGTAATAGGCTTCTTCAGAAAGGGTAATAATTCCGAAATGTTGTTGAATCAAACATAGACCGATGCCGATTAGATTTCCCCAAAATAGACCTTTTCCTAAGATATAAGCAGAGTAGTAGAGGAACATTCGTTGGACGTTCCAGTCGTTGCTACCTAAGGCTTTGAGGATGCCAATCATGTTGGTTCGTTCTAAAATGATGATTAATAAAACGGTCGTCATATTGATAAAACAAACAATGATCATCAGGGCAATAATGACCGTTTCGTTGGTATCTTGTAAATCTAACCAGCCAAAAATTGTTGGATAAACTTCTTTAATCGTATTGGCATAAACATTTGTCGGTAGTTTGGTATAATAAACGTCTGACCAAATTGGGTCTAAATCTCGAATGTCATCTAAAAACACCTCAAATCCGCTGACTTCATTTTCTGCCCAGTCATTGAGTTTCTGGATTTGCCGAATGTCAACAATCGCAAATTTTCGATCATACTCTTCCAAACCTGTACGGTACAAACCAACGACCTCGAACTGTCGAATAATCTGTACTCGTTCGACGAAATTGACTTGTAGCTTATCGCCAATACCTAATTTTAGTCGTTTTGCCGTTTGTTCAGAAATCAAAACCGAACGGGACATCGTGCTATCATTCCACGAAAGTGTATCCCCTTCGATTAAATATTTTTTTAAAAAACTCCAATCGTAATCTTTACCGATTCCCTTTAAAACAATGCCTTCGAGCTGGTCTCGAGTTTTGATAACGCCAGCTTTGTTCGCATACATTTGTATATGTCGAACACCGCCGATTGTTTGTTTTTCGACTGTAGCACTTAATCCCAAAAATCCATCAGGAACAGCTTGTCCTAAAATTGTTCTTTGGTCGTAATAGGTAACTTTTGAAATGGTATCAAGAGAAGGATAAAACGGTTGTTTTGTTTCTAAAGGTAAGGCTTCAAATGAGTTATTAGAGCTTAAATGCTCGATATGGATATGTCCCCAAAATCCAAAAATCTTTTCACTAATTACTTGCTTAAATCCTGATACTAAGCCAGTAGTGACAATCATCACTGCAACAGACAAGGCAACCGCAGCAATCGCAATGCGAATGATATTCGTCGAAAATGTTTTTCGACCACTAAACGCCACTTTTTTAGCAATGTAGAATGGAAAGTTCAAATTTTGTTGTTTGAATGTTCGAGTGATTAATTATCCGAGTGTTTGCCGTTTGTCCCGAAATCTTGGTGATTTGCCGTCTTTGGATAAGGACAATATCGGCAACCGCTTCCACAGCAATAACCTCTTTTGGCTAAAAATTCAGCTGTAAAAACATATAAGCCATTTTCGATGTAGTAATCTTTTCCTTTAATAAATCGAGCCATTTTGTATTAGATATGAGATTTGAGATATGAGACATTAGATAATTTAACGTCTCATACCTCACATCTAATTACAAAGTTTCCGTCGGCATTTTTCTATCGACTTTACGAATCATACCACGCAAAACTTTTCCAGTTCCGCCAACTTCCACAAAAGAATCCACACCATCTGCAATCATATTTAACATCGTTTGTGTCCAACGGACAGGCGAAGTTAATTGAGCGATTAAGTTAGTTTTGATAGTTGCAGCATCCGTTGTTGGTTTTGCATCAACGTTTTGATAAATTGGACAATTCGGTGTTTTAAACTCTGTGGTTTCGATAGCCGCTTGTAACTCTTCTCGAGCAGGCTCCATCAAAGGCGAGTGAAACGCACCACCGACAGGTAAAACTAAGGCACGTTTTGCACCAGCTTCTTTTAAGGCTTCACAAGCTTTATTGATACCTTCGATTGAACCAGAAATAACCAATTGACCTGGGCAATTGTAGTTGGCCGGAACGACAACTTCATCAATATCGGCACAAATTTTTTCTACTACTTCATCCTCTAAACCTAAAATCGCAGCCATAGTGCTTTCTTGCATTTCACAGGCTTTTTGCATTGCTAAGGCACGTTGTGAAACCAATTTTAAGCCATCTTCAAATGACATTGCACCGGCAGCAACTAAAGCTGAAAACTCACCTAAGGAGTGACCAGCAACGACGTCTGGCTGAAAATCATCACCAGCCATTTTGGCTTTGATACAAGAATGTAAAAAGATAGCAGGTTGTGTCACTTTTGTCTGTTTTAACTCCTCTGCTGTTCCTTCAAACATCACGTCTGTAATACGGAAACCTAATATATCATTGGCTTTTTCTAATAATTCTTTCGCAATATCAGAACTGTCATAAAGGTCTTTGCCCATTCCTTCAAATTGAGCACCTTGACCTGGAAAAACATAAGCTTTCATAATTTTACGGTTGATGGTCGCTTCGTTTGACAATAGACGGTGAATCGTCAACTAATCGACCTCTGTTTATATAATGTGAAATATCGCTTTTTTATTAATTGACCGTCAAGCGAGGAACGAGCGTCCGTTATTTTATAAGATTTAAAAATTCGTTTCGTGTTTCTACTTTATGAAATTCACCAGTAAAGGCAGAAGTTGTCGTCATCGAATTTTGTTTTTGTACACCACGCATCATCATGCACATGTGCTGTGCTTCGATAACAACGGCCACACCTTGAGGCTGCAAAGTATTTTGGATACAATCTAAAATCTGTTGTGTCAAGCGTTCTTGCACTTGCAAACGTCGAGCGAAAGCGTCAACAATACGAGGCATTTTACTCAAACCGACAATATGACCATTCGGAATGTAGGCAATATGAGCTTTTCCAAAGAATGGTAAAATATGATGTTCGCAGAGTGAATAAACCTCAATGTCTTTTACAATAACCATTTCATTGTATTCTTCGGCAAACATCGCACTTTTGAGAATTTCGGCTGGTTCTAAATCGTAACCATGCGTCAGAAATTGCATAGCTTTGGCGGCACGTTCAGGCGTTTTGATTAACCCTTCTCGATTGACATCTTCGCCTAATTCATCAATAATTTTACGGTATTTCTTTACTAATTTATTAGTCGTTTCTTCGTTGTATTGTTCGCTTTTCTTGTAATTCAACCTTAAGAATTATTGATTACTAATTATTAACTATTAACTATTGAGTTGATACTTAATATTTAATACTTAATATTTAATACTTATTTTAAAATGTTTCCCCGTAATATTCACAGAAAATATTCTCAGTTTCTGTCAATTTGATGCAGTGTAATCGACAGCCATATTCGGCGATAGGGGCTTCTAATTGTTGCCAAATCAAGATTGCTAAATTTTCAGTTGTAGGCTGCATTCCCTTCGGAATAAAATCCACATCTAAATTCAAATTAGAATGATCCAATTTATCTACCACTAATTTTTTTGCTAACGATTTTAACTCTTTAGCATCCATGACATAACCTCTTAAAGGATCGGGGTGACCTTTTACGGTGATAAATAATTGGTAATTATGACCATGCCAGTTTGGATTCGCACACTTTCCGAAAATCTCCAGGTTTTTATCATGCGACCAGTCATCTACCCAAAGTTTGTGGGCAGCGTTAAATGTTAATCGCCTTGTCAAATAAACCATTTTTTTATTGCTTTTAGTTTATGAAATGTACCCTCCAAAATACAGTTTTGGCGTACAAATTCAAAAATGAGTGCAAAAATACGAACTAAATACCATCTTTTGAATTTATCTGTTATTTTTAGCCTTTCTTTTGGTAAATTTTCATTCAACTTTGCATTCAACCTTTCATTCAAACATTGAGAAAACGTAGTTGTCATGTTCAATTTTTTATTAATATCAATAATATGGTTGCTCATTACAGCACTTTTCTATCTTTTAGGAAGGCTATCCATTTACAAACTATCGAGGGCAAAGCTATTTGAAATCGTAGCGGCCATTTCACTCAAAAGCACCTACATTTCTAAGCGTAGCCTTTTGAGAAGTTGGCATTATTTATTCTACGCTATGACACTTCCTTTTTGGTCATACGCTTTAGTAGAACTCAGTGAGCAGTTTAAACTTTTACAGCAACGATTTTTTCAGCCATCGCTCGGCATATTTATAGCCGATACCGAGGCACTTTTTTTTACAATATTTCTTTTTTTAAGTATTGCTTTCTATCTATTATTAACCATATTTTTATTAAGAATTAGTCCTTTGCGTCCCAACGAATACTGGAAAAAATACCCAGAAGTAGCCACTATAAAACTACGGATCAAGCAGCTTCGTAATCGAGGTTTGATTATAAGCCTGTTGTTACAAATCCTATTTATTCATACGATGTTGAACTATACGATTATTAAAGATAGTCATCTTGTTGTTAATCGATTTGGAAATCTCAATGAAACAATCGTTCCTCTGAAACATATTAAACAAGTCAGTTTTTCGTATCAATATAGTGATAGGGTAGAACGAAATACTACGGTAATTGAAAGGCCAGTTTTTAGGATTGCGTATGAAGATAAAGAATATAATATTCACTTGGAAAAACTCAAGTTGTCGGATGCCGTTATTGAAAAAATGATGTTTAGGTTAGCTCAGGATAGTGTAAAAATTCAAGTTAATTATCCTGGTATTACGTTGAGGCAAAAATGGCAAGACTTTTATTCCAAAGAACAATATAATTATTTTATACAGATTTTTGATTATGCGAGTTTGTTGTCGGGCAATTTGATAGCACCAGTAAAAATGCAGGAAACCATAGCTATAGATCGTTTCAAAATACGAGTAGATTCGGTCATGTTTAGCGATAAAGCAAATATTGTCGAAAATTTGAAAGAATATCCGCTTTTAGTTTATGTGACTTTGACGAATGATCGTTCAGATACCACTTATTTTGGAACGATGATTAGCACAAAAATAGTTGATAGAAATCTCGAAGAATATGAAGGGAGTTTTTTTGCCAAAGACCTTAATTCGAGTGCAATTCCGCCGAATAAAACGATTCAAATTATGCGTGCGTATAATGTTCCTGCTATGTCAATTGACAATCTAAAATTAAGATATCAGCCTAATATTATGAAAGAGCAGTATATTTATTTTGAATTAGAATAGGTCTTTTAAGTCTTTAGACGACTCGAATACCTTCAAACTCTTCCCACATTGCCGTCATTTCCATATTTTCGTTATAAATTGCATTGAATGCAAACGGTCGATTTTCTAAGATATATTTATAAATTTGCCAATCACTCGGTGGCGTAGGGACATTTAAAATATTATCAAAATCAATCCATTCCAGAGTACCTTCATCACAAAAAGGTGGTTCAATATCCTCAATTTGTGCTAAATAAATATAACAAATCCAATTATATTTAATCGGAGAACTTTCTGTCAGCATTCCACAAAATTTAAAATTATCAATCTGCAAACCAGTTTCCTCAAATGTTTCTCGTCTTACGGCTGCCATCGGATTTTCATGTGGTTCAAGTTTGCCACCGACCGGCACATAGTGATTTATAAAAGGTGCTTTATTGCGATTTAGTAATAAAAACTTGTTTTGTGTCGTGTCTTGATATTGCAAAATGCACATGGAAGCGACACGTTTTAGCCCCAGAGGAAATTTCATCTGCTCGTCATTAGTTTGATTATGATTAGGGATTCAAATTTATTTTATAGTCTAACGACTCACTTTATTAAATTATCAGACTTGCCAATTAATTGGTTTTTTGCCTTGTTGTATTAATACATTATTGGTTTTTGAAAACGGTTTTGAACCAAAAAAGCCTCTGTGTGCTGATAAACCTGAGGGATGAACTGACTCAAAAATATGATGTTTAGATGTGTCTATTAAAGTTTTTTTCTTTTTTGCAAAACTTCCCCACAATAAGAAAATTAATCCTTCTCTTTCTTCGGATAATTTACGAATAACGGCATCTGTAAAAGTTTGCCAACCTATTTTTTGATGTGAAGCAGGTTGTTTATGGCGAACAGTTAGAAAAGCGTTTAATAAAAAAACACCTTGGTTCGTCCATTTTGTTAAATCTCCGTGTTTGGGCATCGTAAATCCGTCAATATCTGTTTGCAGTTCTTTATAGATATTTCTCAAAGAAGAAGGAATTTTTTCTCCAATTGGTACAGAGAATGACAAACCCATCGCTTGATTTGGGCCGTGGTAAGGATCTTGTCCTAAAATGACAACTTTTACATCAGGAAAGGGGGTGGAATTGAACGCATTAAAAATCAAAGGACCGGGAGGATAAATGATTTTCCCGGCTTTTTTTTCATTGATTAAAAACTGCTTAATCGTTGCAAAGTAAGGTTGTTGAAATTCATGCATCAACACTTTTTTCCAACTCTCTTCTATATTAACATTCGTAACTTTTACAGACATAATTTATTTAAAAGTGTTTAGTGTTTATCGAAGCCTAAAGTTAATTAGGTATTATTGACATTGAGAATTGTGGACGCAACGACTGATCCACTTTTGTATTTTAATGGTTATTTATGTGTGTTGCGTTCTACATATTTATAACTGAAAAACATCTTGTCTAACCACAAAAAGATTCTATCTTGAAGAATACCAATGATGACAATTACAATTAAAACGGCGAAAGCAATATCAATACGACTTTGACGACGTGCTAACCAAATTGCTTCACCAATTCCACCGCTGCGATTGAGCATTTCTGCAATCGTAATATATGTCCAAGAAATAGCCGTTAAAACTCGAATATCGTCCGATAGTTTTGAAATTACAGCCGGTAAATAAACAGATTTTATGGTTTGCCAATTGGTCGCACCTAATGTGAAAACAGTTTTTAGATAAACGTCTTTAACTTCATCAATTCGTTGGACGACAACGGGAACGAGATAAACGATGATACCAAAAGCCAAAAAAGATACTTTCATTTCATTACCTAAACCTAACCAAATTACAAAAATACCGGTAACGGCTGTTAAGGGAATAAAACGGAAAGAATCAAAAATTCGTGAAAACAAACCCCTAAAAAGTGGAATTAAACCTAAAGCAAAACCTAATGGAATAGAAATACTAATGGCTACTAAATAGCCTAAAAGATTTAGAGTAACCGACTTTTTACTATTTACAAGAATGTATTCAAGGAAGGTAACTTTTTTCTTCTCCATTGTGTAAATAAATTCGGGCGCATCAGGCTTTTCAGCCTTCTCTTCATTTTTAACTTTCTTCTTATATTCAAGAGTGTAATTTCTTGCAGGGTTGACAAATGATTGTATAACAGACATTGGAGAAGGTAAAACAGCATAAACTCGTTTCTTTTTTAAACCAAATTTTGCTAGTTCCGCATCGGTTTTTTGAGCTAATTCTTTTTCGTTATCTAACAAAATGGAATCGCTGTCATAATAACTTCTATCTGCGATCTCGAGATTTTCTTGGTCGATTTGTGTGACTCTTACTTCTGATTTCAGATGTGCTAAAAGTGTCCATAAACCTAATAAGAGCAGGACTCCAACTATCGAAAGTAGGATGTTTTGTTGTGAGGAAAGCGAACCTCGTAGTTTGAATAAGTTATTCATTTCGTATTTATTCGGATGTTTTACAATTCGGATTTGAATCAAAACAATATTAAGCTAATTTTTGAACATTTAAAAATTGAAATGAAAAATCCTTACGCTTATTATTTTTTGAATAATAATTGTAAGGATTTTTTGAATGTTTGTAAAGCAGTGGTAATACCGCTTGTTTTACATTAATTAACTTTAATAATTCGTTGTGTTGTACTGACTTTTCCATCTTGTACGATACGAACAAAATATACTCCAGGATTTAAGTTGTTTCCAGTTTGCACCAATCCTTTTTTGTTGTCTAATACCTTAGTTTCCATTTGTTGTCCTACGACGTTGAATATTTCTAAGATGGCGTTACGGCTTTCAAGTTCATAGTCAATTGTAATATTTTCCGCAAAAGGATTTGGATAAACCTTGATATTGACGGTCAATTTATCAATAGAATTTGTATTGTCAGGTTGTCCTTCATAGATTTCAAATCCATCAACACCAGCTTCGACAACATGACCTGATCCTTGTAAATCTTCTGTTTCAATAATAAAACGCATTGTATTTGACGGCACGATATAATCTTTCAAGCGATAATCTCTTGCTGTCCAATTAGGGTCAGATAGCGTAATTGTTTCGATAGTAACCGTCGAGTCACCATTAAATATCTTTAAAGTTAACGCATCATTAGGAGTGCCACTTCCACCGACATTAACAAACCAAGTTTGCACAGCTAATCGAGGGTCGTTATAGGTGGTAACATCAAATAGTGGAGAAAGTAAACGAACTTGACCATTATCTACATCGTCATCAGCTACGGATGAACCTGTATTTCCTGTTACATAACATTGCGTTCCAATATCATTTGCGATATCGTCTTCAGGAGCAACTTGCCCATAAGTCGTGTTCGAGGTACCGAGCGGTTCTCCTCTTTCCCAGCTTCCTGTTTGAGCATTTCCGGCACTTAACCAGCCAAGATCTAAAGCAAATTCATCACGATAACCGGTAGTTAACTCAATGGTAAAGTTAGCATTTGATAAGTCTAAGGTTGTATCTTGTACCAATTTGGTATGAAAGCCCCATTTTCCTGTAAGGATATCATAATTTCCATTAAATATTGAGGTCGAAAAATTACCATTAGCATCGGAGGTAAAATCATAAGTACTTGTCAAGCTTTGTAAGGTAATTTCGGCATTTTCAATCGGTGTACCTTGTTCATCGATTACCGTTCCGTTGATCGTGAAAGGAGTAAGCGGTGACAATTGAAAGTCCTGAATTGTTAAAACACCATTTGATAAAGTAACAGTAGCGGAAGCAGCAGCATAGCCAGATGCAACTGCGGTGACGGTGTAAGTACCTGCGGTCGCAATTCCTGTTTCGTAATGACCAAATATATCTGACTCATCGTTTGCTAATGTTCCAGAAATCGAAATATCAACATTGTTAATTGTATTTCCTGTTACCGCATCGGTTACATTTCCTTCTAACCAACATGCACGAACATAAGTCGGTTGAAATATATATAATCCGCTGTTAATGTCTGATACTAAAATTTTGCCTGATGGCAAATAAGGATACGCTCCCCATGAACCATTAAAACCACCTGAACTTGTGAAGTAAGTATCAAAATTTCCAACTTCAATTAAGTTGGTCGGGCGGCTTCCATCCACCAAAATTAATCCATCTGTGTAGTAAGATACGATTAAAAAATCGTCCCAAACGTGTACGTTATGCGGAATAACACCTTGACCTAAGGTTTGTAAAGGTTTGAATAAATCTAATTCAATGATATTTGTTGGATCAGAAACATCATAAGCACCTACGGGGGCGTTCGGTTTTTCATCAGTTGTAAATAGGACTTGACTATCGTCACTTAGCCAAACATTATGAGCAAATGAGAAGTCAGTTTGTTGGCTACCTAAAAATACTGGATTAGCTTTGTTAGAGACATCATAAATCGTAAACTCGCCAGCGTAAATATCAGCAGTATATAAAGTATCTCCTCGAGCGTAGCAATCATGTGAATAATTATTTGGAGTCGCTCCAACGTAAATTGGCGTACCAGGAGTCGTATGAACATCTAAAATCATTACCCCTCCAACGCCTAGGTTAGCACCAGAAATATAAGCATACCCATTTTCATCAATCCAAATATTGTGAGCTTTGTTAAAAACGCCCGATTGACCATTGACAGTTAGTGTCGGTTGCCAATTCGTTGACGTAACGCCATTTGGTAAATTCGATAAATCAATAACGACTAATCCATCTGTTCCGACATCAGTCGTCACATAAGCGTATTGTCCCCACGTTTTAATATCTCGCCATGTAGAGTTTGCACCCGGAACATACCCGACTTGCACAGGATTAGCCGGATCGGCTAAACTAACGATAGATGTACCATTGCGTAAGCCGATAATGGCGTATTCTACTCCCGAACTATCGGCATAACCCCAAATATCATTGGCATCTTCTGAATATTGTAAACTGCCAACTAAGGATACGTTTAAGTTTTGTGCAGAAACTGTTAGTGAGAACATTGAGAATGCTGTTAGTAGCATTCCATAAAATAGTTTTTGTAGCATTATTTCTAAGTTTTTAATTTTTAAATCGGTGAGGATCGATTTAAAATAATAATTGTTTTTGTAATGATTGTACAAATGATTGTAAAAATAGTTGATTCTATTTAATTAATGGGTATTTAAGAAGTTTCTTATTGATTTTAAGAAAGGTTTAAGCACAAATAAAACGAAAAAGGTGCTACTTCCGAAGAAGTAACACCTTTGTATATAGAAAATTACTATTCTAAATTATCTTAGAAATTTACTCTTAAAGTAGTATTCCAAGTACGACCGAATCCGAAGAATCCACGGTTATCGTAGAACTCATTGCGATCAGTAGTAGCAGGGTCATCTAAAATGTTAGTATCTAACTCAGCGATATATTCTGTATCTAATAAGTTATTTACATTGAATCCTGCTGTTAAGTTCAAGCCTGATACTTCAAAGT
The DNA here is from genome assembly GCA_965662365.1 of Saprospiraceae bacterium. GTDB lineage: Bacteria > Bacteroidota > Bacteroidia > Chitinophagales > Saprospiraceae > CAWVWD01. Next base: position 57,414 of record CBFIHR010000009.1, read on the forward strand.
TGTAGAACAAACCTGCGTCTAATAAACCGTAAGATGGTAATTGAGCGATTTGACCACCAGCTGTTAAGAATTGGCTATCATCTACATCGTATTGAGCGAATAATCTATCCGCATAGAAGTAAGATGCATAGATTTTTAAACCTTCTGTAGGCATGATGTTAGCCGCCAAACGGAAAGTCGTTTGTGCTGCATCACCTACTGGTAAACCTGTTGCGAAGATAGTTAACTCACCTTCTGGCTGTTGAGTGTCTAAGTTTGTACCTGTTGCAGTGAAATCACTAGCATATTCCCAGTTGTTTAATGATGCCATGAAGTCAAATGACAACATTTTGATAGGTGCATAATTACCTTCGATCTCTAAACCTTGGTGTAACTGTGATACATCATTGAATAAGTATAATACATCTTGAGCTTGAGCATTCTGAATAGTTTGATCAAACTGACGGTTACCCCAATTTGTGCGGTACAAGTTTACGTTTGCACGGAAACTTTGACTACGGAAACCATAACCTAATTCAAATGCAGTGATTTGTTGATTTGCAACATCAGGGTTAACATCGTTCACAAAGTTGATGAAAACATTATCAAAAATTGGCTGACGAGAAATCAAACCAGTATTGAAAAATACATTGTGTTGATCGTTGATGTTATAGTTAGCACCTAATTTCAACATTCCACCCAAGAAGTTTTGCCAATCTGAAGTTTGTGCAGGATCAGAATCTAAGTAGTTGAAGTAATCAACACGCTTGAATCCTTGATTAGAACCGTTAACAGTAGCAAATAATGACACTTTGTCTGTAGAGTATTCTACTTGTGCGAAAGCACCTAACCAAGATACCAAACCATCATTCCAATAGTTTAATACATTATTTCCTGTTTCATAGCTATCATCGTTGAAGCTACCAAACTCAGCTGGTGACTCTGTAGTGATATAGTTTTCTGGATTGTTATCATCTGCTGTAGAAAGATAAGCATTGTTGCCTAATAAGTTCTCTACACGACGATAGTGAATCCCTTTGTAGTAACGACCATCAATACCTGCTGTCAAAATAACATTATCAGATAATTCATGTGTCAAAGTTGATAAAACTCCATACCAGTTGTGAGAGTTCATAGACGCACGACGAATGAATCCATCTCTTCCACTACTTGCAGTATATTGAGTACCATCTGCATAGTTAGCATCAGGAGATTTTACACCCAATGTAGCTGTATCAGCTGGTAAAGTTTGTCCTTTATTATAAGCGACAATTCCTTCCCAATTTACTTGACCATTAGCATCACGTAATCTTGCATCTGTATCAAAGATTGAACCTGGGTTACGGATACGACCACGAGGACCTGTTCCACCACCACGACCATAAGATGCGTAAGCTGAAGTCTTAACGTTAGTTTTTTCGTTGATTGTCCAGTAATGGTTAACGAAGAATTTTGGTTTGTGGTAGAAGTTTCTTCTCCAAGAGAACTCTTCTCCATTTAATTGACCATACAAGTGATTGAAACGAATACCACTATTAGCAAAAGTTTCATTTGTATTGTCAGGATCTACGTAAGTACGTAAAGTTACACCATCAAATGCACCTACTGTACGTTGGTGATGCCATTGAGGTGCACCTAAACCAGTTAATACAATTGTGTGTTGTTTGTTGAATGTTTTTGAAATCGAACCGAAGTAAGAATATGCACGGAACTTCGTACCATCAACATAACCGTCACCACGAGTGTGTGTACCTTGGAAAGTCAAAGCCCAACCGTTATCCATCAAACCTGTAGATAAAGATAAACCATACTTTTGATAACCATCGTTACCAGCAGATAAGGATACTTGACCACCTTGTTCTCTTTCAGCAGGATTTGTGATAATGTTGATAGAACCACCAACAGTAGGTACTGCTAATTTTGTAGCACCTAATCCACGCTGTACTTGAACAGTAGAAGCTACATCAGCTAAACCAGCCCAGTTTGACCAATAAACCCAACCGTTTTCCATATCATTAACAGGAATACCGTTAATCATAACTGCTGTATTTCTTTGATCAAATCCACGAACATTGATACGAGAATCACCAAATCCACCACCTGACTTCGTCACGTAAACAGAAGGCGTGCTTCTCATAATCTCAGGAAATTCTTGATTTCCTGTCAATTGTTGAATCTGCTCCGATTTGATTGTAGAAACAGCAACAGGAGTTTTACGGTCTGTTGCGATTGATGCAACAACGTTTACTTGCTGTAAACCGATAGCCGAAGACCCTACTTCAATTGTTCCTAAATCTGTAGAACCACCATTTTTTACTTCTACTGTTTGCTTCAATGTAGCATAACCAATATAAGTAATAACAATAGTTTGAGAACCAGAAGGAACATCTGAGATAGTAAAATTACCATCGAAGTCAGACAATGTTCCGATTGTAGTTCCATCTACAACTACGCTGGCAGAAATTAATGGCTCACCATTATCGGTGTCTACTAATTTACCAGTAATTGTACCTTGTGCAAAGGTAACTGCACTAACAAATAGTGCGAACACGAATGTTAAAAGTTGTTTCATATTTAACTAATTTTGGTTTAGTTTGCCGCAAATTTACATTAACATTTTCATTAAATAAAAATGATTTTCGTCAAATAATTTAAACTTCACAATTTGTTTACATTTCCAACAGAATACTTTCATTAAAATGACGATTGACGGAATAAACAAGTCGTTGATATTTCATCAATCGAATATTAGAACTCGATTGGAACTTCCACAATCGTTTTTTCCCAGCCTAAGTACATTTTTGCACCATTAGTGGACTTTTCGAATGTAATCGAAAAAGATTCAATTATCTCTTCCGATTTTCTGGAGGTTACTTCTGTCCGAACTACATCATTGCTTTTTTTGTATTGATAAGCTCCCCATTGATTGAGTTCGGAATTAATGATGACAGTCCAGGTGTCTTCTGTCGGAATAGTAAATAAGGTGTACGTTCCTGCTTTTACGGGTTTTCCACCGATTTTAACATCTTTAGAAAAAGTAATTTCAGTTGCTTCATTTGCACCTGTTCGCCAAACTTTATCATATTTAACAATACCACCAAATACTTTTCTTCCTTTCACTTGAGGTCGGCTATACACGACTTTGACAATTTTATCGCTTCCTCGTTTCGGAAAACTTGTAATATCTGCCGGGCTTTTATCTAAAGGAGAGAAATTTTGAGCAAAAGCTGTTGTTGAAGATATTAGTAAACACATCATTGCAAAAGCTGCAATTAAACTTAATTTTTGAAACATTGCTTTAATTTTTGTTGAGGTGAACATTATAAATAATGGACATCAAATGTAATTATTTTTGGAATCAACATTAAGAACATTAAAAAGTTTTTGATTAATGGTTTTTGATTAGAAACTTAGAAACCGTATTGAGTTGCCGATTAAGGAGCTGAAAGAAGTTATAAAATGAACAGCGTTTTCGGCCATCTTTTTTAGCCATCCTTGTAAACGAATTTGTCGTCAAGTTATAAATAACAACCTACTTTCTATATATTAGATTTTCTTAAATAGGTGAAGGGGTTTGTTTCAAGAATCCTATAAGGTTTTTTAAAAATTATAGGTTCACAATCAGATAGTTACATTATTTTTATTATCGAAACAGATTGGTAAACCTGTTTAGCCGTAAGACAACAACAAAACTATCAGATTATGAACTTTGAATATACCGAAAAGTCTAAAGTACTTCAGCAACGTGTTCGAGCATTTATGGACGAGCATATTTTACCTTTAGAGCAAGAATACAATGATTTTGTATTAAATAATCCGTGGGTGAATTTCCCAAAATTAGAAAATCTAAAAACGTTGGCGAAAGCCGAAGGTTTATGGAATTTGTTTTTACCAACGAGTTATGGCCATTTGAGCGGAGGCTTAACCAACTTAGAATATGCGGCTTTAGCCGAAATCATGGGGCGAGTCCCGTGGGCTTCCGAGGTGTTCAATTGTTCTGCACCCGACACCGGAAATATGGAAGTTTTAGCAAAATACGGTACGCCGAAGCAACAAGAAAAATGGCTCAAGCCATTGATGAATGGTGATATTCGTTCTGCATTTTTGATGACAGAACCTCGTGTGGCTTCCTCTGATGCGACAAATATTGAAACCTCCATCGTCCGAGATGGAGACGAATACGTCATCAATGGCAGAAAGTGGTGGTCGTCAGGTGCAATGAATCCGCACTGTAAAGTTTATATTGTGATGGGTAAAACTGACCCGAATGCAGCTCGACACGTTCAGCAAAGTATGGTAATTGTACCAGCGAATACTCCTGGCGTAAAAGTTTTGCGGCCGCTTCGAGTTTTCGGAAATTTAGATTCTCCTGAAGGTCATGCAGAGATAGAATTAACGGACGTACGAGTTCCCGTCAGTAACATAATTCTGGGAGAAGGTCGTGGTTTTGAGATAGCTCAAGGGCGTTTGGGTCCAGGGCGTATTCATCATTGTATGCGATTGATAGGCGGTGCGCAGCGTGCTTTGGAGTTGATGTGTGAGCGGGTGAATCAGCGAACGGCTTTCGGTCGATTACTGAAAGATTTCAGTAGCATAAGACAAGATATTGCACGGTCAAGATGCGATATCGAACAGGCTCGATTACTAACATTGGCGGCAGCCGATAAAATAGATAAATTCGGTGTAAAAGGAGCAAAAGATTTGATTGCGATGATTAAAATCGTTTGTCCTGAAATGACTTGCCGTGTTACGGATAGAGCGATTCAGGCGTTTGGTGGAATGGGCGTTTGTCAGGATACGCCTTTGGCTCAAATTTGGATTTACGGGCGAATTATTCGCTTAGCAGATGGTCCTGATGAGGTGCATTTATATCAATTGGGTCGAAACACAGTGAAGAAATATTTGATGTAGAAAGTTTTGTCATGTAGCGGCTGTCTGCCTTGTTAAGAAGCTATACGGCAGACAGCCGATGCGTGAAATTTTTATAAAAGTCCTAAAACCGAATCACGACACTTCCTGTTTTTTGACCACTATTGACATATTGATAAGTTTCAATTGCTTCATCAAGTGAAATAATCTTTTCAATAATAGGTTTCAGAGCCCCTTTTTCTAATAAATTTTTGATGATTAATATACTTTTATGAATATCAGTTGGCATTGGAAAAATAACCTTTTTGTTTGAAAATTTCGTGGTAAACGGTAAATAAAGGTTTTCAATTCCATCACCTAATTCTGACGAAATATAAACGCCTTTTGCCTTCAATAATGGCTTACATTTTTTGAAGCTACTTTTTCCGACGGCATCAAAAATATAATCATAGCGTTCGGTATCGCTCGTAAAATCTTCTATTTCGTAATTATAAATCTTATCTGCTCCGAGTGACTTTATTAAGTCAATATTTTTAGTGTTACAAACCGCTGTAACATAGCAATCATAATGCTTCAACAATTGTAATAGAACAGAACCTATTCCGCCAGTTGCACCATTAATTAACACTTTCTGATTAGTTTTTATTTCCACTTTGTTTAAGAAATTAACAGCATAATGTCCACCTTCAAGACTTGCAGCAGCTTGTTCGAAGGTAATATTTTCGGGCATTATTTCGATAGGCTGTTGTTCATTGAAAGTCGCAAATTCGGCTTGTGAACCGATGCCTTGATCATAAAAACCAAATACTTTATCACTAATTTTAAATTTAGAAATTTCATTTCCTACTTTAATAATTTCTCCGCTAAAATCTGTACCCAAAATAATTTTCTTAGGCTTAGGTAAGCCAACGAAAAAACGGAAAATAAATGGTTTCCCATTGACGACGGCACAATCCGTTCTATTAATCGTAGAAGCATGAATTTTGACTAAAATCTCGTTAGGTTTTGGAATCGGAACAGGTAAATTTTTAATTTTTATATCCTTAAAGTCACAATAATTTTCTCGTGTAACTGCTTTCATTTTTTCGTTGATTGATTTTCGAATAAAGCAAATTTGAAGTACAGTGAGTTGTAAACGGTAAAAATTCGATAGATAGGGACATTTATCAGATAGGAACGTGAGAATAGATTAATCTAATTTCAAAAACATATTTAAATCATCGTTTTTTGATTTAAAAATACTTTCGCTCGGTACTTTAAGTTGTTTTAATTGACGATTGTCGATTCGCTCTTTTTGAGTTTTTACAAAACTTGTCATATCAACGATTTTACAAATCATTTCCTCATTGAATTGCGTCAAAATAGGACCTTTCATACCTAACTGAATTGCTCGACGTTCCTCTTTATTTCCATAAATATCATGGTCAGGATCCCATTGTAAGCGAACGGCTTTATTGGTTAAATCTGTTTTCCAATTATCAGTTGTTTGATAAATATCTGCTTGATAAGAACTGTAAGCGGCTGCTTTTAAAATCGTTTCCAAGCCAGTTTTTGTAATCCAAATTCCCAAAACACACTCTTGATTATGTTTTGAAGCCCAGCCGCAGCGATACATCATCCAAAGGAAATTCGGTTTTATCCAAGTCATTCGATTGAAACTGTAATGGCTACCGCCAAATCGTTGATTATCAACTGCATAACGAGCAATATTTGGATTAAATGCCTGATAAACCAGTATTTCATTTTGGGTTTGTTGTGCTAAAATATGTCGTCCTTTTTTGGGGATTTGTTGCAGATAATCTTGATAATTTACTGTTTGTATTTTCATAATGAATAATTTATAAAATATAAATGAAGGTCTCGTTTTGTCGAAGTCTGAAGATGTTAAAGGTTTTCCTACAGAATTTATTCCTGTATTTCCCAAATCCATTCTCCGTCGAGATTAAGATAGCCGATTTTTCCATCACGTTCGACCTGATATAAACCTGTTCGTTTATAAATATTGTCAAATTCAACTGGTTGAATAATATTACCGTCAAGGTCGCACAAACCATACAAATATTTAGCTTTTCCACGGACGTTTCCGTCTTTGGTACGAATCAATCGAATATATTTATCAGGAATAATCATAAATCCTTGTTCATTCACTGCTCCCCAGCCGGTATTCGTGACAACAAAACCCAATTCTTTTTCAAAAGGTTCGACAGACTTATACGACTGCCCAAATATGTTATAATTATTTTCATCAGCGTAATACATTGTGACGATAGTTTTGGCATTATCTTCTGTTGCTTCGACAGTTGAGGATTCGATAACTCGAAAGCCTTTGGTGTGATATTTTAAAACTTTATCTGCTGTTGATACAAATTGAAATTTACCAGTTTTATCAATCAAAGCGGTGACGACACCTGGACCTTGAGGATTTTTAATTTTAACGACTGCATGACCCTGAAAAAATTCTGCTGCTTCAAAAAAATTACCTTTTATTTTTGTATTACCTTGATAATCAATATATTGCCATGATTTTTCTTTTGTCATAAAAACAGGAATTAAACCTTCTGCAGGCTCTCCAACCTTGTCAAATTTTGGTTCAACGATAACTTTTCCATTTTCATCAAGAAAACCTAATTTTCCATATTTTCGAATCGTTGCAATGCCGTTTTTGAATGGTGTAATTTGGTCATATTGAATCGGCACGACCAACTTTCCAAACTGATTTAACAAACCATACAGCCGTCGTCGAGGGTGCTGCACTTTAGTAAAACCGTTTGATTGAATATTAAAAATATTACCATAAATACCAAACTCTGTAATCGGCGTTCCTCTCTCATCAATCAGCACAGATTGTCCATTCAATACGGCATTCGTTACACCGAATTTTGTAAAATCTCCCGCTTTATTCAATTTAGGTTTAATAACAAATTGCCCACTTGTATTAATATATCCAAAAGTAGTTTTGCTCAATTTCACCCAAGCTAAACCGTGATGAAACTCCCCAATTTCTTTAACGACTTTTGGCAATGTTGCTATGATTTCGCCTTTAGTATTCATCAAATGCCAAGCCGTATCCAAAACGGCCGTTTGACCATTTTTATAGTTTTTTGCACTTTTATATTGACACGGAATGACTTCTTTATAATTTTCGTCCACAAAACCCCAAATCAATTCTCCTGAATCATCTCTTTTTGCTACTCTCGCAAAACCTTCAAAAAATTGTCCTTGACCGACGTACTTATCGTCTAAGGCTTTTCCAGCCGCAGATAAAGTAATAATCAGTTCATTTTTTGCTTGAAGCAAATATTTATCACTACTATATTTCGAAATATTAGTGTACTCAAATGGCAGGATTGTTTTACCAGAATTATCCATCATTCCCCAACCTTGAGTCGTCCGATTGATGACTTTATTCGAAGTTTGAAACTTACCGACAATCGTAAACTGTGGCTGCACGATAACTTTTCCGTTTTCATCAAAATAGCCCCAAAATCCTTTTTCTATTCTGTAATAATTGTCCGTCACATTTCTACGATCAAAAAAATCAATTTGAAAATCTCGATGTAAAGAAAATGACCTTCCAAAATCAAATTTTGAAGAGCGATTGTTGCTTACAATTTGTTCGCCTTTCGGAAATGCAAACAAACCTTTTTCAAAAGGTTTTATAAATAATTGATTAGGTGATAGTACGACTTGACCATTTTTATGAATCAATCCAAACTGACCGTTTTGACTCAGAAAAGCTGCGGACGAACTGCCATTATCAAAATCACTCGACCGAATCCCAATCATTTTTTGAGTAGAAACAATTTGTAATAATTCATTTGAGAATAACTCGATAGGATGATAAATTACATTTTTAGCTCGACCAAAAATCGGGTAATACTTAGCTGTATCAACACTTTCGTGATAAACGATCGTTGCATTGTGTCGATGTAAGACTTTGATGTGCTTGTATTTTGGTTCGACAATCCACGTATCTGAATTTGAAATAGCTTGCAAACCATACAAATTATTTTCACCTTTTTTCCAACAGTAATTTCCAAACGTTTTTGGGTTTAGCCAATCGGCTTGCTGAACGGTTGTAAAGTTGCCAGAGTTACGATTTGGGCTTCCGCCAATTCTTAGACTTCTTACGTTTGCATAAGATTCACTCAGTGTGAATTGATCATCAGCCGTTTGATTGAAAAAAGTCAAATTATTTTTATCATAAGCTTTCAAAAGCCCATTGTATAAAACTAATCGAGTATAAATTGCAGGGATCGCTACGTCAAATTGTCGATTAATATAGCCAATTTTATCATTGATTCTAATTGTTGCAAATCCATCGTCATTAAACCACCCGATGGCATCAAAATCGGTTTCCACCAAAACGGAATCTTGCACACTATATAGCCCCCAGCCACCTTTTCGCACCTTGAAAATATCACCATCGTATCGTTGAATATTTTCAAATATCGGCGGAATAATCACATTGCCAAGTGTATCCAAAATCCCCATTTTGAAAGTCGTATGAGCAGAAATAATCGTAGAATCTCCCCAAATCACTCGATAAGAATTAAATTTTTTATCTGATTTGAAAAATGTATTTTTTAAATTTAGATACAATTCTTGCTGGTTTTCGATTGTGGTATAAATCGAAAAATAACGAGATAACTTACTGTAACTTCGATATTTTGGTTCAAATAGTTGTTTTCCTTCGGCATCAACCATTCCCCAAAGGTCATTTTTTTGAACCAAAATTTTATCATTATCAATGACATCAATATTTTGATATTCTAAAGGAATAATCAAATTTCCTGCTTTATCCCAAAGTCCCCAATGAGCGACTGCACCCTTCATTTTCATTACACCGAAATAACCATTTCCAACTTGAATCGGTTTGATTTTATCAAATTGTGGTTCAAATAAAACACCTTTATTACGTTGATAAACGCCCCAAAGACTCCCTTTTTTAAAAGCAAAAAAGTGGTCGTCTAACATTGTGATATAATCAAATTCTGCTTTTAAAATGCGTTGTTCATTTTTATCAATTACAATTTCGAGCGAATCTTTAATGACGGCAAAATAATTTTTGGACAATGGTCGAATCCGACGATAATTTGCTGAAATGATTTGCTGACCATTTTGATTTAACAAACCAATTTTTTTATCAACACCAATTAAATAATAGGATTGATTAAAATCAGAATCAATCATTTTTAAGTTATCATATTGCGGGTTGATTCGAATCGTCCCAGAGGTGTCAATTAAGCCCCATTTTTGCTCGACTTTTACTGGTAATAACGGTGAATTGATAGTTTGTGAAAAAGTCAATATCGGTAGAAGTACAACGAAAATTAATGAATAGATTCTGGTTTTCATTTGTAGAAGCTTGTAGTGTTGCGAATGTTTTTTCAATACATATAATGATAAGTTTAAGAAAAGTTACATTTTTTTAGCAGTGAACGGATGCTTTGCTTGACGGTGCAGGGCAAGCGGTTAGAATAATAAGCTATTTATAAAGTTAAACCTTGCGAACTTAGTGATTTCAATGTTTGTAACATATTGTGAAAATTACTTTTCGTTCCCGTTAACTCGATCTTTAACAAAATACTAACAAATTCATTTTTACCAACTAAACAACCTCTGTTTTGTTTATAACGTTATTTTAATATAAATTAAATTGTACCTATATTTCGACCTCTCTCGAAATTTCGGGAGGATTATCATTGTTGAATTATTCAGCTGCTCTGTTTGGAAATGAATGTTAGAAAAACAGCCGAACAATAAAATAATTGAACAATCTACGCAAACCTATTCTTATGATAAAAACGAAACTATTTTCAATTGCGGCATTATTCACAATAATCGTTGCAAGTTGCACATTCACACAAAAAATAAAAGACGGGACGATGGCTTATGAACGCAAACAGTATGCGGTTGCCGTTCAGATGTTACCTGCCGAAATAGAAAAAGCCGATGGCATTGACGAAAAGTCAAAGTTAGCAACGATGTTAGCAGATAGTTACCGAATTTTGAATAAACCTAAAGAGTCAAAAGATTGGTTTTTAAAGAGTTATGAGCTTACGGGCAATCCTGATGCGTTAAAAAATTATGCTTTCACTTTGAAGGAGTTAGAGCAATACGGCGAAGCGGCGAAGGCTTTTGAAGATTTGATTATTCAAACTGGTGATGCGTTTTTATGGCGTAAAGAAGTAGCGGCTTGCCGACAAGCACAAGGTTGGATTGACTTGGCAAAAAAACGCACCGAATTTGTTTTAGAACCGGCAAGATTTAATAGTAGTGCGATGGATTTTGCACCGAGTATTTATAAAGATGGACAAATTGTTTTCACATCTGATCGCTCGATTGATTCGGAGGAGGAAACTTACAACTGGACAGGGCGAGCATTTTCGGATTTGTTTGTAGTTGATGCTGACAAAGGAGCGGTTCAGTCGTTTGATGCTGTTTTTAATACTAATTATAATGATGGAACGATTTCGTTTAATGCGGATTATACCGAAGCCTATTTTTCAAGATGTGGTGAGGACAATAAAGATGGAAAAACGAATTATTGTAAGTTGATGTTTTCCAAATTCGAAAATGGACAATGGTCAAAACCTGTTCCGTTAACAGAAATTATGATTGCTAACACGAATTATGCACAACCGGCACTTTCGACTGATGGCAACACCTTATATTTTGCAACGGATATTTTAGATGGTTATGGCGGATTTGATATTTATTATTCTCGTAAAATGGCGGATGGGACGTGGGATTTGCCCGAAAATTTAGGTAGTCAAATCAATACCGAAGGCAACGAGTTGTTTCCGTTTTTAGATGCGGATACCTTGTATTTTTCGTCTGATTTTCATGTTGGAATGGGTGGCCTGGACGTGTTCAAAACTTTCCAAAGTCGTTCTGGGCGTTGGTCGCCTTTACAAAATCTGAAAGCACCGATTAACTCTGGTTCAGATGATTTTGGTTATGTTGTTGATTATCAATCCGAAAAACTGGACACTGTTATTCAAGTTGGTTATTTTGCGACAAATCGGGATGGTTCAGATGATATCTATAAATTTTCGAAAGTCATTTTACCGCCCGAAAAAGTCATTTCGCCACCAGTTGAGGAAGTTATTGATACTCAAGAAATTGTAGAAAATATAGCGTTCAAATATATTTTAGAAATCAATACTGTAGAGACTATTTACAATATAGCAGACGAGCCGAGTAGTGGCGTTGCAGGGAAAGGAAGTTTGCCAAATACTACAATTCAAATCAATTATGGTAACGAATCCAAAACTATAGAAACAGATGATAATGGTTTTTATGAATTGGAAATCTCTTTAGACCAATATTATAATTTATTTGGTTCAAAATCAGGTTATTTGAATAATTCTACCGCTTTTTCAAGCAAAGGAATCGAAGAAGATCCCGAAAAAAAAGTTCGTCGTTTTAAGGTGGTTTTAGAATTGAATAAAGAAATTATCGGTAAAGAATTTACCTTAGAAAATATTTATTATGATTTGGATAAATATGAAATCCGTGCGGATGCAGAACCGACTTTGAATAAATTAGCGACGATTTTAAGAGAAAATCCACAGATTAACATTCAATTGAATTCGCACACAGATTGTCAAGGAAACGATGCGTACAACAATTGGCTATCACAAAAAAGAGCCGAGTCAGCGGTTAGTTATTTGATTTCTTTAGGAATCAGTGTCGATAGATTGCAAGCTAAAGGTTTTGGAGAAACTCGACCTTCTGTGACTTGTGTGTGTGCGAGTTGTACCAAAGAACAACATCAGCAAAATCGTCGAACAACATTTACAATTTTAGAATAAAGTATAACTTAGTGTTACTAAGTTACTGATAAGCAGTAGTTTATATGTTTGTGCCGACCTGTTAGGAAAACATTATGATGATAATTCTCCTATCAGGTTGACACAAAAACTAAAGTTGAATAATCGAAAATCAATCGAAAATCAATCGAAAATCAATCGAAAATCAATCGAAAATCAATCGAAAATCAATCGAAAATCAATCGACTATTTATCTAAATCACACCTAATTTTTTGCCTACTTTCGTAAATGCAGCAACGGCTTTTTCTAAGTGTTCACGTTCGTGACCAGCCGAAATTTGCACACGGATTCTTGCCAAATCCTTTGGCACGACGGGGTAAAAGAAGCCAATCACATAAATACCTTCTTTCAATAATTCGTCTGCAAAAGTTTGAGATAATTTCGCATCGTACAGCATCACAGGCACAATCGGCGTTTCGCCTGGCAAAATATCAAAACCGGCAGCTTCCATTTCTTGACGGAAAAATTTAGCATTATTTTCTAACTTATCACGTAAAGCAGTAGAGGAATTTAAAATATCTAATACTTTAATCGAAGCCCCAACAATCGACGGGGCTAAAGAATTGGAAAACAAATACGGACGAGAACGCTGACGTAACATTTCTACAATTTCCTTTTTTGCAGCCGTAAAACCACCCATTGCACCGCCAAGTGCTTTTCCAAAAGTCCCTGTAATAATATCGACTCGTCCTAAAACACCACAATGTTCAGCGACGCCACGACCATTTTTACCAATAAAACCAGTTGCATGACAATCATCAACCATTACCATTGCGTCGTATTTATCTGCCAAATCACAAATTTTATCCAATTGTGCCAATGTGCCATCCATTGAAAAAACGCCATCTGTTGCGATTAGACGTCGTCTTGCTCCTTGAGCTTCAATCAATTTCGCTTCCAAATCCGCCATATCGTTTGTTTTGTAGCGATATCGTGCTGCTTTACATAAACGAATGCCGTCAATAATTGACGCATGATTTAACGAATCTGAAATAATCGCATCTTCTTTTCCTAAAATTGGCTCGAATAAACCGCCATTTGCATCAAAAGCAGCTGCGTACAAAATGGCGTCTTCACAGCCAACAAATTTTGCAATCTTTTGCTCCAGTTCCTTGTGAATATCCTGTGTTCCACAAATAAAGCGAACCGATGACATACCGTAACCATGCGAATCAATTGCATCTTTTGCCGCTTGAATTACATCAGGGTGTGAAGACAAGCCCAAGTAATTATTCGCACAAAAATTCAATACTTCACCACCTGGTTGAGCCTGAATTTCAGCGGCTTGCGGTGTCGAAATAATACGTTCTTTCTTATACAATCCCGCCTCTTCGATGGCAGTTAATTCTTCTTGTAAAGCGTTTTCTACGTTTGTAAACATTTCTTAAACGGTTGACGGCAGAGGGCAGACAGCAGACGGTTGACGATTTTACAGAGTATAATTTACATAAAACCGTCAACGGTCAACCGTCAGCGGTCTGCCGTTATAATCAATTGTTTTTTTAAATTAAAAATCATATCCTTCGTCATTTTTTCCAAATCGTATTTTGGTTGCCAGTTCCAATCTTGACGAGCTGGTGTGTCGTCAATCACATCTGGCCACGATTCGGCGATTTTTTGACGAAAGTCAGGTGCGTAATTTATTGTAAAATCTGGTATTTCTTTTTTGATGGCTTCCGCCAAATCAGCTGGTGAAAAGCTCAAACCTGCTAAGTTATAACTATTAGAAACCGTCAAATTTTCTTTTGGCGCTTCCATGAGTTCCAAAGTTGCCCGAATAGCGTCGTCCATGTAAATCATTGGTAAAGTTGCATCTTCGGCAAGAAAGCAAGTGTAGGATTGATTCAAAATAGCTTCATGAAAAATATCGACAGCGTAATCTGTCGTACCGCCACCCGGTTTTGATTGATAGCCAATGATGCCCGGATAACGCAAAGAACGAACATCAACGTCATAGCGACTGCGGTAATAATACGCCCAATTTTCGCCAGCGGCTTTACTAATTCCATAAACGGTGGCAGGAATCAGGGGCGAATATTGCGGAGCTGACTCAGGGGGAAGATGTTCTCCAAAAACAGCAATCGAACTTGGATAAAATACCTTCAAATTGAACTTTCGGGCGGTTTCCATCACATTGAAAAAGCCATTCATGTTGATTTCCCATGTTCGTAAGGGATTTTGTTCACCTGAAGCAGACAAAATCGCTGCTAAGTGATAAATCTGGGTGATTTGGTATTCGTTTACCAAATACTCAAAACGAGCCGCATCTAAAACATTTAATTGCTCGAACTGTACCTGTTGGTTTGGTTCAGTTGCAATATCCGTAGATAGCACATGATCGTAGCCATATCGCTCCATCAATGCTTGAACGAGAACAGTTCCGATTTGCCCGTTTGCCCCAGTAATTAGGACGGTTTCTTTCATTTTTTAGTATAAAATCTTTTGAATGTTACATTGAGATAAACTAACACAATCTAACCCTCAAAGTTTTAAAAATATGGTAGTGCAAAATTAGGTATTTTTTTGATAAAAGTTAGGAATAGATGCGATGCACTTTTAAAGTGTTTCCCATCTTTATACCGCTATATGTCATCGGATTTTTGATTGATTTTATCGAACAACTTTTGAATCGCTGCTAAAAATTGTACTTTGTGTATTCATTCAAAATAAATAAATAAAATAAAACTTATGAACTTCTTTGATAGATTAAAAAATGGTTGGACTATAGCTATGTTGAGCTTTAAGACGATTAATGAAAATAGAACTTTATTACTTTTTCCTGTAGTTTCGAGTGTTTCCTTAATTATTGTCTTATTGACTTTTTTTGGTGGTGGCTTTTTGCTAATTGGTGACAGCATCGACAGCCTGCTGCAAGATGATATGATGGGGAATATTATGGCGTATGCCTTGATTTTTACTTATTATTTGATAAATTACTTTATTATCGTCTTTTTCAATGCGGCTTTGATACATTGCTCCGTGAAAATCTTTAATGAAGAACCAACCGATTTAAGCGATGGAATCAATTATGCGACAAGTAAGATTGATAAAATCTTCAGTTGGGCAGTTTTGTCGGCGACTGTCGGTACGGTGTTACAAGCGATTCGTAATACGGGTAGGATAGGAGAGTTTGTCGCTGGGCTTATGGGCGGTGCTTGGTCAATTTTAACATTTTTTGTTGTGCCAATTGTAATTTATGAAAATAAAAATGTGATTGATTCTGTGAAAGAATCGACTGCTATTATGAGAGAAAAATGGGGCGAGTCTTTAGCAGGAAGTGTGAGTTTTGGTATTTTTCAGGTTTTAGGAATTATTGTTACGCTAGGTATTTTTATATTATTGGTACAAGTGAATATAATTTTAGGTTTAGCAGCAGCGATGATGTTCTTGTTATTGACTTTTACAGTTGTTTCGGCAGCACGCACTATTTTTGTAGCGGCAGTTTATAATCATGTTAAAGGTCAGCCGACAGGAAATTTTGGAGAAGATACTTTAGATAGTGTTTTTTTTAGTAAATAACTAATAATATTTTTCTGAAAGAATAGGAATTAAAAGAGGTTGTATCGAAAATCAGACAGTAAAATAATTTGATTCTAAGTTTATTAAACTTTTATTTTGCGTCGATTTTGAACAACCTCTTTTCAGTTATTTTTGATAAACCTTATTCTGTAACACATTTAATGTTGACGGATACTTCTTCAGAAATTGTGAAAGTACTGTATTCTGAACCAATACCATAGTCGAAACGATTCACCTTCAGTGTACCCTCAAAAACGCCATTTTCATAAGTGAAAGGAATTTTTATGTCCTTAGAAATTCCATGTATCACCAATTTTCCTTTTGCGATAAAATATCCTTCTTTTTTCGAACGAACAATAGCGTCTGACTTAAATTTGATAGTCGGGTATTTTTCGACCTCAAAGAAATCTTCATTTTTCAAGTGTTTATCTCGTTTACTATTGTTAGTATTGACGGTCGAAGCATCAATTGTGACCTCAAAACTGGAGTTCTTTAAATCCTTTGGGTTGAAGTTGACATCACCTTTCATACCTTCGAATGAACCTTCAACCGTGTTGAGTTTCATATTAGTAACTTCAAATGTTACCCCAGAATCCGTTGTTTTGATTTTTTGTTTACCTAATACAGCTACAAATAAAATAGCCATAATTCCTATCATGTAGCTTTTCATAATTGCTTATTTTAGAATTTTAAAATTATTTTTCAACAACTGAGCCATCAGGAAATTGAGCAAAACGACGTTTTTCTTTTCCATGGACTGGCCCGGCACTTCCCCATTTCCAACCACCGAATTGTGTACGTTGATATTCCATAAACGCTTCTTGAATTTCTTGTCGAGTATTCATTACAAAAGGTCCATGCTGGGCGACAGGTTCGTTAATAGGCTTGCCTTGTAACAACAATAAGTAACAATCTGCATCACCGGCAACTATTGAAATATCTTCGTCTGATTTTACTTTTGCATAGTAGTTATTTTCAAGTGTAGCATCTTCGATTTGGATTTGATTGCCACGATAGAAGTACAATGTTCTATTGATTCCAGCCGCTGTTTTGGGTAAAACCCAATTTGCTCCAGCTTCCATTTTGATTGTCCAAATCGCTACTTTATTATCTTTGTTCTTCGCCCAAGAATTAGGAGTTGGTTCGAGTGCTTCTGAGCCGTTGAGTTCACCAGCGATGATTTTTGCAGAGATACTTTTACCGTTTGCATCCTGTTCTGTTACGGTAGGGATATTTTCTGACCACAACATTTTATAATGCGGCTCGACCATTTTATCCTTTCTGGGCAAGTTCAACCAAATTTGAAATAATTCCATACGGTTTGGTTTATCTTTGTCTAACAAAGGAAACATTTCAGAGTGTAAAATTCCCTTACCAGCAGTCATCCACTGTACATCGCCGTTGCTAAATCGTCCTAAACCATTTTTAGAGTCCGCATGATCAATGTAGCCTTCTTGAGCGATTGTTACCGTTTCAAATCCTCGGTGCGGATGATGCGGAAAACCTGGAACAACATCACCATGATACATTCGCCATCCATCTTTGATAACAAAATCATTTCCGATATTTCTACCCTTTAACAAATCAGGATTTGGACCCAAATTTTCTTCACCTTTCGGATAATTATCTTCGTGATGTACACAGAATAAGAAAGGGTCTTCGGTTGCCCACGGAAATCCCATTTGTTGCACTCGAATTATTTTATTAGAAGCCATTTTTTTGTTTTAATATTTGATTGATTGATATTTGAAGCCGTCACTTGAACATGCTCATTGTCAGAAGTCTGATTAATGTTTTCACTATTTATACCTTGTTTGCCTAATGCTATAATAGATATGAAAGCCACTATTCCAATGATATAATTTGTCATATTTATTGATGTTTTAAGTGCAGCAATTTGACGTTAATGATTTACTAATTATTAATAGTTAGTAAGTTGTTTTTATTTAATGTTCAAACATTGATTGTTGTCTAAAGACTAAATGTTTTAAATGGTAAAAATGTTTTGATAGTTTAAATACAAAAGATTTTTTACACATGATTTATTGAGTTTATTCGTCAAGGAGCATAAAAAAAGCATTCACCGATAAAGTGAATGCTTTTTGTGTGTATTTGTATGTTAAAAATTAATCCTGTTCAAATTGTATCTGTTCTATAATAGTTTTTCCGCTTTTTTCACTTACGTAAATGAAAACTCGGAATTTCTTACCTGAAGCAATCATATCGCCGATGGCATATTCTGACGATTTACCTTTCGAAGATCCTTGATGTTGTAAGGTGAATGACGTTACTTTGTAGGTTGCGAAAAATGATTTCATAATATTAGTCGCTTCGCTTTTAGAGAAAACATCATCTTGGTTTGGTGTTGTAATTTCAACTTGATCACCAAAAAAGTTTGATAACTCGGTTACGTTTTGACTACTAATTGCATCTGAAATGCCATCGAATTGTGCATTTGCAGCGGTACCAACGATTGTGAATAAAATTAAAAAAACTAAATTTTTCATGATGCTTCTATTTTGTTTATACTTATTATAGTTCTAATACTGTGCCAATATACTGTATCAACGTTTTTAGTATTTTGTAAAGTATTCTTAATCATTAAAATACCGTAAGAAACTATGATTAATACGTCAAATATGGTTTAAAAGTCACAGTTTAGCGATTTTATATTGATAATCAATAAGTTGAAAAATGTGCTTGACGTGAAGTTTTTAACTGTGAAAATTCTAATTTATGGAAAATCGTATGAATAAAACTAATTGTCTTTTTGACACTAAGAAAATCGAAAAATTGTCAAATAATCTCTATTTTTGTTAAAACATACTTATCAAGTATTTATCAAATAAAGTTATAAAAAGTAACTGAAACAACTAAATTGGAAAAGAAAAATTATGAAAACTTACGATAAAGTGATGCTCGTTATTCTTGATGGTTGGGGACATGGCCCAAAACCTGAGGTCAGTGCAATTGCACAAGCTAATACACCTTTTGTAGATAGTTTGTATGATCAGTATCCAAATTCTGAGTTAGTGACTTATGGTGAAGAAGTTGGTTTGCCAGAGGGACAGATGGGCAACTCGGAAGTTGGTCATTTGAATATTGGTGCTGGTCGCATAGTTTATCAAGAATTAGCTCGTATCAATAAAGCTATCAGAGAGAAAACGTTGGATGAAAATGAAACGCTTGTCGAAGCATTGAATTATGCAAAAACTAACGATGCTAAGGTGCATTTATTAGGTTTAGTGTCTGATGGCGGTGTACATTCTCACATCAATCATTTAAAGGGAATTTGTGATATCACCGAAGCATACGGTTTAGACAATGTTTTCATTCATGCTTTTATGGATGGACGTGACACTTCTCCTAAAGGTGGATTGAATTATTTAAAAGAAGTAACACAACATATTGAAAATAAGTCAGTTAAGGTAGCGTCTGTTATCGGTCGTTATTATGCGATGGATAGAGATAAGCGATGGGAACGTGTGAAATTAGCCTATGATTTATTGGTGAATGGACAGGGAACAGCAACAACCGATTATTTGGGAGCATTGCAAAATTCGTATGACAACGGCAAGACGGATGAGTTTATTGATCCGATTGTGGTGACAAATAATGATGGTTCGCCTGTGGCGACAATCGGCGAAAATGATGTAGTGATTTGTTATAATTTTAGAACGGATAGATGTCGTGAAATTACGGAGGTATTGACGCAGAAAGATATGCCGGAGTATGATATGAAAACGCTGCCTTTGCATTATGTAACGATGACAAAATATGACGAATCGTTCAAAGGAGTTCATGTTATTTTTGAAAAAGAAAACTTGGTGAATACACTGGGCGAAATTTTGGCGAAAGCCCAAAAAACACAATTAAGAATAGCTGAAACAGAAAAATATCCGCATGTTACGTTCTTCTTCAACGGTGGGCGTGAAGCCAACTTTGAGGGCGAAACTCGTTCAATTGTTCCTTCTCCAAAAGTAGCAACTTATGATTTGCAGCCAGAAATGAGTGCAATCGAGTTGACGGACGTGGTGACGAAGGCTATTGATGAAAATCAACCAGATTTCATTTGTTTGAATTATGCAAATGCAGATATGGTCGGTCATACAGGTGTTTTTGAAGCAGCGATGAAAGCGGCTGAAACAGTTGATACTTGTACAAAGCGCTTGATTGAAGCAGGTCAAGAGCATAATTATGCAGCTATTATTATTGCGGATCATGGTAATTCTGATTTTATGAAAAATGAGGATGGAACGCCACACACCGCACACACAACGAATCCTGTGCCTTGCTTTTTGGTCGCTAAAGATTTGGATGGCGTGACGATTAATAATGGAAAATTAGGCGATGTCGCACCGACTATTTTAGAATTATTCGGTTTGGAACAGCCTGAAGAAATGAATGGCGTTTCTTTGTTGAAGTAAAATCAAGTAAGTTCGAAAGGATATCAAAACCTGACAGGATTCAAAACCTGTCAGGTTTTTTTGTTGTAAATCAGTGATTGACAAATGTATTTATTTTGAATAAACTACTCCTTTTCAACTCTTTTTATAGTTAGTTCTTACCTAATTGAGCATCAAAATCTTTCTGCTCTAAATACCGATAATAGCCTTCATCTGCCCAGTTCAACATCGCTTTATCACCTGAAGAATTTCCGAATGCAATAACTTTACTAAACTCGGCTTTATTGTAAATCAATTTTACTCTTTTAACTTTTTCTTGCTTGTCACAATTAGGCGTAGAGAATTTTCCTGTATAAATTCCATTTTCATAGTAGAGTTCAGTGCAAATAAGTTGAAGTTGGTATTCCTCGCAAAATGCTCGCAAGTGAATATCAATATTGGCAGAAACGATGACAATCGTATTATTTTGATTTTGAAATGATTGTATGAGTTCGATAGCTCCTTGACGAAGTATTTTGGGCATTCGTTTTTGTAAGTATAATCTACCTTGTTGATTAATTTTGTTCTTTGTCCAGTTTTTATAGAAACGATTAATGACAAAATTTTTCCCTTTTTTAGCATCATACAGCCCTAATTTCCAAATAATAATCACGGGAACGGATAGGAACATATTCCAACAAAAACGGGTAAATCCATGGGTGAAAATAAATAAATCGAGTAAAGAATCTCTATCACTCAGCGTGCCATCAAAATCAAAAAGGATTAGTTTTTTTTGCATTGGTTGATGGTGTTTTACTTAAATAAATTTGGTTTACGACCACTTTTTTGTAGTCGTAAACCAATTAAGAGCATATAAAGTCGAATGCTTCGTTTATTCTGTTTATTCAATCACTAATATTTTCTCCGTTTTTACAAAATCATCACTGATAAAGTGTAAAAAGTAGCTACCAGATGTTAAATCATCTACTGGTAAATTGAAAATATTATTGCCTTGTGAAGCATTAGTATATTGGTATTCTTTAACTGTTTTTCCAATTGCATCGAATACAAAAATGGTAACATTTTGTGTTGTTGACAAATAGAAATCAACGTTGATATTATCCGTTGTTGGATTTGGATAAATACCTAAAGGATTTTCAGCTGTTGCGATTCCCTTTGATTCTTCAGCTTCGATCGTGAAAAACGGTGTGCCGTACCAACCGCCGTCACCGTCACGAACATCAAATTGAAAACTATCCGTTTCTGCTTCTATTCCTTCGTGTTCGTACGTCAAATTTCCATTATTAATATCCGTTTGTATAAAAGTTGAGCCTTGTGTCAGTGCTGCTCCATTGAGATAAAGTGTTCCTTTTGAAGTTGCTGTCACTAAAGTATAAACTAAGTCAGCTGCAACATTATCGGCATCGGTAGATAACAATAATTCGGTATCAATGGTAGCAGATTGGCCAATGGTAACCGCTAAAGGCTCGTTGTTAACCAAAATTGGATCTTCGTTGTCATTTGGCAAAGCGTAGCAAATTTCTAAGCTATAAGTTTGAAAACTTCCACCATTTCCGGCAGTATTATCGGTGATTAACATTCTCCAAGTTCCTTGAGCATTTTCACCATTGAAAGTTGCCAAAGCATCAGTAGGTTGAATACTTGTGTTGACCGTATTGCCGCAAGGAATCGTTGTGAAAACAGAGGCATCATCAAAGTCTAAAATCCAGCCAGCAGTGCCATTCACATTGGTACAACTTTGTGGCAGGAGTTCGATTTCTGTACCTTGTGGACTTCTGATACCTAACGAAATCTCACTGATGTTTAAGTGACTAATGGTTGCGTCAAGCACATTTATATCTGTAATTTCTACATCTTGCGTAACGGTCAAATCTGATTCATACGTAAAAACAATTCCTGTAATAATGTTTTTTTGTTCTCCGCCAGAAATCGTTTCACAAGTAGAAAAAGCCGTTCTAAATGCAGTCGTAGCACTCCAATCTCCAACCGTGCAAATATTAGAAGCTCTTACTTGCCAGTAATAGATGCTGTAAGGATCTAAGCCCGAAGCGATAAAATTAGTATCTGTTAAGTTGGCTGCACTGGCTACAATCGTCGTAAAATTCGGGTCACTTGCAACACGGACTTCATAAGTATGTGCCGCACCACCTGGTGCATTCCAAGTCAAATTAGGAGCGTCACTGGTACTCGCTTCTCCATCTAATGGCGATACTTTTGTAACGCTCGGTGGCGTAGAGGAGAATATTGTCAAGTTAACCGTAAAACTCTGATTACTACTATTACTATTAGCTTGTATTTCAATTGGATATAAGCCCGTATTAACATTTTCTGTTCCTGTAAAAGTTACATAAATCGTATCGCCTGGTGCTGCTGGATTTGAGCTAAAATTAGCCGTAACACCAGTCGGAACATTGGTCGCAATCAAATTGATATCGTCTGTATAATTCAATAAAGGAATCAAAATAAATGAATAATCGGCTGCTGTACCACCACAAACAGTTTGTTCGGTTTCGGTAGGAAACATAACATAATCTGGTGCAGTTGGGACTTGTATCGTAAAGTTTCGATTCGAAATATCAAAGAAAATATTATTGCTCGCCTGTATTTTTACCCTCGCTTGAGTCGTATTTGAACCGATTGGCACGATTACATTAAAACTTCCGGTATTAGGTACATTTGTCGCTAAAGTGTAAGGGTACGTAAATCCGCCGTCTGTCGATAATAAAATATCGACTTCACTCGCATTTACTGGAGCTGCATCTGTATTTGCAACGTCCCAATCAACAGTGGCAATGCTTCCTTCTGTCCAAACTTCATTACCGATATTCGGATTTGTTACCAAAAACGGACCAGCAGCATCGGTTACACTAAAATTAATTACATCGTAAGTTACTCCGCCGCCTGCAAGTTGATTGTCACGAGCAGTTAAGCGAAACTCTAAGTTTCGACTATAATCAGGCAAAATCTCACCTAAAGTCTGAGTATTATTAATAAGGTCAGAGATTTGCGGAAACGTACGAGAAGGAACGGTCACCGGCGAAAATGAACGGAAAAGCGGAGCATTTCCCGTCGGTGAATTTGGTGCACCTTGTGGCCCTAAGTCGTGCTGTTCCCAGCAGTAAGTCATCGGGTCGCCATCTGGGTCTGTGGCACTTCCTACTAACTCAAAAGGCGTTGATTTTGGAATGAAAAAACCACCAGTTCCGGCCGTTACAATTGGAGCAGCATTGCCAGTATTAGTGACAACCGGACAATTATTTCCATTACTCACTTGTGAATAGGTAATCATTTCATCAAAACTATGTGTGTGAAAATACGCATCACTGTTATTTTGAATATTTTGTCCACCACAAATCCCTGCATAGGCTTGAATTGTCGTACCGCTACCAGGTTCATAAGCAGCATTATTCGAAATATTAAACGTACAACTTCCCGAACTTCCGTTGAAAGTATGGTTTCCACCAAACTGATGTCCTATTTCGTGAGCGACGTAGTCAATATCAAAAGGATCGCCAATAGGTTGAGCAATACCAGTGACTCCTCGACCTTTGCTATTGTTGCGGCAAACGACGCCTAAACCCGCCAAACCACCAGCACCAGTACTAAAGACGTGTCCAATATCAAAATTATTGGTACCAATAATGTTGGTGATTTCTGTCTGTCCTTGACTGATTAATTGACCAGTGTTATTATTACTAAAAGGATCGGTACTGGCATTTAAAAATATCAAACTGTTGTTGTTCGCTACTAAGATCATACGAACCGCCACCTCATTTTCATAGACGCCATTGACCCGATTCATTGTCGTTGTCATTGCAGAAGCTACCGAGTTGATTGTGCCACCATGAAACTGTGCATACTCACCCGTACAAGCTAAGGCCAAACGATAGGTTCTCAATTGTTCTCCAACATTTCTTGAATTCAAATCAATAATAGGCTCGTCTTTGTAGTTGACGCCATGGATTTCAGGATCAAAATCACATTGAAAAGACTTTGTTGTAACAAAATCTTTTTTGTAATAACTGATATATTCCTGTGTAGTATTCGTGTGGTAAGGGTCGATATATGACCAGCCGTTTGGCGTCATAATCATTGCATGAAAGCCTTTGTAAGTCCAATCAAAACGTACTTTTGCCATCGGGTCGTCAATACCGATTCCTACATAAGTTTTGATGTCAGGAAACTGTGCGGCTAAACCTGCTTCCATAATTGGTGATTCGACAATATCAAAAGTTTGTGTTGTGCCATCGGGCATCGGAAAACTCAAACGCAAAGTTGATTCGGTGGCATTATTTTCCAAAGGTGCATTAGCTAAATGCTGTTTTAAGCCGTCGATATCTAACTTAATCGTTCGATACTGTAAAGGGATGATTTGTTGTGTACCATTTTTAGTAATCTCATTTTCTGCAACATCTGACCAAAAATTAGTGCTTTGTGCCATAGCAGACATTGTAAAAAAGAACGTAAACGTAATGAGTGTAAATAGTTTTTTCATAGGAAGATTTTAGAACGACAAACAGTTGTCGTAATTTATTTGAACGGTTTTAATAATATACTAATAACGATCCGTTCGCAAAACTAAACTTTTGAAATCAATTTTTAGACACTTATTTAAAGACTGTCTCTGTTTTTACGTTTTAGAATTGTTAAAAAACGTACAAAACATCAACTGTAATAAATGAAAACAATTATTGGGGTTGCAATTAAGGCAACAAACGGAGACCAGCAAAATCAACAACTTCTCCGAACTTTTAAGCCTTTTATGGTTCATAATTTTCAGAATGAAATAACTTTGCAGGCGATAATTTCATAATCAATAAATAAAATAAGTTGCAATCAATTGAAAAACAGTTAAATAAAGTAAATAATCTACGCTTATGGTTTTATGGTGCTTGGTTCGTATTGACGTTTATTCAAGCAGCATTCACGGAGTTGATAGACGACGAAGCCTATTATTGGATCTATGCGAATAATTTAGATTGGGGGCATTTTCATCAGCCGCCAATGGTCGCCTTATTAATAAAAATCGGTTACTGGCTGATTCCGACAGCTTTAGGCGTTCGTTTATTATTTATATTCCTGCACTTAGGGACGATTTGGTTGATTGAAAAACTAACGTATCCCAAAAATCCACCGTTATTTATTGCCTTGGTGACTTCGGTTGCATTGCTGCACATCGGAGGATTTTGGGCCGTTCCTGATATTAGTTTCGTATTTTTCACCGCTTTATTTCTCTATCTCACCAAGCAGTATTTAGAAAAAGATAGTTTAAAAACAGCTTTATTAATCGGTGTAATCATTGCGTGTATGCTGTACAGTAAGTATCACAGCGTTGTCGTGATATTTTTTGCCATCGTAGCCAATTGGCAATTATTTAAACGGTGGACATTTTACATAGCTGGTTTTACTGCCTTGATTTTGTTTTTACCACATTTATACTGGGAGTTCCAAAATGAATTTGTCACCGTTACTTTTCACTGGTCAGAACGCAATAAAGTTGCATGGCACATCGGCTTGACGTTGACTTATATCGCTTCCGTTTTTGTAATTCTTGGACCTTTGATAAGTCCAATTTTATTAAAACAAGCCGTATTTTTTAAATCAAAAATGGACGCACATTCACAATTCAATAAAACCTTAAAAACAGTAGCTTTCGGGCTATTAGGGTTCTTTTTTGTAATGAGTTTGCGTGGGCCAGTTGAAGCGAACTGGGTGATTTCGGCTTTGATTCCTTTGATTGCCTTGACGCATCAAGCCTTGCATGAAAATGC
Organism: Saprospiraceae bacterium; assembly: GCA_965662365.1. Classification (GTDB taxonomy): domain Bacteria; phylum Bacteroidota; class Bacteroidia; order Chitinophagales; family Saprospiraceae; genus CAWVWD01. The sequence continues at coordinate 83,797 of CBFIHR010000009.1, forward strand.
AGTGGCTAAAAAGTGGCTTTTTCGTTTGTTGCCCTTTTCTTTGCTTATCGCAATAATCGCCCGAAGCCTTATTCTATTTGATATTGTCCCCAACGAAAAACCTGCGTTAATGAAGTTTCGGGATTTTCACGGTGTGAAAGGCTGGGTGCAACCTTTGGCGAAAGCCGTCGAGGCAGCGGGCGATTATCCAGTGATCTTTGCAGGCAGTTATCAAGTGCCATCGAAGTATAGTTTTTACACTCAAAAATTCGCCACAGCATTAGCCTCTTCGACAGGCCCTCGCACACAGTTTGATTTATATCATTGGGAACAGCAGTTTATTGGCGATACGGTTTTATATTTTTATAAATACCCGGCAAAACCGCACACGGACTCGGTCGATACCAATATTGGGCGTTTTTATTATCGAAAGATTAATAATTTTAGAGCCTACTCGACCGTAAAATTAGAAACGGAAACAACGGAATTTACATTTCCGAAAGATAGTTTAGTGACGATTCCTATACGTTTTAATATTCCAGAAGGCGTTAGTTTTGAGGAAGATAAAAAGTCTCGGCTAACCTGTCAAATTTTTGAAAATGCTAAAGTAATCAGTCATCAAGTCGATGATAAGCCGATCCAAAAAATGGACACGGCCGCCGTTTATAATTTTCAATTTCGGACACCCAAAAAGAAAGGGGTTTACAAAATCAATATTTCTATTCAATCCCACTATATTTTTACGGTACACAATACACCGAGGTTGAAGTTAAGGGTAGAGTAGAAGGGACGTCTATCAAAACCGGCGTAGAAAAAGAACAACACCAAGCCTTGAAAAGGCGACCTAACACAACGTAGGGACGAGTCCCTACGATTACGACATCAAGCCTTGAAAAGGCGACCTAATATAACGTAGGGACTCGTCCCTACGATTACGACACCAGCCATAGCCTCAGCGAGGCGGTATCTATCGCCCCGTCAGGGCTATCATCCTATTATAGGCATCAGGACAAGCCCCGATGTTATGATATTATGCCCTGTTAGGGCTTAGGCTATGGCATGATTCCCCGTTAGTAGGCATCGGGACA
>CBFIHR010000010.1:0-79213 GCA_965662365.1 Saprospiraceae bacterium
TACAGAATCCGCAAATGGTGGTTCAAATTATGTATTTTTTGGAAATAAAGAAAGCGATAGGATTGTTGATGCGATTCGTCAAGAGATGGACTCAAAAAAACGAGCAGCACTGTATCGTCAGTTACATCGAATCATTTACAATGAAATTCCATATATTTTTCTAATTTCACAGCAGAAAAGAATCGTGATTGATAAAAAATTTGAAAATGTTTACAGCTGTGGAATGAATCCTGGCTATTGGTCACCCGGTTTTATGATTAATGAACAACCTAAAAAATAGAACTAACTAAACCAAATTATGCTTACTCGTTATGTCTTTAAGCGAATATTAATTTTCATTCCAACATTATTTGTGATCTCGCTGGTCATCTTTTTTTTGGATAAAAAGATGCCCGATGACCCTGTATTGCGAGGCGTTGGCAATGAAGACTTGATGAGTCAAGATATTTATGAAGAACGTTGGAGAGCCTTTAATCTTAATTATCCTAATTTTTATTTTACATTTACGGCTCAGCATCAACCTGATACATTATATAAAATTCCACAAAAATATAAGAAAGTTTTACTCAATGGATTGTTAGAACAAACGGGTAACTGGGAAGCAACACAAACATATTTTCAAGCCATTGAAAATATGGACAATGCGGTACAATCAACAAAAAGAGATAGTAGTAATGCTGATGCGTTGATTGATATAAAAAAGTCAATTGCAGCTTTATATCGAACATCGAAAACAAACGAAATTAGCAGCGAAATCAGTAAAATTAACAGAGTTATTAATCAAATTTCAACCTTACAATCACTGGCAGATATAGCTGAAAATCTACAAGAAAAATATCAAAATTATCTAAATACGCCGACATATTGGAAAAAATATATGCCGTCTTTTCGTTGGCATGGAACGCAAAATCAGTATCACATTTGGATTTTTGGCAATCAGCCTTGGATTGAACACACAGAGGTTATCGTTAATGTAGTGAATAAAACCTTGACGACAACCGCCTCAAACCACAGCTTTACAGCGACTTCGAATGGGTATTATCGGGTAAATTTAACCACCGATTTAGAAAGTAATAATGGTAATATTAGCCAAAATGCTCTAAAAACAAAGAAAGTATTTGACATTGGTGTCAACCGGAATCCTACAAAATATACGGCAGAACAATTGGCGAAAGCCGAATTTATCGTATATGCCGAAAAAGGGGAAGTCATTCCTATCACACTGAATGCCACTAATTATACGACGATTAATCAATTATCGTATAGTTATGATTTGGAAATTGAACGGTTACTAAACTACAATCCTTCGGAACGCTCCAAAGGTTTCATTCGATTTGATTTTGGTAAGAATTACGAATTGCAACCAGTGTCGGAAGTTATCAAAGGAGGTATTTTTTGGACAGTGGTGTTGAGTTTATTATCAATTTTATTGACTTATAGCATAGCGATTCCGATTGGGGTTTATTCCTCACGACGAAAAGGGACAAAATCTGATAGCATTATATCAACGCTACTTTTTATGTTATATTCGTTACCAAATTTTTGGGTAGCAACTTTAATGATTGTCTTTTTATGTGAAATTTTAGGTTGGTTTCCAGTTTTTGGTTTAGGAGATATTCCAGATGGTGCAACTGTATTAGAAACCTTTCAAATTCGGGCATATCACCTGGTGTTACCACTTTTTTGTTGGACTTATCCGAGTTTAGCATTCTTGTCAAGGCAGATGCGAGGCGGTATGCTGGCGACCTTGAGTCAAGATTTTATTCGTACGGCGAGAGCTAAAGGTTTAGAGGAAAAAACGGTGATTTGGAAACACGGTTTTCGTAATTCGCTTTTGCCGATTATTACACTTTTCGCTAATGTTTTTCCTCGAATGGTGTCAGGGTCGATTGTTATTGAGGTGATTTTCGGTATTCCAGGAATGGGTAAAATTATGTTAGACGCTATTAATCGTAGTGATTTTCCGACGGTTTTTACTATCGTTATGTTAACTGCTTTATTGACAATGATAGGTTATCTAATTGCCGATATTTTGTACGCATTAGTTGATCCAAGAATTAAATATAAGTAATTTCAATATTTGAATATTCAAATGTTTGGAGGTTAAAAATACTCTAATATTTGGACATTCAAACATTCAAACACTCGAAGATAAAAAGGTGTTTTTTAAAAATAAAATAGCGAAACAGGTGGATACTTCACCAACTTACTGGGAATATGTTAAGCGACAGTTTGCCAAAAACAAACGAGCGTTATACGCTTCGTATGTCGTTATCGTATTGTTATTTGTCGCTATTTTTGCAGATTTCTTAGCGAATGATAAGCCGATTGTAATGAAATACAACGGTGAATGGTACGCTCCTGTCTTGAAGGAATATGTTGTTGAATTTGGTATCGGACAGTGGCCAAAAGAGTTTATCAACATCAAGTGGAAAGACCTTGAAACTGATGCGGAACTTTGGCCGTTAATTCGATACAAAGCGACTACACAAGACAAGTCGATTCCACAATATGCCGCACCGATGACAGAAGGCAATAACGGTCAGCATTTTATTGGAACGGATAAACTAGGGCAAGATGTTGCTGCAGGAATGATTCATGGCACTCGAATTTCACTTTCAGTTGGTTTAGTGGCGATGAGTATTGCTTTTATTATTGGCGTGTTTTTAGGCACGTTAGCAGGTTTTTATGGCGATGATAAATTTCAAGTTTCTCGTATTCGCTTGATATTGAATGTTTGCTTCTTACCTTTTGCTTATTTTTACGGATTTATGGTACGTTCTTTCGTTCTGAGCGAAGCGATTTCTACGTCTATTTTTACCTTTATCATTCAGTTTTTATTGAGTTTACTAATATTCGCTGGCGTATTATTATTACCTAATTTACTAACAATTCCACTTAAAAAAATTAAACGCTTCGGTAAAAAAGTTAACATTCCACTGGATATTTTATTGACTCGATTTATTGAAGTTGTTGTTTCCGTACCCGTTTTAGTATTGATTTTGGTAATAATCGCTATCGCAAAGCCGTCGATTTATAACGTAATGATTATCATTGGTTTAGTGAGTTGGACAGGAATCGCTCGGTTTGTAAGAGCCGAATTATTAAAAATAAGACAGTTAGAATACATCGAAGCAGCGGATGCTTTAGGCTATTCAAATATGCGAAAAATGTTTCGTCATGCTGTCCCGAATGCCTTATCACCAGTATTTATTTCGGTGGCTTTCGGAATTGCCGCAGCGATTTTGGTAGAAGCCTTTTTGTCCTTTTTAGGGATTGGTGTTCCGGTCGATACGATTACCTGGGGCAAATTATTAAACCTGAGCCGTAGCAATTCATCGGCTTGGTGGCTGGCGATTTTCCCAGGTTTAGCGATTTTTGTAACAGTGACCGTTTTTAATTTGATTGGCGAAGGATTAACCGATGCACTTGACCCGAAGCTAAAAAAGTAACTTAGAACACTGTTTTTTATATCAATAATTATTTTTCAAAAAAAGTGTAACTTTTGAAAACTACCTCGTTATGCGTACAAATAAGAGAATAGAAAGTTAATTAACCAACCTGTACGTTAGAGTATATTTATACAAATCAACCTATTGGTTTTTATTCAGAAATTAATTATTAATTGATTGATAATTAGGGATTTATGCTTATTAGGTCATACATAACTAATTATTAATCACAATTTCAAAAATCATTATGAACTGGAAAAAGCAAATTTTCAGCGTGGGAATCCTATGTCTTTTAGTAACGGTTTCGTTGGCACAACCGATTGACTTCGAAGGAGAAGTGACCGAATCTTCCGAATTTAATCGAACAACAAATAATGGTGTAATTGATGGAATCGTAGCAAAGACTATAATTTCTGAAACGCCACCTTTAAAATATGATCACATTCGGGAAGCAGACGTATTTTGGGAAAAGCGAATTTGGCGGGTGCTTGATGTTCGGGAGAAAATGAATAAATCCTTTGTTTATCCTGAAGCTCCTTTTGTGAATATCATCTTAGATGCGGTACAAAATGGAACGATTGACGTGTATATGGACGATAAATTTACACAACAAATTTCTCAGGCAGAAGCTCAAACTATGGGTGTTTCTATTGACACAACAGAGGTATTTGACCCAGTGACTTTTGAACCAAAATTAGTGATTACTCGAAATGTATTGAATTGGGAAGATATTAAGCGATTTCGACTAAAAGAAGTCTGGTTTTTTGACGAAGAAACTTCGACAATGAAAGTTAGAGTCATTGGTATCGCTCCGCTTCGTGAGGTCTATGATGAGAATGGCAATTTTAAATATGAGCAACCTATGTTTTGGGCGTACTATCCACAATTACGCAATACTTTAGCAAGAAAACCCGTGATGAATCCGCTCAATGATGCTGGGCGTATGAGTTGGGACGATATTTTTGAGATGCGGTATTTTGCCAGCTATATTTATAAAGAATCAAATGTGTATGATCGTCGTTTGCAAGATTATGCTTCGGGTGTTGATTTATTATTAGAAGCGGATAGAATCAAAAATGAAATTTTTGATTTTGAACATAATCTTTGGTCGTTTTAAACCGAAAAAACTCGTAACTCAAAAAATGTTTTAGCAAAAATTCGGTTTTTGTGTAGCCCAAATTGGTTCCGACTGATTTGGGCTTTTTTAACAGTTTTTTTATTGTAACTTTTTGTCAAACAAGCGTTATGAAAATGTAGAATAGAAACACTTGTTCGTGTGTGTTTTTTCAACGGTTATAGGTTTTTGTATAAGTGTTTTTTGAAGGTTATCTTGAAAAAGATAACCTTTTTTTTGTGAACGGTGGCTGGAATTTTTATCAAATTACGGGATGTCGCTGTTTAGGCAATTTTAAATAGCAAAAACTCTGTCCACCGTTTCCGAGTACTCGGGATTAAATTACCGGAGTACATTATATTTTGAGGCATTAGCCGCATCAACCTGAATCATGGCCTTATAGACCCGTTGTTTTTGAGTTTGTTCTGCTCCTACGAATATTTGTAAAATCTCTGTACCTTTTGATAAGGTAAAAATCTGAACAATCAACGTGTTACGATAGGCTTTATGAGCTTCCGCAATTTGTGTAATCGCTGTGGCACAAGCCGTTATACCGCTTCCAAGGTCATCTGCCATTCTATCCAGACCACCTCGATGGTACAAATACATCGCTTTACGATATGGAATCATTCGAGGATTTAGAATATTTTCAATTAGCCAATAGCGATTTCTTTGACCTGATTCGATAGAAGTCCAGCCGCCAACAGATTGTGCAACATTTGAAGGAATGGTGGAAACAATATTTTGAGCTTCTTGAAAATAGGTATCACCGCCTAATTCCGAAAAAGAATCGTAATCCAATCCTAAAAGCGTATAAGCATAAAATCCTAAAATAGACGATAAGTTATCTTGAAAGACATTTTTAGAAAACTCAACTGGTTGATATTCTTCATAGGTAAATTGAATATCTTGGTCTTGATAATTAAAAATAACCGTTTCGTAGTTGCTATTGAACACAGGGCGAGAAGCATTAATTGCTAAATTTGCTTTAAATGCCGTAGCAGATATTTCCTCTGTAATGTTCAGTGTCAAAGTCACTTCGATGCGTTCCTCAGGTTCAAATTGATCTTCCGTCCATTTTGTATTATTGAACATATCCCGAATTGATGTTTTCAAAGTATTAAAAATCTTCGGGTCAGCCGTCTGTAATTGTGGCGTATTGACGATTACTTTAGTATTAAATTCCTGTGCTTTTCCGACGACAACTAAGCACAAAGCAAAAATTAATATTATTGATTGTTTCATATTCTTTTACTTATCCCGCTGTGTCCCGATATCTCGCTGAAACCTCGGGGACGATTAACGATAAGTGATTAGCCTTAGAACTAATCACTTATCGCTACAACATTTTTACTATTTTATTAACAATATCATTGGCGACTTCTACCTTGGTTTTTAACTCAAATTCCTCTAAGTTATTGTTTTTATCAATCAAAGTTACCTGATTTGTATCGTGATTGAATCCTGCCCCTTTGTCGTTCAATGAATTTAAAACGATAAAATCGAAGTTTTTGCGTTTTAATTTACCGATTGCATTTTCAACTTCGTTAGTTGTTTCGAGTGCAAAACCGACATTAATTTGATTCGTTTTATTTTCTCCTAAAGCCGCTGCGATATCGTAGGTTTTTTCTAATTCCAATTGCATCTTGTTCGACTTTTTCTTGATTTTTTCGTTGGCCACATTTTTAGGACGATAGTCTGCAACGGCTGCCGCCAATATTGCTATATCAACGTTTGGAAAATGGCTTATCGCTGCTTCGTACATTTGCTGTGCGGTTTGAATATTGATTGTCGAAATCCCTTTGACCCTTGTTGACAGCTTTGAAGGACCTAAGATTAAGGTAACTTTTGCACCACGTTTTGCTAAGTTTTCAGCGATGGCAATACCCATTTTTCCTGACGAACGATTACCAATAAAACGCACTGGATCAATCGGTTCGTAAGTTGGGCCAGCTGTTACGATTGCCCTTTTACCTTCTAAATCTTGGATAACTTTCGACTCAAAAAACGCACTCAATACCTGAACAATATCTTCTGGTTCTGCCATTCGTCCCGCACCGATCAAGCCGCTTGCTAACTCTCCATTTCCAACAGGAATCATACGATTTCCATCACTGGTTAGTAAATCAACATTGCGACGAGTAGCAGGATGTTCCCACATATCCAAATCCATTGCTGGAGCAAAAAACACTGGGCAACGAGCGGATAAATACGTAGCGACCAACATATTATCACACAAAGCAGAAGCCATTTTTGATAAAGTAGTTGCAGTTGTCGGTGCGACAATCATCGCATCTGCCCAAAGCCCTAATTCTACATGATTGTTCCAACCTTCGCCATTGCTGACTTCCGTAAAAACTGGTCGTTTGGACAATGTGGAAAGTGTCAATGGTGAAATAAAATTGGTCGAGGCTTTAGTCATTATGACTTGCACTTCTGCACCAGCTTTGATTAATAATCGACACAGAAAGGCAGCTTTGTAAGCAGCAATACTTCCCGAAATGCCTAAAATTATTTTTTTACCTTTCAGCAGATGAAGGTTATTTGTCATGTTGTTGTACTTTGATTTGAATAACAAATTTAGACGTAAAGATAGTATTTGATTTTGTTTCCATAGGAATTTCAGCGAGCGCATCAACCCTAAAATTATCTTAATCTTGTCACCTTTTCAGAAATCTTCTATGCTTTTGGCTAATTTTGTTTGAATAGAACACGAATTAAACGGATTAGGTATATTTATCAGGTTTTTATATTGAGTTTAATCAACATGTTCTCATTAAAAATAGTACGACAGTTATGAATCATACAAAATATAAGATATTACTTTTTATTGGAATTATCGGTCTTTTCTTCGCTTGTTCTAATAATGAAATATTGGAAGATAATATCACACTTGCGGATACGAAATACGAAATTGCGGACTCGGTAGAAATTCTTTACAGTGATTCTGCCGTTGTGCGAGTTCGGATAAAAGCACCGTTGTTATATAATTATTCTGACAAAAAAAATCCTCGACGAGAGTTTCCAAAAGGAATTTTGGTAGAGTTTTTTGATGAAAATAAAAAGATTCAAAGTCGATTAACCGCCAAAACTGCCGTTCAATACGAAAAATTAAATAAATTTATAGTCGAAGACAGCGTCGTTGTCAAAAGTGTACGCAATGAAATGATGGAAACAGAAGGTTTAACCTGGGACGAATCGACGCAACGTGTTCACACGGATAGATTTATCACTATTACAACAGCAACGGAAGTCATTAAAGGTTATGGTTTTGAGTCCGATTACGACTTTCAAAATTGGGAATTAAAAAAAGTCAGCGGACGACTGAAAGCTGATAGGATTAATCAACCGTTTTTGGATTAAAAAGGGTCATATTGCTTTATTGTTAAACTGTTATTGACAAATTTTATCATGCTACGATACAAAATTGAAATACATAAAAATATAGGTCACATAAAAATATTTTTGCGTAATTAAAATCTATGTGTTTCAAATTAAACAATGTAAAGTAATATGAAATTTTACAAAAACTGCTTGTCAAACAATATAACAGCTTAACAATATAACAGTTAATTTTAAAATGTTTACAGCATATTTATTTATATTATTAGCTTTATTGGCTTCTGCTTTTTTTTCGGGTTCGGAAATAGCGTTTATTTCTGCGAATCGACTAAAAGTAGAAGTGAAAACACAACAGGGGCAGTTATCTGCTCAGATTTTATCCAAATTTTATGAGCGACCTTCTGCATTTTTGGGGACAATGCTGGTCGGTAATAATATTGCGTTGGTCATTTTCGGAATTTTGACGGAAGAGGTCTGGAAAGAACCATTGCAGAAAATGTTACCGGTTTGGTTATCAGGCGATTTTTCGGTCTTGTTACTCTTGACTTTAATCACGACAATTATTATACTTTTAGCTGGAGAGTTTGTTCCGAAGACGCTATTTCAAATGTTCGCCGAGCGGTTATTGTTGTTTTTTTCTATTCCTTTACGAATAATCTACTGGTTACTTTTTCCGGTCGTTTGGATAACCGTTAAAGTTTCAGAATTTTTATTAAAAACTTTTCTAAAAACAGAAATCACCGAGGAAGCTTATACTTTTTCTCGAGTGGATTTAAAGGATTTTGTTACGGAATTTAGCGAAAGCGTGGAAGAGGAAAAACAAGAATTCGACTCTGAACTTTTGCAACAGGCCTTACAATTACGAACAATCACCGTTTCAGATTGTGTCATTCCTACATCAGAAGTCGAATGTATTTCGGCAGATATTGACATAGAAACTTTGAAACAAAAATTTATCGAAAGTCGATTTTCAAGGTTACTGGTTTTGGATAGTACCAAGAAATCTTACAAAGGTTATATTCATCATCAGTCTATGTTTAAGGATTTTAAAAACATCGAAGAAATCATTTTGGATATTTCACATGTAGATATTGACGATGATGGTTATGAGATTTTAGATGAGTTTATTAAAAATAAAAAAAGTATCGCTTACGTCGTCAATCAAAAAGGGGAAACTATTGGTATCATTACTTTAGAAGATATTTTAGAACGAATCTTTGGAGATATAGAAGATGAGCATGATGACTAGAAAATGACTGTTAGATTGTTATCGCTCGTGCCTCGCCTGTCCCGAAACCTCGGTGGCTTATCGTGAAATTGTTAAACTGTTTTTGACGAAAAAAACGAAATTTTACATACAAAAAATTATTTCACATCAATTCGTCAAAAAACAATTTAACAATCCAACAATTTAATTTCAGAACTCAAACTCACTCAAGATAGCGTCCTCCTCCTTATTCGCCAACATAGACGGCAAAATCATCGGAATATAGGCCTCACTTTCTTTCAAAATATCACGAGAAATCACGATTCGTTGAATCTCAGAAGTACCTTCATAAATCTGCGTAATTTTCGCATCACGCATTAATCGCTCAACGTGATACTCTTTCACATAACCATAGCCGCCGTGAACTTGCACCGCTTCGGTCGTTGTTTTCATCGCTACTTCTGAAGCCATCACTTTTGCCATTGCAGCCGCACGAGTGTAATCCATGCCGTTATCCTTCATCCAGGCTGCACGATGAATCATTAATCGAGCTGCTTCGATTTCGGTTGCCATATCTGCCAACTTAAACGCAATCGCTTGATGTCTGCTAATCGGTTTTCCGAATGCTTTTCTTTCTTTTGAGTATTTTAATGCCAATTCATACGCTCCCGCTGCGATGCCTAAGGCTTGTGAAGCAATTCCGATTCGTCCGCCAGCCAACAAACTCATGGCAAATTTAAACCCAAAACCTTCGTCACCGATTCGTTGAGATTTGGGAACTTTGACATCATTATACATTAACGTATGCGTATCCGATGCACGGATGCCCATTTTGTCCTCTTTCGCACCGATCACGACCCCTTCCATATCTCGTTCTACAATCAAGCAATTGATGCCCCGATGACCTTTTTCAGCATCGGTTTGACACATCACTAAGTGAATACTGGCTTTTCCACCGTTTGTAATCCAGTTTTTTGTACCGTTAAGTAGGTAATAATCGCCTTTATCAATTGCAGTTGTACGCTGACTTGTCGCATCACTTCCCGCCTCTGGTTCTGACAAACAAAATGCACCGATAATTTCGCCACTGGTCAATCGAGGTAAATATTTTTGCTTTTGTTCTGCTGTTCCATAGGTTTCGATGCCAGCACAGATCAAAGAATTGGTTACGGACATAATCACCGAACAAGACGCATCAATTTTGGAGATTTCCTCTAAAGCTAAAGACAATGAAACGGTATCCATGCCCATTCCGCCATATTCTGGTGAAACTTGCATACCCATAAATCCTAATTCACCCATTCGACGAACGCCTTCTGTCGGATAAATCATATCTCGATCACGGTCAATTACTCCTGGCAAAAGCTCATTCTGAGCAAAATCACGAGCCGCTTGTTGTACGGCTAAATGTTCTTCTGTTAATTGAAATATCATGTTTAGTTTTTTAGTATAGTATATGGCTTAATCTCATATTTCAAAACCTTATTTCGAACCAAAAGTTTAATTTATGAAATCCCTAAATTTTAGTTGGCTTTTATGTTAAATTTTGAATTTTTATTTTGTTTTTAAATTAAAACTCAAAATAAGTTTCAAAATTTTTAATTAAAATAAAGGTTTATTTATAATTAAATTTTGTAAAGTGTTGAAATACTTTGTAAAGATACTGTTTTTTGTGTTTTTAAAATGGTTTTTTGTTGGGAGAATGAGTCTGATTTTAGGTAATGGAAATTATAAATTTTTAATAATTTTTAATAAACCTTAGTATCGTGATATAGGTCGGAATGCCAGTATTAATGTAGATAGAAGACATTCTGAAAATGCCTTCTATCTTAAAAGCGCTTTATTTACTCAAATTCCAAATTACACCAACTCCCAAACTCATTTTATTATCAGGGTTATATTGATAAATCATCGGCAAAACCCTATAACCATAATTCAATTGTCGGAAAGAATTATTCAAGGTTGCATTGACACCGATTTTATCATTAATTTGATAGCCGATACTGAAACGAGTACCGTAGTCAAAGAAGAACTGACTGGCGGAATAATCTTGATTGATTTGTAAGCGTTCGTGAAAATGACTGCCGTTCATGTACGCATGATAACCGCCAAAATATCCTTCTCCCGAAAGTATGAATTTTCTCTTTTTGAATAACGACAACCGAACACCAGAATAGATTCGAAGATGATTATCCGTTCTGAATCCTGTAATATCGGATAAGGCGACTAATTCGGGATAGTATTGTGTATAATTTCCTATTGAACTCCAAAAAGTACTGAAACTCAAACTGCTCATAGTCGTTAAGTGTTCGCTTTCTGTCCAGTGATGATTGGCTTTGGCTTGCAGTCCGTAATTTGCTCCACCCAAACCTAACTCAAACGACGTTTCTGCCGAATGAATATAGTTCGTCAGCTGTCCGAAGCTCGAATTGGCAATTAGCGAAAGCGAAAAAATAATGCTGAAAGTATATATAAATTTCATTGACTTATTCATTAAAAATATATTTTAAACCTAATTGAAAACCGCTTTTAGCACTGTAAGAATGTCCGTCGTTGTAGCGTTCAAATTTATATTCTAAATCATCAGGATTCGCTGTTTCCAACCGTTCTACAAATTCATTGATTAAACTATTGGTATCAAAATTAGCGAATTTCGCTGCTCCCATGTATAACTTGAATGGTAAATTAACGTCATTTTCAAAGGCGGTCGTAGCCATTTCCATCAAGTGCAGATCTGCCCACCAAAACTGATTATCCAAACAAATAATATTGTTAAATAAAGGATTATTCACAAACTCAAACATCTGAAACATCACGAAATACGCACCAAACGAATGCCCCATAATTGTCCGATTATTCGTATCGGTTGAGTAGGTTTGATCAATTAGTGGAATCAATTCCGTTTCTAAAAAGGCATAAAAGTTCAGACCGCCACCACCGCCGCCGTCTAAATTTTCTGGATACATAAAATCGACCGTTCGCAATCGACTGATTTCACCGCTGTTATTAATCAACGTGCTGATGCTTTCATTCTCCGACCCTCGTGCAATCGGCAACGGATAATCTCGGTAAAAAATCCCGACAAAAATTACATCTTCTAAGTAAGATTGCTCGGTAAACTCACTTCGCAAATAGTCAAAATGATAATAACCATCAAGGATATAAGCGACCTTGTAGGAGCGACTTTCGTCGTAATTTTCGGGTAACAATACCTGTATTTCGTAGGCTTCGCCAGTGTGTACCGATTCTATTTCCAGAATATTTTCTGGTAAGACTTTTAAGGCTTCTTTTTCGCAAGAAGTCAGGGCGATTAGGAGTGTAAAAAGTAGTAGTCTATTCATTTTGATTGATTTTTTAATCTAATAGAAATAGTAAAGCAATGTTCATAAAAACGAATTAAAACTGCATTTTTAAAGCATTTTTAAAGCATTTTTATCAACTCTTTTAGATACAATTTTCCAATCGGTTCATTAATCGTATTGTTATGCCAAAGCGTTGAAAACAAGCCATTTACAGCTTTGGTATTTTCAATAATTTCGTGAATCAAAACTTTAGAGGCATCCAAATCTAATTTTAAATAATCCGTTAAGGTTACGTCCATGATTTGAAAAGGAAAAATTTTCAAATCGGTTGCTGTTTCATTTGCTAAATCGTACCAAAAGTAAGGTGTTGCGATACTTGCCCGAAAGCCAACTTGTGTCGCATAACCCATGGTGTAATCTTTTTTGATATCGTTTTTTATCAAATTTTGATAGGTTTCAGGTATAGATAATTTTAGAAAATGTTGTCGGCTACGAGTGATTTTTTGATTAGTAATAGTCGCTAATCGTTCTTGTTCGATTTTTACTTTTTCTAATGTTTTATTGGAAGCGTAGGAAGGATGTAAACCGATTTTATATTGTGCTGCAATTTGTTGAATTAATCGCTGAAACGCCAGATTTTTATGCGGAATATTTTTATCAAAATAATCATTGTCGCCGATGAGAAAAAAGTAAACTGGCGAAAGTCGATGTGTTTGATGAAAATTATCTAAGATTTTAAAAGTATAAAAAGGGTCGGTTTTTTGTCCTAATTGTACTTGAATCCGTTCGATAATTTCCTCAAAATTTCCGTTTAAAATCGCTCGGGCATAACCGCCCAAAGTCCGCTTAAAACCTTTATTCAGATACGACCAGGCGTAATCAATATCGTAAGTTGGTAGAAATTGAAATGCTTGTTTTGGAAAATTAAACTGTGGAAATTTATCATTTAATAAAGATTTAATCTTTAGACATAAATGATTGACCAACGGAATTTTTAGAAAATCGTATTGATATGCTAAACTTAAGTCGGCATAAAATCTGCCGTGTTCATCTTGCTGTGTTTCGATATATTCCTCATATCGACTGACGAGATAAAATATCATTGCAAAAGCGTCAAAAGATAAAATGGCATTTTGGTGGTGATGATAAAAAGTCGGTAAACCGTCGATTTTACGAATTTCGAGTGTTTGTGGTTGAATACTATTTTCAAAAAGTAAATTGGTGGCAAAAAAATGGATTTCGTCTTGTATTTTCTTTTGACAATAGCTAAATTTTGGTAAATCAGAAACGGTAAATGATTGCTTGTCATGAAACAGCACATAATCAACTTCCAAAACTGTTTTAAATATCAAATTTAAAGTATATTGCAGGCGAGGCGTGATTTTATCCGTATATATTGCAAGCATTTTTTACTGATTGGTTGACGACAATTTTATCAAAACACTAATTTCGGAAATACTAATCACTAATCCCTAAAATATTGGGAACTAAAATGCGAGTAGCGAAACAAGTGGAATGAATCTTGGTTAATTGAGTCTTATTTAGGGCAAACTATCAAAAAGCAAATGCGTTATGTATTTGCTTTTTGTACTTGTAATTAATGATTTTATGAAAAATATATTTTTTTTAATAATAGGAATTGTGGTCGTCATTTCAAGTTGTAAACCAACAGAAAGAACAGGCGAACCGAAAAAACTTACCGAAAAATTTGTCATAAAAAAGATGACGGATAATAGGATTGATTTCAACTGGTTTTCTGCTAAAATCAAAACAAATTATCAAAGTGAAGCGGAGTCATTTACGGCAACTTTACAAGTCAAAATTGAAAAAGATAAACAAATTTGGATTTCGGGACAAAAGTTTGGTTTTGAAGGTGTCCGAATGTTGATTGATCAAGATTCTATTCGAATTATTAACCGATTGCAAAAAACGTATCAAGTAACGGATTTCTCGTATATCCAGAAAGAATTTAATCTACCGGCTAATTTCGAAGCTGTTCAGAATTTTTTGCTGGGTAATCCGCTAACAATGAGTAATGATGCGATATACCGACTGAAAAGTGATACGGCAAATATCGTATTAGACGGCCTCGAAGGTAATATTTCTTTTTCTTATGCACTAAATCGGTTGAGTTACAAATTAGAAAAATTTACGTTGGAAGATAAATCGGCCAATCGAAAAGTAGTCACTCGACAACTGGATTATCAAACAACTGAAAAACAGGGTGATTTTTCATTTTTAAGAGAAATTGATTTACAAAGTGAAGAAACCAGCAATATTTCGGTTGTAATGACCTATTCGAGAGTAGATTTTGATGAAGCAAAAACAATGAGTTTTACTGTACCGAGTAGTTATAAGCGGTTATAATTTTATATAAAATCTTGTAAGATTTTCAAAACCTTATAGGTTTCCTGTCGATAATTCATCGTTAATACTTAATAATTAATCGACTTGCTTATCTTTGCCCCTCAAATAAATAACTTATTTGAAATGCTTCTACTAAAACAAGTACACATCGTAGATCACCGTTCGGCTTGGAACGGTCAAATCGTTGACATTTATATTAAAAACGGCAAAATCGACGTTATTGGTCAAGACTTAGAAGTCGCTGGTGCCAAAGTCTTTGAGGCGAACGGCGCTTGTGTGTCCGTTGGTTGGTTAGATGTTGGAACACAAATCGGTGACCCAGGATTTGAGCATAAAGAAGACTTTTTGTCTGCTTCTGAAGCTGCCGCTGCTGGTGGTTTTACAGCCGTGGCTTGTCAGCCAAATACGCATCCGACCATTCACTCGAAGTCGGAAGTCCTCTATATTAAGAATCGAACTCGTGGAAATATCGTAGATTTCTATCCTATCGGAGCAATTTCTGAAAACTGTGACGGAAAGGATATTGCAGAATTATTCGATATGCACACACATGGTGCGGTGGCTTTTTCTGATGGAAGAAAGTCGATTCAAAATAATGGGTTGATGCTTCGGGCGTTGTTATATACGAAGCCGTTTGATGGCTTGATTATCAATCATCCGCACGATAAAGATATTGCGTCAAGCGGAATTGTGCATGAAGGCGTTGTGAGTACATCGTTAGGCATGAAAGGTATTCCGTCATTATCGGAGGAGATGATGATTCAGCGGGATTTGCATTTGGTTGAATATGCTGATGCGAAAATTCATTTTTCTAATATTTCGACCGAGGGTGCTGTTCAATTGATTCGTGGAGCGAAAGCGAACGGCTTGAACGTGACGGCTTCTGTAAATCCGATGAATTTGATGTTTACCGATGAGGTTCTGACGGGTTTTGATACGAATTATAAAGTAAATCCGCCAATCCGAGAAGCGAGCGATAGGCAAGCCTTAGTAGAAGGTCTGAAAGATGGAACGATTGACTTTATAGAAACACATCACACGCCACAAGATATTGAAAATAAAAACTTGGAATTTGGTTATGCTGAATATGGTGTAACGATGTTAGAAACGGCGTTTTCGGTGATTCAAGCGGCTGTTGAAAATCAGTTATCAACGAGCGAAATTATCGAAAAAATAGCCATTCAACCTCGTCAAGTTTTAGGGTTAGAAGTCCCAACTATTGAAACTGGTTCAGATGCTAATTTGACGATTTTTGCTCCAGATTTAACTTGGAAATATGATAAAACGTATTCTAAATCTCATAATTCGCCATTTTTAGGAAAAGAATTGAAAGGAAAGGTTTTAGGAATTGTGAATAATGGAATGTGGAGTTTATAGTCTAAAAAAGTTTACTAAGTCTCAAAGGCTTAGTAAACTTCTTTTTTTTAGTATCAAAAATGCATTTAGAAAAACTCAACAACCAAAATAGAATCATCATTATTGGTCGGACTCACATTGGTACTCGAATTATTCCTGATGTGCTAAAAGCATCTGGAATTTATATCAATAAGAATTTTTATAGAAGACGCTATAAGTTTATTCGTAAAGCGATGGACTTATTGAATTATGAATAGATTGAAAATCATTATCTTAGCATTGCTTGAAGAAAATTATCTATTTCCAAAATTTTCAATGAATTGAATTATCAGCAATGACAAATAATATTACATTTATCTTCTTTTACATTATTACGATTGTATTTGTTTCTACGAGTTGTAATCAGAAAACACCGAGCAAAGATCAACCGCAACAAAATACACCACAAACTCAGTCAGCTCAACAAGATTCTACCTCAAATATTATTAACAAAGGTCGTCAACCAGCTCCTCGAACAGTCTATGATACTACTAAATGGGTAAGAATTATAGATATTGATTCGACGATTGTGGAAGATATGCGTTATGCGACAGCGGATAATTTTGTAAAAGAAATCATGTACGATTGTGGTGCTTGTTATCTGCGTCCAGAAGTCGCAGTAGCTGTTGGGCAAGCACACCAAATGCTGAAGGAACAAGGTTATGGCGGTTTGAAAATGTTTGATTGTTACCGACCTCGACCGATTCAACAGAAACTCTGGGACAAAGTCCCCGACGCTCGATATGTTACCCCTCCTTGGAAAGGCTCGATGCACAACCGTGGCTTAGCTGTGGATTTAACAATTATTGATTCGCTTGGTCATCAGTTAGATATGGGTACTCGATTTGATTATTTTGGTGTCGAAGGGTATCATACTTATTTGGGACATTCAGATGAGATTCAAGCGAATCGAACTTTATTAAAAGAAACTTTAAGCAAAGTTGGCTTTCGTCATATTCGTACAGAATGGTGGCATTATTCTTATCGAAAAGTGACTTATCCGATTTCTGATTGGGTCTGGGACTGTAAGTAGTTGTTGAATACTTGAAATCGTTATGACTCAAATATTATGATAATGATTAAGTTACACATTTATTAAAAGTTTTATATAAATCAATAAAAAGTGTCAAACCGAACTATTCGATTTGACACTTTTTTTATAAAATCAGCCCGTAGCAATAATTGATGACAAGAAGATATCACGCCATTGAAAATTATTATTTAATAATTGTTCTCTAAAAACTGCTGATGCTTTACGGACTAATTACATCTCGTGCGAATAGAATTTTAGGTTTCCAATACGTAGATTTCGTAATATTTTGCACCATTACGCCTTTCGAAGTCGTACTGTGAACGACTGAAATGCCTTCGTATGTATTCGAGACGACCATTGCGACATGACTAACTTTTCCATTTTTACCAAAAAATATCAAATCACCAGGTTTAACCTTGTTGAGCGGCACTGCCTTTCCTTCTGTTGCTTGTATTTTTGAACTGGGTGAGACCGTGATGCCTTCGCTTTTCATCACATAAGCAGTGAAGCCTGAACAGTCAAATCCTTTTGGATCTTTACCCGCATATTTGTATTTCGTTCCCACGTATTTTTGACCATATTTCGCCAAATTATTACGTTTGACCATCATGGCATCGACTTTTGTCGTATTATTTCCCGAGCCGCTGCCCGAGTTAATGCTTTTGAATGCCTCACAAGATGATAGTAAGAAAGTAATACATATAAATAATATTACTCTATTTAATCCGTTAACTGTCATAGTGTTTTGTTATAAAGTTTTAAAAGTTATGCTCGTTGTAGTAGGTTAGTTAATTAGTTATTATATGATTGTTTTAACAGCGAGTAATGCGGTTTGATGAAAGTCAAATCGCTTTTTTTCATTAAAACGGCTAAAAATATACCAACTTTAGAATCTTTCCTAAAATGGTTGGCGAAAATAATCTATCGTCTAATAGGACAAATTCGAAGCTTCAGCCATTTAAAATTGAGTCGTATTTTTTTATTTTTAATGAATGATAATTGCCATTTCCTAAGACAAAGGTGTATTTTTGTTCACAGATTAATTTTTATTAAAAAAACGATTATTGAATTAGTAGTTAGTTCATAATCCACAATTTGATTTTACGATGGCATTTGAAGTAAAAGGAGTAATATACGACAAAATGGATACGCAAGTTATCTCTGACCGGTTCAAAAAACGTGATTTTGTAATCGAGATAGAAGACGGTGCGTATAAGCAACATATTAAGTTTCAATTAACACAGGATCGTTGCGATTTAGTGGATAATTACGAAAAAGGCGACGAGGTAAAAGTATCTTTCAACCTGAGAGGTCGTCCGTACCAAAAGGGTGCTGAAACGATTTATTTTACGAATTTAGAAGCATGGCGATTAGAAAAACAGGCGTTTAGTTCACAGAATGTTCCGCCACCAGTAGATGATGGTTTTCCATCTGTAAATGATATCCCGCCGGCACCAGAAGTAAACGATGATTTGCCATTTTAGTAATTTCGTCGTTTATCTTTTATCTTCCTCTTAGCTATATTCCTAAAGGAAAAAAGAGCAACACGCCGCACTGAACATATTGCGAATTCGGCGTGTCGCTCCCTTTCCTTTAGGAAATATTCAGCCGAAGCTAATCTACAAAAATCAGCTTATTACCAATTGTGTTTTCTTGATTAGTTCCACCAACTCTTTTTGTGTACTCAATGATTTATCTTTTGTGTACCAGGTTTGTAAGTCTTTTAAAATTACGGGATAACTAAAATCAGGTCGAGCTTTTGCCTCTAAAAACATTTCTTGAGCTTCCGCAGGTCTCGGTCCCCAATTTCCTAAAACTTCTAAAGTAGTTTTGTCCAAAATAATCAACTTTGGAATCGAGCGACCGCCGTTTGTCAAAAATGCGTCCATAATATCTAAGTGTTTATCACGTAGAAGAAGTTTTAGCGTTACATTCGGTGTTTGTTCCGCCATTTTCGCCATTACAGGTACGGTTTGAGCTGCATCGCCACACCAGCCTTCTGTCAAAACCAACCAGATTTGAGGTGAATTAATATGACTCAGTATAGCTAAGGTTTCAGGAGCTAACTTAGTCGTTTTGTCTAAGCGTTTCATGCGTCGTTCATTCAACATTGTGTAATGCAGCATTGACTCACTGTAATTCTTTTCAGCTGATTGATTATTTGCTAATTGTTCTTTTATAAAACTTCTATAAGTTTCATAATCCATTGCATTCGCAATTATTTCGCTTGTAATAATTTGTGTTTTCATGGCTGTAAAACAACATAAATTTTATCAAAGTTTTATAAGGATTGAATAAAAAGCGAGATCTAATGGATAATGTAAAGTAATGAGCCAAATACTAAGCGGTGCTTGATAGGATGATTTTGAATTTTAGAGATAATGTAATAAAAAATTTCACGCTGATTTTTTATTAAAAAATAGTGTTATTTACGATTAAATAATTGCTAATTTTACGGGAATGTTATGCACTTAAATACTATATAATGATAGAACTACCTAAAACTTCTATTGATTTTAATAATACAGAAATTGCCTTTGAGGCAAAATCCGATAAAGCCTTAAGAAAAGCCGCTTGGCTCTTTGGTGTGATGAACAATCCGACATTAGTCAAAGTTGGTTCTAAAATGGGATTATTGGCCTTAAAAATGAGATTACCTGTCGAAGGCATAATCAAGCAGACCATTTTTGAGCAGTTTTGTGGTGGTACGACACTGCTCAACTCACAGTCGACAATAGATGAATTATCCGCTTTTGGGGTACAGTCTATCTTGGATTATGGAGCAGAAGGTAAAGAAAGTGAGGAAGACTTCAACCGAACAATGCGTGAAATTATGGAAGCGATTAAATTCGCCGGTCAAAATTCGCACGTTCCGTTTGTGAGTGCAAAAATTACAGGTTTAGGGCGGTTTGCTTTATTAGAAAAGTTCCAAAGTAAAGCGACTCTCACAGCTGCAGAACAAGATGAATTTGACGGAATAATGAAGCGATTAGATGCTATTTGTAATCTGGGGAGAGAGTACAAAACTGGCGTATTTATAGATGCTGAAGAGTCGTGGATTCAAGATACCATTGATTATATCGTCAATATTATGATGGGGCGTTACAACACCGAATTACCAATTGTTTATAACACTTTTCAACTTTATCGTCATGATAGATTAGATTATTTGAAAAAATCCTTCAGATTGGCTCAAAAACAAGGATTTATCTTGGGGGCAAAGTTAGTTCGAGGTGCTTACATGGATAAAGAACGAGCAAGAGCAACGGAAAAAGGATATCCGTCACCGATACAACCGAATAAAACAAAGGCAGATGAAGATTATGACTTAGCCGTTCGTTTTTGTGTGAAAAATTATGAAAAAATTGCATCTTGTACCGCCACACATAATGCGGACAGCTGCCGTAAACAAGTAGAATTAATAGAACGTTTAAAATTACCGAAAGGGCATCCGCACTTTTTGTTCAGTCAGCTATACGGTATGAGCGATCATTTGACTTTTAATTTGCAGAAAGCAGGATTTAATACTGCTAAATATATTCCTTATGGTCCCGTAAAAGACGTTGTACCGTATTTAATTCGTCGAGCAGAGGAAAATACTTCGGTTACAGGTGATATGGGAAGAGAATTATCATTGATAAAAAAGGAAATGAAACGACGAGGAATTTAGCAGCTTGTTCCAAGAATTCGATCACAATTAAGAGATGAAAAAAGCGAATGATTTTTCGATCATTCGCTTTTTTATTAAAACTGTTGGTTATTAATTGCCCCTTTCCCGTTGTTCCTTCACTTTTTTCAATAATTCAGACCGAAAGGCTCGTTCCGTTCGTGGTAGTTTAGCCAATTTTTTCATGGGCAATACCGCTTTGAATTTTTTATAATATTGCTTTTCCAAATCCAGCTGTTTTTGTCGTAATTCAAAGCGTTTTTCGATAGCTTCCTCTAATTCTTGATCTGACATTTCACCATAATTTCCTCGATTAAGTTGACGTTCAGCTTTGCGAAGTTCCCGCAGTTCTTTTTGGTAGTCATTATAAACTGGCCAAAAAGCCTTGGATTCATCTGCTGTTAAATCCAGTTTTTGAGTAAAAAAAGCGACCCGGTAAGCTTCAATTTTTTCTGATTTCTCTCCTCGTTTCTGCCCAAACAACATGATTGTAGTCATACTAAACAATAGAATAAAAGATAGTTTTTTCATAGTTTTTGTTTTTTATAATAATTCGTCAATTGCTACATCTTCAATAAAATTTTCTTCGATATATTCTTCTAAAATATCCGTTTCAATATCTTCGATATTTATTAAAATAGCGGTCTTTTCCGTTGTCATAAGTAGATTTGCCAGCTGTTCCTCCTCGAATGCCTCAATATTATTTTCAATATATGCTTCAATCTCGGTTGATGTCAATTCAATCATATTATTTTCAGTTGATTGATTGATCAAATAAGTGCTAATTACTGCCACAATCACTATCGAAGTTATAATAATCGCAAAACCAGGACGCAATAACCTTTGAAAATACGGACTAACTGTTGCCCAAACTATTGAGGACGTAATATCTTTTGTGGTGACATTTGGAATCGTTTCCGCCTGTAAAATCGTTTTTTCAAAAATCTTGTTAGACAAATTATCAAAATAATTATCAGGTAGCTCAAAGGCTTCTAATGAATCATTGTCCTTTTTTAAGTTTGCTAAAAAAGGAGCGATTTCCGATAGTTCGTTTTCGATATGTTGTTTTTCATTTTTCATATTCTCAAATTCTACAATTTTGACGATCACTACATTAAAAGGTTTAAAACAGCTGTTATTTTATTGATAATTTTCTACAAATTATTCGATTGCTGCATTTTTATCATCTTTTTTGTACTAAATTTTAGATAGAATAAATTTGGAATATTGTATCACGCTGAAGCATTTGAAGTACAAAAACCTGAATCTGATTAACTGAGCAGGTGATCTTATTCAATTTAATGATCATCTAATTAAT
Organism: Saprospiraceae bacterium; assembly: GCA_965662365.1. Taxonomy (GTDB): domain Bacteria; phylum Bacteroidota; class Bacteroidia; order Chitinophagales; family Saprospiraceae; genus CAWVWD01. Next base: position 22,198 of record CBFIHR010000010.1, read on the forward strand.
AAAGCATTAATTGATAAAAAAATCCTACATTGGCAACCTGATTAGGTTCAAGTAGTGACAAATATTGAGTTTAAATAAAAACGGTTGGCGATTGACAGTCGTTCACTTCGTTCTCTGGTGACGGAGATTTTGGGGCAGGTGTATGCTTGTTCCTTTCTTGACAGAAAATACTCGTCAAACGAGTTGTTAAGAATCATTAGTGAAGCGACCGTCAACCGTCTGCTGTCAATTATTCGAAATGAATTGGGGAATTATTGGTTTAGGAAAGATTTCTAATAAATTTACGGAAGCCTTAAAAATCGTTGATGATGCAGCGATTTATGCGGTTGCGTCTCGTAATCAAATAAAGGCGGACGACTTTGCCAAAAGACATCACGCAAAGAAGGCATACGATAGTTATGAAAAACTATTTCGAGATGAAAAAGTAGAAGTCGTTTACATCGGAACGCCACACGTTTTTCATGCCGAAAATGCGATTGCGGCAATGGAACACGGCAAATCGGTGTTGTGCGAAAAGCCGATTGCAATGAATCGAAAACAAGCACAGCAAATGTTTGATTGTGCGAAAGCGAATAACGTATTTTTGATGGAAGCCTTGTGGACTCGGTTTATTCCGTCATTTATAAAAGCAAAAGAACTAGTCGAAAACGGTACAATCGGAGAAGTCAAAAACATCGTTGCGGACTTTGGTTTTCGGTCAAATCATTCGCCTGAAAGTCGAATTTTTAATCCAAAGTTGGGTGGCGGTTCGATTTTAGACGTTGGGATCTATCCGATTTTTTTAGCAGTTACGATTTTGGGTAAACCGAATGCGATTAAGGCTTTCGCCAAAATGAATGAGCAGCAAACGGACAACGCTTGTAATATGATTTTTGAATATGAAAATGCAATGGCAAGTTTGATGTCTTCGTTAGTGGCAAATCAACAAGTTGAAGCCACGATTTTTGGCACAGAAGGCTCGATTCGTCTGAATAATCGTTTTCACGAACCAACATCTATTTCGATTCTTAGAGAATATAAAGAAGTAGAAAAAATAGAATTTGAAGAGCTCGGAAGTGGTATGCAATATCAAGCCATCGAAGTACAAAACTGTATCAAAGCTGGAAAAACGCAAAGCGATTTGATGTCGTGGAATGATAGTTTATTGCTGCATGAAGTGATGGATTCGGTGAGGAGAGAAGCGGGGATTTTGTATGAGTGGGATTGATAGTTAGTGGGTTTTTATAAAAGAAAATAGTATTACCTTACAAAATCACTAATTTCAAATAAAGATTATGTAAGGTAATATTTTTGTATCTTACATAATCTATGTATTTTTAATCAGATTTTGTAAGGTAAAAATAAAAAATGGAACAATCAATAATAGGTAGAACCGAAGAAAAAGCGATTTTACATAAAGCGTTAAACTCTAACGAAGCGGAGATGATTTCGGTTATTGGTCGTAGAAGAGTTGGAAAAACCTATTTGATACGAACGGTTTATAAAGACTATATTGCTTTTGAAATATCAGGTTTGCAAAATGCGACAGGCGAAGAACAACTCCGTAATTTTGCGAATCAACTCCGCAAATATTCTAAATCCAAAATTATCATTCCAACGCCTAAAGATTGGTTAGATGCCTTTTTTATCTTGGTGGATTATTTGGAACAAATCGAAACGGACAAAAAATTAGTGGTATTTTTTGATGAAGTACCGTGGATGGCAACGCACAAATCAGGCTTTCTAAAAGGACTAAGTTATTTTTGGAATAGTTGGGCCGTTAAGCAAAATATTGTTGTGGTTATTTGTGGTTCGGCAGCATCTTGGATGATTCAAAAAATACTGCGAGATAAAGGCGGTTTGCACAATCGAGTGACTCGACGGATTCGTTTGCAACCTTTCACATTAGCAGAAACGGAAGCGTTTTTATTAAACCGAAATATCAAATTTCAACGCTATCAACTCTTACAAATTTATATGGCAATGGGCGGCATTCCGCATTATTTAAAAGAAATTGAAGGCGGAAAAAGTGCGGCTCAAAATATTGATGCGATTTGTTTTGGTGAAAACGGCTTGCTGCGTGATGAGTTCCAAAGTCTTTATCCTGCTCTGTTCAAACATTCGGATTATCACACGGCAATTATCCGAGCTTTGGCAGCTAAACCAAATGGTTTAACTCGTCCTGATTTGATAACATCTGCTAAAATTACCGACAGCGGACGTATTTCTAAAGTCTTAATTGAACTCGAAGAGTCGGGATTTATTACCGCTTACAACGCTTTTGGAAAAAAGAAAAAGGGCAAAATCTATCGGCTAACCGATGAATATTCTATCTTTTATTTACGCTTTATCGAACCAAATCTTTCGGAAACTTTTGGTGTTTGGACAACTTTAAGTCAAGGACAAACCTACAAGATTTGGTGTGGTTATGCCTTTGAGAATGTTTGTTTAAAACACATTCCTCAAATCAAAAAAGCCTTGGGTATTTCGGGCGTTTACACTCGTTCTACTTCCTTCTATAAAAAAGGCGACGACCAAAGTAAAGGCACTCAAATTGATTTATTGATTGATAGAAATGATAGAACCATCAACTTGGTAGAAATCAAATTTTACGATGGTACATTCACTATTTCTAAAGATTATGCTCAAAAGCTTCGTCAAAAAGTTCAAGTTTTTAAAGAAACGACAGAAACGAAAAAACAAGTTTTTTTAACGTTAATCACTGCTTTAGGCTTAAAGCCAAATATTCATAGTGTTGGTTTGGTGGACGTTGATTTGGATAGTGCGGTTTTGTTTGAATGAAGGGAATTTTTAAATCGAAATTTATAAACGAGGAAAATTAAAGGAAACGATTTTTAGCAAATAATCTATCTTTACAAAATGCTACAACTACAAAAACACATCGCTAAACCAACCGAACGAACTCGCCTAAGCGATTACGCCATCGGCATTTTCGAGTCTATTCCGACTCGAAAAGGTATCAAAAAAGCGATTAAAAAAGGTGCAATTTATGTCAATGGTGAAGTTGGACAAACTGGAACTTGGATAGTCGAAGGCGATGAAATTGTATTGTACGATTTAGACGAAAGTCTGCCGAAAACGTTTGAGTGTGATTTGCCGATTGTGTTTGAAGATGACGATTTGGCGATTATTAATAAACCTGGTGGCATTCCTGTCAGTGGCAATTATTATAAAACGGTTCAGAATGCGTTACCACACAATTTGACAAAATCAACGGCTGTTGATGCGTTGAAAATCGCTCGACCAGTGCATCGAATTGATGCAGCGACTTGCGGCTTGTTGCTTGTCGCAAAAACGAAAACGGCTCATTTGCACTTATCGAAGCAATTTAAAAATAAAACCATTCAAAAACGGTATCAAGCGATTGCCATCGGAAAATTACCACAAAAAGGACGAATTGAAACGCCGATTGATGAAAAACCGTCAATTACGGATTTTGAAACGGTGAAAATTGTGTCTTCTCTGAAAAATGAATTTTTGACTTTTGTCAATTTATATCCGATTACGGGTCGAACGCATCAGTTGCGAAAGCATTTATCGGGTTTGAATCATCCGATTTTGGGGGATAAATTGTATGGTCAAGAAGGATTGATTTTATGGAAAAAGGGGTTGTTTCTTTGTGCAGTTGAGTTGAATTTTATTCATCCGAAAACTGAAAAAATGATGCAAATTAGCATTCAACCACCGAATAAATTTAAAACGATTTTGGAACGAGAAGCACGACGATTTTTGAATTATAAAAAGTTGTAAACCCATTTTTCCACAAAAAATCTCAAAAAAAACTCAAAAAAATCCCAAAAATTTCAAAAAATTAACATTGTAAAAAATCAAAATATGATTTGGAAATGGATATATTTTTAGAATTTTCATTCATTTTTTAGGTTAAATACCTCATTTTTTCGAACTCATCCGAATATAATTCTCAATTCAGTGCGTAAATCAACCTTTGACAAAATAAAATTTCAATAAAAAAACTTGCATCGTCGGAACTTATCTCTCATCTTTGCGTTGTAATTATTCAAAGTGTAAAAAAGACACTAAGAAATTAATAGCCAAAATTTAAACTTAAACTTTCGGTTGACATCAAGGGTACACTTAACGAATGATGCACGAAAAAATTGAAATACATAAAGATAGTATTTCAGGAAATTATTAAAAATAGAACCTGTAACCAACAGGAGAGTAGTTAAGAACCAAATTTTACAAGTTTAGAAAAATGAAAACTGCATCGGAAAAATAAGCACCGTGCAGCTTCGAATCCAATGCCTTTTCTGAAAAGTCAGAAAGGTTTGGTGATACATTGTTATTGTAGAATAACAAAAAACAACAATTAAGTGCACTTGAAAAAGGAGACTACTGATGTTGTGTTGAAGTCTTGATAATACACGCAAAAAATCAAAGTATTGATACTGACAAAGATTATAAGTTGTGTTGCTATTGATGGTTTCAATGAGTCAGATACTCCACATTTTTTCACCAAAGTTGATGTATTATTTTACCTCAACTTTTGTATCAGTTTTAAATAAATGATTAATTAGTTCTTTTGTAAACTATTGAAAATAAAAGTTTTATGGGATTGAACTGAAATTTATTTTTTTACTGATACTTACAAATTACGCATATTATGAATAGTCATTTTGGTTATCAAAGTTTAATGTATTTACAACTTCAGATGAAGTCAAACGAACAATTAAACATTAAAAACAAAAACAGATTTAACATGATTAGAGCAATTAAAAATTTACTGCTTGCTATGTTATTAAGTTTAACGACTATCGCTAATGCAGGCATTACACCGACAGTACCTTACGTGACATTTGAGCAAGTAGGAGAGCAAAAGGTACGTTTGAATTTAACAAATTTGAAAAGTGAACGTCCTCAATTATCTATTCTTGATGCAGAGGATAACACACTTTATAGCGAATCAATTCGCAAAACGGTAGCTTTTACAAAGGCTTATGATTTTAGTACGTTACAAGATGGTACTTACACAATCAGGTTAGAATTAGAAGACCGTATTGTTTATCAAGGTGCAATTGTAAAAGATCAACAATTGACATTGGGCAAATATGAAGTGACTCCAAAACCAATTTTCAAAGTATTTGAAAATGCGTTTGATGTTTATGTTTCAGGAATTGTAGGAGCGGATGTTTCTATCGAAATTTTGGATTCGGCTAATGAGACCGTTCACAAAAAAATGAATGAAAGTGTAAACGGTGTGTATCGTCAGTACATTATGAAAAATTTGCCAAGCGGTGATTATACGGTTAAGGTAATGATTGACGGAAAGGTACATTACAAAACGATTACGCTTTAAGCAGAAGGAGGAAATTAGATAGAAGGCATTTCAAAAATGTCTTTTATCTTATCCAACTTTTTAATTAAATGATTTTTTAAAATATTAAATCAATTACGATTTAAAAATTCTCATAATTTGGTTCAGGTACGTCATTTCGTTTTTGGCTATTAACGAATGACAATGCCTAAATATCAAAAGCCTTCGCTCAAAAGTGAGTGAAGGCTTTTCTTTATTGATTAGCTTTTTTGAAAAAACTGCAATAAATTCTATTTTCTGACTTTGGGTATAATAGTTTTGCTAAAACGGAATATCACCTTCATCATCTGGTCGATTCATGGACGATTGTAAGGTAATCGGTGCAGAATCATTGTACAATTTATCTTCAAAATTCGCAAAGTCTGGATCTTCTAAGTTCGAAAACTTCGCAAAATGAGGCGTAAACTTCAACTTTACCGTTTCCAATGCACCATTTCTATGTTTTGCAATGATAATTTCACCGACATCTTTCAAAGAGTTCCCTTCTTCATCTTCTAAAATTTGATAATATTCGGGACGATAAATGAATGAAACAATATCCGCATCTTGCTCGATTGCTCCTGATTCCCTCAAATCCGATAACTGCGGCCGCTTCGCACCGCCACGAGTTTCTACCGCACGAGAAAGTTGAGAAAGTGCAATTACAGGTACATTTAATTCTTTGGCTAAACCTTTTAGTGACCGTGAAATCATACTGATTTCTTGCTCTCGGTTACCATTTTTGTTATCGCCGCCACCAGTCATTAATTGCAAATAATCAATAATCACCATTTGAATATCATGCTGCATTTTCAAGCGGCGACATTTTGCACGTAGTTCAAATACATTGATTCCAGGTGTGTCATCAATGAAAATTGGGGCTTCCCCCAGTTTTTCAATCGCAGAATTTAACTGCTGCCATTCATAATCTTCTAATTGTCCATTTCTCAACTTAGAACCAGGAATCTCTGCCTCCATCGAAATCAAACGTTGAACCAGCTGCACACTCGACATCTCCAGCGAGAAGAAAGCAACGCCTTTGTTAAACTCCATTGCTGCATTTCGGGCTAAAGCCAAGGTATATGAAGTTTTACCCATTCCGGGTCTGGCCGCTACAATAATCAAATCAGAAGGCTGCCAACCAGAGGTTACCCTGTCCAAATTTGTGAAACCAGACGGAACACCGGTCAGACCTTCTTCCTTTCCTGCCATTTCTTCTAACATCTTGACGGCACGGTTGACTAAGGTGCTCATGTTTTCAGAACCTCGACTAAGGTTTTGTTCGGTGATTTCAAAAAGTCCTTGTTCAGCCTTATCTAATAGGTCAAAAACATCAGTTGTATCTTCGTAGGCATCATGAATAATACCAGTTGAAATACGAATTAATTCTCTTTGAATATGTTTTTGAGCAATGATTCTGGCGTGATATTCTATATTTGCGGCAGAGGCGACACGATTTGTTAGTTCTACTAAATAATAAGCCCCACCGATTTTTTCTAATGCACCTTCTTTTTTGATCTCTTCTGTTACCGTCAATAAATCGACAGGCTGCATTTTTTCAAACAACTTCATGATGCACTTGAAGATGATTTGATGCGATTCTAAGTAAAAACTTGCAGGTCGTAAAAGGTCGATAACGACAGTTAAGGCATCTTTGTCCAGCATCAATGCCCCTAAAACAGCTTCCTCCAAAGGTAGTGCCTGCGGCTGTACTTTACCGAAAACATAGCTTGATAAATCACCATTTTTTTTATTCTTTCCCCTCAAATTCGCTGTTCGTTTAAGCGAATTATCATTTCCATTATTTTCTGCCATTACTTTTTTGACTCTTATAATTATTTGATGCAATATTTCTGATAACAAAAATACTGTTTCTTTTAAAGAAAGTCGAATGCACTTTTTTGTATCTATTGTGAATTGCTTGTTAGTTTAATGTGAATATGTGAATAAAATTGTGGAAAACTTTTTTAGAAATCCACAAAGTTTTCCACAATGTGAATAAAAATGTGAATAACTACCTGTTTTCCTTTTTGTGAAAAAGAGTCATCTGCGGTTATTTATTATCATTTTATCATTAAATACCAATGATTAAGTATTATTTTTTCAATAAAAATCAAGACTCAAAACACTGTTCCAGCTTTTACAAACAACTTATTTTCTTAAAAATAGTTATCCACATCTCTTTTTCAAAAATCCCAAAATGAGGTGGATAACTTTCAATATTTTTTTATTGTTGAATAGCTTATTCAAACTAAAATATTATTGATTGGGAGAATTAAAACCAAATTTGTTTAAAAATAGCATTGATTATCATCAAAAAAGTCATAGCAAAGCATTTATAATGTAAAAATTTACACTTTTTTGTTTTTATAATTGACAATCAGCGTTTTATCACAATCAATTCCGACTATCAATTCCCCAGCCTAATTTGTCCCGTAAAGTTGATAAGAAATTACGCTCAAATAATCGAGCAATATTAATCGTAAAATCAGCTTTTTTGACGGCCAAGCGATGATGTTTGGTAACTAATTCAAAACGAGAATCTAAGGTACACAAGAAGTTTTCGCCTCGACCTTCGATTTCAAAAGATAGAACTGCATCATCAGGAATAACCATTGGTCGCATTGTGAGATTGTGAGGTGCAATGGGCGTAATAACAAAGTTGCCGGAGTTAGGAAAAATAATCGGGCCGCCACAACTCAACGAATAGCCCGTAGAGCCAGTCGGTGTTGCAATAATCAAACCGTCCGCCCAATAGGAGTTTAAAAATTCTCCATTGATGTACATGTGTACGACAATCATCGATGAGGTGTCTCGCTTCGAAATCGTACAATCATTAATAGCATAATTCAGTCCATTAAAAGTAGGAATATTAGACTCTAAATGTAAAACTGTTCGTTTGTCCAATTCATAATTACCGTGTACCAATGCTTCAATGGCTTCTTCAATCATATTTTTATCAATACTCGATAGAAAACCTAACCGCCCTAAATTTACTCCAGCAATCGGGATATTTGAATCTTTCACAAAGGTCAATGTATCTAAAATCGTCCCGTCGCCACCTAACGAAATTAGTAGTTGAATTTTTTCTGCCTTCAAATCTTCACAAGACTCAAAAGTCTGAAAGTCACCATCATAATGGATTTTTGCTCGAATTTCTGAAACGTAATTTTCATGGATATAAATATCTGTTTTCCAACGATATAAATTATCAAAGACAGCTTGAACGTAAGTAATATCCTGCGGTTTGAGCAATCGACTATATACAGCTATTCGCATTTTTTTATTTTGTGTTTCTCACGAAGACTCACAATGACTTTATCGTTTGTTTTAAAATAGTGAGTGAAACTTTATGAGAACTAAAACTATAACTTTTCTCCTAAAATACTCTTTGCAGCAACTCTGGCAGAAATCAGGCAACCGCCCAAAAATGTGCCTTCGAGTGAACGATGTCCGTGCATGCCGCCACCGCCAAAACCTGCGGCTTCACCGATCGCATATAAACCCTCGATCGCATTTTGTTGGCCGTTTTCATTCGGTATTGTTAGGACTTTACTTTCTAAATTTGTTTGAATCCCGCCCAGGCTTTTTCGAGAGACGATAAACTCTCGAATCGCCACCAAAGGAAAGGCTTTTTTATCCAAAATCTTTTGGAATTTACACGTCCGAACTCGGTCGCCACGATATTGTCGAGCGTGTGCGATTCTGCGTAATTGTTCGTCATTGTGATAAGCTTCGCCTCGGTCAATTTGAGCATCATACGGAGCGATAGAATGATACAAATTTTCTGCCGTCACATGATTTTCGCCGGTCAACGCATTCATCTGGCTCGCTAAATCTTCTAAGGAATTAGCGATAATGACATCTTCACAATTGTCAACAATTTTATTAATTAAGGTGGGATTTCCTAAAAGTATATTTTTTAAAAATTGTAAGAAGTTTTTATCCCGAACGGCTTCATTATGTTCTGAACCCGAAATGGCAAATTCCTTTTTCATAATTGTCATATTCATAATTTGCCACGAATATTTGACGGGTTGTTTACAAATTTCTTGTACCAAAAATCGGGTATCAAAAGACGTTACTAAAGGCATTGGTCCAAAACGTTTGCCTTCATAATTAGTCCAAATCGCTGATTTACAAGGGACAAGACTCAGACCATGATCTTTTTTGCGGGGAGCATAATGCCGAATACCTGCGGCATAATTCCATTGTTTTTCCAGGTTGACGATGTTGCCGTTGATGCGTTTTGTAGCTTTGTGTAAGTCACCGATAGCGTATTTGTGCGAGCCATTAAGAATGGTTTTTGGTGGTTTGCCCCACGGTTTGTACCAGTTTGCTTTGACTTTTTCGATACTTCCGTTAATGCCGCCAGTAGCGACGACGACGATTTCCGCTTTCGCTAAAAATGGTGTACCATCTTTTTCGAGTGTTCCGTTTACACCAACAATCGTATCATTTTCAAGGATAATATTATTAACACGATGTTCAAAATATAATTGTAAGTTTTGGCGACTTTTATGTTCCAGAAGTTTGCCTTTAAACACCCGAACCAGCTCCCATCCAGTTCCCCAAATCATATGAAATCGAGGAACGGAGTTACCAGGTTGATATAACCCTCGCTCGACCCAATGCACGACTGGAAAAAAGTCTATTCCATTTTTTCGTAACCAATGATAACCATGTGGTGTAGCATGATTGATATACATTTTTGCCCATTCTTTTCCCCAGTATTCGCTTGCTTCAAAATCTGCGAAAGAGAACCAGTCACGAGTTGCCAAATCAATATTATCCTTAATTCCACGTTTTTTTTGATGGTCAGAGTTGACGAAAAACATGCCGCCGAAAGCCCATTTTGCTAAGCCACCAAATTCACTTTCGACATCTCGGTCGATAATCATTACTTTTTTTCCAGCATCAAGAAGCTCTAAAGCCGTTATCATTCCTGCGATTCCGCCGCCGACAACGATAATATCAGATTGGTAAGTTTGATTAGTCATTAGTTGGTATCTTGTGTTATTTAAAGGAAAGCTAATTGCTAAATTATTATAAATTTAATGGAAATAAGTAAAACAACAATTTAAAATCAGGAATCTATTCAATAGATAATCCTTAAGACTACTAAAGTTGATGAAATAACTGTATTTTTGTTAGGAAAAAGCCAAGATAAAAAATTAAAAACCCTTTTTTTAGATGAATATATTAATCGCTCCAAATTCGTTTCGTGGAAGTTTAGATGCTTTTGAAGTCGCTGATATTATTGGAAAGGCTTTCGAGGATGTCAGCCGTAATTTTGAAATTACCAAGATTCCTATCGCTGACGGTGGTGATTTTACCGCCGAAATTTTAGTCAGAAATTTAGAAGGTTACTGGAAAGATGTTGAGGTCCTAAATCCTTTGGGACAACCGACGGTTGCTCGATTAGGATTAACAGAAAGTGGGGTTGGAATCGTGGAGTTGTCCGAAGCATCAGGAACTCGGTTGATTAAGGACGCTGAACTGAATCCGATGATGACGACGACTTATGGTACGGGTCAATTAATTAAAGCCGCATTGGAGGAATCTTGTCACAAAATTATTATTTGCCTTGGTGGAAGTGCGACAAATGATGGCGGTGTTGGCTTGTTGCAAGCATTGGGCGTTCGGTTCTTAGATAAAGACGGAAAGGAAATTGGTTTTGGTGGTGCTGAACTGCAACGAATAGCGACTATTGACGACAGTCAAATAGATAGTCGAGTAAAAAAAACGGAAATCGTCGTGCCGTGCGATGTTGGAAATTATTTGTTGGGCGAAAAAGGAGCAACTCAAATGTTTGGGCCACAAAAAGGGGCAACGCCCAAAATGGTGGAAAGTTTAGAGGAAGGAATGACGCATTATTCGCTGAAGGTCTGGGAACAGTATCGGCGTGATATGGTTAACCTAAAACATGGAGGAGCAGCGGGTGGAACTGCGGCTGGGCTTTGGGCTTTTTTGAAGGCTCGACTGGTGCTGGGAAGTCGCTATGTATTGAATGAATTATACTTCGATTTGGCGGCTGAAAAAGCGGATTTAATCATCACGGCAGAAGGTAAATTGGATAATCAAACGATTAATGGCAAAGCTCCGTTTGAGGTCGCTATGCGTGCCAAACGATTCAAAAAAACAATCATTGCTATCGCTGGTCAAACGCCTTCTACTAATGTGCAATTGTATCATGGCGTTTTTTCGATTATGAATAAGCCAATGACGTTGGCGAATGCGATAAAAAATACGGATAAACTATTGTATAATACCAGTTATCAGATTGCTAAATTTTATAATCAACTTATAAAACCAAAACCCAAAGCTAAAAATATTGAAAAATTGTTGGTGATTAATGCCGATATTTTTGGAAATCATACCGATGATTTAGAAAAAATTGCGTTGACTTTGATTCCGGTAAAAGAGGCGAATATTCCAATATTATTATACTCCAGACGTACTTATGAAGAAATGATTTGGTTGTGTGGCGAGTTGGCGATTCATCATCCGTTTGTAGTAGAAAATGGCGGTGCGTTGTATGTTCCGAATAATTATTATAAGTTAGATTTGAAGGATTTCACGGTGGGCGACGAATACCATCAAATGACGTTTGGTTCGACTCGTTCTACTATTGAAAATATCACGGATAAGTTAGCAAAAGTAACTGGCGTGAACCTGGATAATGATATTCAATCGCCATTAGATTTAGCAGATTATTGGGATATTGAATTGTTTGAAGCAGAGCGAATAATGAGCCGAGGCTTTAGCCAAATGATTACTAAAACGGAGGAGGTTTCAACGCTTACGGACCTGTTCAAACAGTTGATTTCACAACAGGGTTTACAAATTATTGACTCGGACGAAGCTTATTATATTGGTAATTTCTCTTTGACTGAACCTATTCGTTATTGGATTGAGTATTTAAAATCACAATATGATGATTTACAGGTTTTTACGTTAAGTAATGTGGCTGATGATGAAGCTATTTTGGCGTTAGGAGATGAAGCATTTTTGTTAAAAAACCAAGAGGAATGGCAGCCTATTCTATTAGATAACTTAAATTTAATTAATGGTTCGATAGCGACTGGACTGAAGCAAGTTGCCGAGTTTGTTGTCAAAGAAAAAAGCTAATTACTGATACCAATCTGTTAGAAAATCGTGAATATATTTAGCGGCTAATGTGCCACTTTTGCCCTCGTATGCTGTACCGACAACGGCATTATAATATTTTGCTTTTTGGAAAACTGGTGGATTATTTTGTTGTAAGTTTTCGATTTTTTCGATTAAGTTATGAATATCAACCGCCTTTTCAACCAAACCATTTTTGACATAACCGTAGGCATCTATCAAGTTCTCTTCAAGTGCTGTTATTTCAAAATAAATACTATTGACGTTTAACAAAATAGCTTCTAAATGAATGGAGGACGTGCCTGCGATAAGTACATCTTGACGAAGAATGAAGTCGAAGCTGGTTTCTGATTTTGTAGAAACCGCAATGGTATCTGGTAGGTTGAATATTCGGTTATCATTCGGATGTGGTCGAAAACTGATTTGGCATTTTGGAAAATGTGCTGCTAACTGTTTTAAGGTCGCTTCTATTTCTTTTTGAGTGTCTAATAAGTTGGTGCAACAAGCTATATTGGTGATGGTTTCTGATGTTTTTCTAAATTGAAGATATTTATCGAACTTAGGCATTCCGATAAACTCGACCTTTCCTTTTATTCGACCTAAGTCACGGTATTTATCCAGGGCGTCTTGTCCTTCTAAGAGAGATAAATCAAAATCTAATGGCGGCATAAAGTGCGTAATTGAAGCGTGCTGGATATAAACAACAGGAATGTCCAGACGCTGGGCCGCATTCAATAAGGCTCGTTGTCTTTCGCTGTGATCATTTGCCAAAATCAAACATTTGGGTTGATATTTTTTCAGGTATTTGTACGCAATTTCATACAGACCGACACTATTGAATAAAAAATCACCGAAGCGTACAGCATCATGACCGTAGTGTTGTTTAAAAAATCGTCTTATTTTAGGATATTTCCATAAATAAAATGCCTTGCGATGAAATGGTAGATGAATGTCGTTAGGTTGCCCAAATGAAGCCCCGAAGCCTATCAATATCGCATCTTTTAGTTCATTCGTTAAAAATTTTAGGCTATTATAATTATTAGACGTACTGAAAAACAGCCATGTTTTTCCTTTCAAGTTTTCAGTTGTTAAATATTGTTTTTGCTGTCGCTGAAACAGTATCTCTTGCTTGAATAATTTAACAAAAGGAGCTAAGTAGTTTCTTATTTTTTCGGTGCGATTGATTCCTGTGAATTGTCGTCGAAAGTTTTTATTGATATTGCGTAAAAAACCTTGAGCAAAATAAAATTTCAATATATCATCGTAAATTTTTTCCATGCTTTATTTCGGGTAATTTTAAATATTGACGACTGAATATTACTAAAACTAAGCGACCTCGCCACCTCTTGAGGCTTCTAACAACTCAAACCATTCTTCTCGAGTTAATTTAATATCAATCGCCTCGACAGCACTTTGTAATCGTTCGATTCGCCCAGTACCAATGACTGGTCGAATGTGTGCAGGATGTTTCATCAGCCAAGCTAATAGGATTTGATCGATTTTTGCGTTATATTTTTCACCTAATTCTGCTGCGACTTTACGAATTCGTTTGACCTTCTTATTCTCTAAATCAGTAAAAATTTTCCCGCCACCCAAAGGCGACCAAGCCATTGGCACCGCACGGCTTGCCATACATCTATCAAGGGTTCTATCAAAAAAAGTTTTTGGGTTTAATAACGATGCTTCGACCTGATTTGTCACTAAAGGAAAGTATTCATTCATGACTTCAAACTGTGTTGCTTTGAAATTAGAAACACCAAAAAAACGCACTTTTCCAGCTTGTTTTAATTCCCAAAATGCCTCTGCAATCTCGGCATAATCCATAATTGGACTCGGACGATGAATTAATAACAAGTCAATATAATCAGTATGAAAGTTACGAAGTGAATTTTCGACAGATTGAATGATATGTGCTTTACTGGTGTCATAAGATTTAATTTTATGACTCGGGCGATTTGGTGTAACGAGCTTGATGCCGCATTTGGTGATGATTTCTATTTTATTACGCAATGACGACTCTCTTTTTAGAGCATTACCGAAGGTCGCTTCGGTCGTATAGTGTCCGTAAATATCGGCATGATCAAATGAAGTAACCCCTAATTCAATACTTTGATTAATGAGTTTTAACATCGCTTTATCGGATAAGTTATGTCCCCAAATTCCCCAATTCATTACGCCAAATACAATATGAGAAAGGTGTAACCTTTCGGGAGATACAAAATTAGACATTATTATTCGTTGGTTTTTTGTTAACAATTGATTATCAAGTCAATAATCTATGAAGAAGATCTTTTAAATTAATTTATGATTGTTTAGATTAATAAAGGTACAAATTTTTGGTTAAAACGAAATGATAAATTGTGAAAATAAAATGAGCGTTAGTTGTGAATAATTCTTTCAGTATTTTGAATTTGTACGATCGGTAGCGTTTTGTAAAAGCGAGTATTCACGTACTTATTTTATAAAAAAGTTATGGTTTTTAGAATAGAATATTGCTTAATTAAAAACCGCTGCACCAAGAATGATGCAACGGTTTTCAAAAATTCAAGGGTCGTAGGCTTTCAAAGTGTCTGACCCGTATTTTTTACTCAATCGTCACTCTTACCCCTTCCGAATGCGACGTAAACTCTGGTGCATACATACACTGAATCGTCGTTACACCATTCGAGAAATCACCTTTTAAATTCGCACGAAGCGGATATTCAAAAACGTAAGTGCCTTTTGGTAAATAACCAATAAAGAAGTCAGTAGAAGCGTCACGAGTTGATTCGTAATAGCCCAAACCGCCTTGCCACTTGTATTGACTCATCACATTTGTCGGCTCAAAACCTGATGCTCGGCTGTCTTTCATGTGGACATATTCCATTGCTCTATCCACCCGTAATTCGATGCGAACGACGACCTTATCGCCTGTTTTTAAATTTTCGCCCTCCGTAATTGGCTCGATAACTGGCCCTTTGTCCGTCATTACTTCTTTGAATAACTGCTTTTTCAGCTTCAAGGGCGTTTCTTCAAACGATTCGATTTTATCAAAATCCTCGAAATATTGCCAATACATTGCACCCCAAGCTGGGTTATTATTTGGGTTGACAACTTTGACCTTTGCCATGTCGGAAGTGATATTTTCTTTACCAAATTTATGTTTGAAATAGCCAGTTCCTGTTTCTTTTTGAATTTTCGATTGGTCGAATTTTTTGTTGCCAAAATAGATTTCGACCTCTTGTGACTCCTCTAACCAATTATCGCCACGCAACAACATCGCATAAACTGCCGAAGCGGTTGCCTTTGTGGTTTTCCAATGTGTCGTTTGACGGTTTTTTAATAACCAAGTTTTCAAATCATCAACGGCTTGTGCATCTTTAGCGACTTCATCAAAAACTTCAATCATCAACGAGTGCGTTTCGACAGGTGCTTGATACCAAAAATAACCGGTCGGATATTTCCAATACATGCCCATTTCTTCGTTGTTTAATGAGCGTTCTTTCAATGATTTTACAATCAACGCAGGTTGAGCAGGTTTATCCAAACGCTGTAATGCCAACGCTATCATACCTTCGGAATACATTCCTTTATTTAACCAATATTTTTCAGATTGATCAACGTAATAATCAAAAGCGACTTGTACATTTTTCGGAATCGGAATGTCTAAATAGAACGAACGAGCATATAAATAATGAATTGCCATATAATCCAAATGATCGTCTTTTAAGTCGAATTTATACTTTTCCGAGCGTTCGACTAATTCGTTATAATGACGTAACAATTCGTTATCGCAATACTCCACCGCTTTTTCAATCATGCTTCCTGCAGATTGTTTTTTGCTCAATCCGCTTTTCTCACCGATTGCTCCCAAATAGTTCAAATGTCCCATGCCTTCGATGATGTATTGCGTAATGTACCAACTATCTCGACCGCCCGGAAACCATGGAAATCCGCCACTTCTCGACTGACGTTTTTCCATTTTGCGTAAAGCAGATTCCAACTCATTCGACATTCGATTCAAATCGAATAATAAACCGATATTTTTCTTTTGTTGTGCTTCGCTTTGTGCTGCCAAAACCCACGGCGTTTCTTCTAAAAGTGCATATTTTAATTCTTGATTTTTTGATAAATTAGATTCTAACGCTTGTGGCGTAATGTTTTTCCAAGAATCAAAAACTTTCTTGACTTGAGGTGAAGAGTTCGCTACCGAAGTTGCCAACGTATTCGCATAATAACGACTAAAAACCTGCTCTGTACATTCATAAGGATATTCCATCAAATAGGGTAGGGATTGAACCGCATACCAAGCTGGATTTGACGTAAATTCTAACGTCATTTCGTGATTTTTCAACGTTGTTGAACGGTTTGCTTTATCCATTGCTTTGAAGGTAAATTCTTTCGTCATTCCACCACGAACTGGCAACGGCATGGTTTCTACCATCAATTTACGATTCGTCAAAACTGGTAAAGTTGCTTCTTCACCGTCGGAGAAGTTACCAGCTTTCGCTACAACTCGGTACGTTACCGCATTTACGCCAAAATCTGGAATATTTAAACTCCAACTCACCGCATCAGATTGACCTTGCTTCGCAGCAAAATCGACCTCTGGAATATTGTTGCTTAATTTTGCATCAATCGGCTGCATCGTAATTGCATCAAACAATAATAACTTCGCTCGACCTTTCAAGTCTTTATCGGATAGATTCGACACTTTTGCGGTAAACTCAATTTTATCATTTTCACGGAAAAATCTCGGTGGATTTGGCATCACCATTAAGTCTTTTTGCGTCACGACTTCTTTTTGCGTAAAAGCTTGTTGCAAGTCGGTTGTATGTGCAAAGCCTAAAAATTTCCAACGGGTCAAGGCTTCATTCATCTTGAATTTGATGATAATATTGCCTTCTTCGTCTGTTACCAAATCTGGATAGAAAAATACGGTTTCGTTTAGGTTGGTTCGGATTTGAACTTCTGAAAAGTCTGTTTTTTCGACTTTATCTTCCTCGATAACAATGACCTCTTCGGAAAAAGAATCGGGATTATATACTACAATTACCTCTTCTTTTGGTGCAGATTCTTTTTCTTTTCTATTTCTTGAACTTTTCGGTCGAGGTGCAGAAGTAGGTGCAGGTGAACCAACAGCTATTTCTTCGAATACCGGGTCGTAGAGAATACCATCATCCATCATTTCGGAGGATCCTGTATACATATACGAATATTCATAAAAAGAAAAGCCAAACCAATTCAAAGCCGGGTAATTTCTATACTTCGCATAAGTATAATCTGGCTGCCAATTATTTTGTAACAACGATGAACCAACAGACGAAAATCCTTGACCTTGTGCTAATGCTCTTTGTTGGTAAGAACTACCAAAGAAAGACGCTGACCAATTATTTGCCGCAAAGGCATCTAATGAAGCATCGTACATGGTTGCGACCATTTCAGCAGCGACTTTATCGCCTTTTGCTCCCGAGATTTTGATTTGCCATTCTTCATCCGAACCTGGCTGCATTTTATCACGGAAAGTCATGTACTCGATTTTTAAATCTTTGTTTGACCAAGGCACATAAACGGTTTTTGATTCCCCGTGAAAACGGTCGTTTTGAATCATTGCCACCGAATAATGAATATTGCCACGATACGATTCTTTAATGGGCAAATCAATCGACTGTTTGCCTTTGACGTTGAGCCATTTGGATTCTAAGATTTTTCCATCTTGCTCCACTTCATATAATACGTGTGATTTTTTGTAACCGGAACCGATTTGAATATTTACCGTTTCGCCTGGTTCTGCACTTGATTTATCAGCCGTCAACCAAAATGCTTCATTCGTAGGAACGGTTTTTTCGCTTGGTGCGAATACCGTAAATTCTTTAATTTGCTCAATCGGATTACCAAATTTATCCTGCGTTTTCATCGTCAAACGATATCGACCTTGTTCCCAATTTTTGATTTTTTTCAAATCTAATTTTTTAGATTTTTCTGTATTAAATTTGGTATCGAGAACGGTTTCAATCACTTTCCAATTTTTCGTCAAATCTTCTTCGCCAAAGGCATAATCAAACGATTTTTTAAACTCTAATTCAGTTAAATTCGTAAACTCTGGCTTTTCCCACAAACGATTTTTAAATACTTTTTCTGGCGTTTTTAATCGTTCGATTTTGATAGTTCCGGTAGCATTTTCGTGCGTTCCGCTAAGGTTATTTGTAGTGATTACAAATTCCTTAATTTCGGTTTTATTCACATTGTCGCTTACCGCAATATCCGCTTCCAAACCAATGTAGCTGACCTTTACAACGGTTTGAGAACTGTGCGTTTCGCCAGTAATGTCGGTCACATCGGCATAAATCGTAAAATTAAAAAACGGCGTTCTGTCTTTCGGAATCGACTTATCGGCTAAAGCCGTGAAATCAATGGTAAATTCTCCATTTTCATCCGTTTTTGTTTCTCCGTTCGTAATCTCTGTTTGTTGTGTATTGTAAGGATTATAGCCCCAAGACCACCAACGCCAATATGGAAAATACGCCTGACGAACGACACGATATTTCACATTTGCACCATCGATATCACTACCTGCGTAAGCCTTTGCTTTTCCTTTCGTCGTCACCTTTTCGTCCAGTTTGAAACTACCTTCAATTGGCTCGAAAGTCACTTCAAATTTCGGTCGTTTATATTCTTCAACTCTCAAAGATTTTGAAGAAGAATAACCTTTGATTTGTGTTTGAATTTGCATTCGTCCCAAAAGTCCACCTTGCGGTGCATTAAATGAACCGTTGAATGTTCCGAACTCGTTCGTTGTCATTTCTTTTTTGTCAACTTCTTGATAATTTGCATCATAAAATGTGACTTCAACTTTTTCATTTTTAACAATTTCAGGTACTTTAGAATTTGGTAAGTTTTTTACCGCCAAACCTTTAAAATAAACGGTTTGACCAGGTCGATAAATCGCTCTATCTAAGAAAATATGTGTTTGAATATTTGCCGAACTATTATTGTTATAACGATAATTTGAGTAACCATCATCGAAATATAAAATGTCTTTA
This sequence comes from Saprospiraceae bacterium, assembly GCA_965662365.1. GTDB lineage: Bacteria > Bacteroidota > Bacteroidia > Chitinophagales > Saprospiraceae > CAWVWD01. Next base: position 41,662 of record CBFIHR010000010.1, read on the forward strand.
CCTTTTGTAAATTTCACGTTGAAATAGCGATTTGCAGTAACATTAGTTTCGATAAATCCACGTTCGTCACTGGTCTGTTTTCCAGCCGATTTATAAATATATCTGCGTTGAATACGATTATACTCTTCCACAAAATATTCCGCTTCGACATCTTTTTGAGGTTCGCCAGTTGTACGATTTGTCAAGATGAAAACTTGTTTGTCTTTATCGCTTTTACGTTGGGCGAAAGCCAAATTAGATATATTGATTATCGAATACGCAACGCCATGATTTTCGTAAGAAAAGTTCGTATTGTCAGCAACTAAGACGTAGTAAATTCCATTGTCTAAACCTTTTAGATCAAACTCGATATCGTGCGAACGATAATCGTCACTGCCTTTTAATTTCATATAAAAAGCTTGAACGGTTGGCTTTGAATTGATGATTTCAAACCATTCTTTTTGATTTTTTTGATTAAGTTCACGCATTTCGTCATGCGTCACTTTCACGACCTTTCCATAAGCATGATCGATATTTTTGTAATTAATCACGCCCAGAATCGGCTTATTTGGAATATTGACTTGCTCAAAAGTAAGATTAAGTTCTTTTTTATTTAGTTGATTTAGAATAGCTTGACATTGTGTCGCCCCCAAAGAATTTGGATGCCGTTTGATAGCTTCGCTGGCGATCGTGTAAGCCGATTTTAATTCCCATTTGTGTTCGTCGCCTTTACGTCGGTCATAATCTGCCCCTTTTTTTAAATGTAGTTTTGCTAATCTGTACGAAACTTCACTGGACAAAGGATTATTCAAATAGCGTTTTTCCATATTGACCAAAGCCGCTTCATATAAATTATCCTTATCGGCACCATTATAATTATTATAAATAAAATCCAATCGTTTCAAATCTACATCAATCAAAGCTGATTTGTCCGTATCGTTTATGTGAAAATTGAGTACATCTTGATATAAATGTAAAGTTTTCAACTTCAAAGAAGCGGTATCTTTTGAGGTGATTCGCAAATCTGTAAAAATTCCAGCACGAGTGAAATATTCCGATTTATCGACATAAAACTGATAAGCTGGTTTTGTCAAATAGGTTCGTTCATTAGAAAAATAAGCCAACGCACGATGAGCCAAAAGCTCGTACATCGTATTGCGATAAGCACGACCGTCAGCGTCATAATTCGTGATTATTTCTTTGAAATCCTTTAAATCAATCTTTTGAAGTTCTTTGTCTCTTTCAATCGATAATTCGTATAGTTCGATTGCTTTTCGCACAAAATCTGCCTCCGACCAAGTTTGAATATCGGTTTTATCAAAGTTAACGGTTTCCGAGCGGTTGCGATATTTTCTCCCGAGTACTCGGGATTGATTTTGAAAATAACTGGTGTAAGCTTCTGCTAACATAGATTGTAACAAAGGCTTGATCGGAAATTCAGCGTTGTCCACCTGTAGCGACATACGGTTGATGGCTTTTACTAAACCATCTTCTTCGAGGATTGCATTGTAGCGATTTTGGTAAATTAAGGCTTTTACGGTTTGCGTTGCGTTTTTTTCTTTTGTTGCTTTGTCGTAGATTTTATCCACGATTTCGAGGGCAGATTTCGGTTGTCCGAGTCGGTCGATTGAATCAACTTTTGCCCAGAGTTCGTCATAATTATCATTCATAAGTTGTCGTAAGAATTTTTCCTTTTTGGCTTTCGTCTGCCCTGCTGTGTCCCGACTACTCGGTGAAATCTCGGCGGTCAATTTAGACTGTCTGATATTATAACTGCTGAGCGTGAATGAAAATGCAATGACAGCAATCGCCATCAATGCAATCGTTAAAATATTTCGTTTGTTCGTCATAGTTTTTTAGTTTAAAAAATTTTGGTAGTTTTTGTGGCTTAAGTCGTTTCGGTAGTTATTTTGAATTATAAAAACTACTTAAAGTCGCCTAACTACTAAACTATCAATATATGTTAATTAATTCGTGTTGTCAATAGCTATATGAGTGTAGTATGATTTTATATTCATTTGAGTCGGAATAAGTTTTTTTGAAAAGGCTTAATCAGGTAAAAACGATGTAAATATGCTTCGAATTATATCAATAAGTGAGATGTATCAAGTCACAAAATTGATGTATTAGACTTTTGTTATAACTTTTCTTTAACGGAAAAGCTGTTTTTTTTTGAAAAAAGTCATTTTTTTTTAAAAAAAATAAGGCTTATAAAAATTTAACATTTAATATATCCATTTTGTATAAATATTCATCTTTAGGATTTGCTTATATTAAAATTAAATTTTGTTTTTAGGTTTTTTGTTAAAATATAAAATTTATTGTTAGTTTTGTGTTAAGTGTTTACAAAATAAAATTTTATTGAAAAATTGATTTCGGAAAAAAGAAGGATTATTTCTTAAAATTATTAATTGTTGATAATCAGTTTTTAATAAATTAAAAGTAATTATATATAAGTGCTTTTAATTTATCTTAGTGTATAAGTTACGCTATGATTACTTGCCCGAAAATTAACATAAATTTAAAAATAGGCTTTAAATTTACGGTTGAAGCAATTTTATTATTATTAACTAAAAGCAATATTGCATGAAAAAATTCTCACTAATTGTTGCAATGTTACTGTTCACCGTGTCGGCTACGTTCGCACAACGCACAGTAACGGGTACGATAACAGATGAGTCCGGCGAGGCACTCATCAGCGTAAATGTTGTCGTAAAAGGTTCAACTACAGGTACAGTTACGGACCTTGATGGTAAGTACAGTATTTCTGTACCAGACGGTTCAAATATCTTAGTGTTCAGTTACACAGGATTTAACACAGAAGAAGTAGAGTTAGGTGCTTCTAATGTTGTTGATGTAGTAATGACAGAAGGTATTTTATTAAATGATGTTGTTGTTACAGCATTAGGTTTGAAGGCAGACCCTGATAAACAAGGTACATCTTCTTCTCAAGTAGGAGGTAAGAAGATTGTTAATTCAGGTGAAACAGGTGTTATTCAAGGTCTTTCTGGAAAGGCTTCAGGTGTAGCGATTACTCGTAACACAGGTGATCCAGGGGCAGGAGCTTACATTCAGATTCGTGGACAAAGTACGATTACTGGTGACTTACAGCCTTTAATCGTAGTTGACGGTATGCCAGTTTATAACTCTTCTATTAATACGGAAGCAAATACAGGAGGAGTTGTAGAGCAGTCACGTTTAAATGATATTAATCCTGATGATATCGAAAGTGTACAAGTATTGAAAGGTGCAGCTGCGGCAGCACAATGGGGTACTCGTGCAGCTAATGGTGTTATCATTATCACTACTAAACGTGGAAGAATGGATAACAAATCATTCAATGTAAACTTCCGTTCTACTGTATCAGTCGATCAGGTGAACATTACACATGATTTACAGGATGTTTATGGACAAGGTTTTGGCGGAAGCTGGGGACCTAATAGTGCGTTGACTTGGGGTGATAGAATCAGTTCACGTGCAGGCGGTAGTGATGTAGTTGATGAGACTGGTGAGTACTTCGAGGCAACAGATGGATCTATTTATTATCCGATTACAGAGAAGCGTTCTCAAGATACTTACTTACAAGAAAATTTAGATCAAGTTTTCAGAAATGGTTTCTTTACAGATAACTCTTTGAGTATCAGTGGTGGTGATGAGAATGGATCTTTCTTTGCAAGTTTCGCAAACTTGAATCAGCAAGGTATTATGCGTGGAAACTCGGACTATAATCGTACGAACTTCCGTATTAATGCAGACCGTAGATTGGGTGATAAATTAAAGTTGAGTGTAAACTCAGCTTATATTAAGACAAACTCTAATCGTGTTCAGCAAGGTTCTAACCTTAATGGACTTTATTTAGGTATGTTACGTACCTCTCCGGATTTTAGCAACACAGATCATACAGGAGCACATGTTTCTGCATCGGGTGTTCGTACAGAGAGAGCACACCGTGCTTACCGTGATTATTTAGGAAATCGTATTGTAGGAGGTTTGCCTATCGGACCGGTTTATAACAATCCGGGTTGGACGATTTACGAACAAGAAAATACTTCTGAGGTAGATAGAATTGTAGTAGGAACGGAGTTAAGCTATGATCCTACAAATTGGTTAAATATTACGGGACGTGTCGGTGTGGATAACTATACTGATGACCGTTTTACGCTTTATCCTGTTGGTTCTGCAGCTGGTCTTGTTGGTTTGGAAAAGAATACAATCCAGGAAACTCAATCGAATGCAGATGTGTTTGCTCGTGCGTCGAAATCATTTAGCAAAAACTTCTCAATCAACGGATTGGTTGGTTTCAACTTCAATGAGCGTCGTTATGACAGACTTGGTGGTTCTATCAATTCATTCATTTTACCTTACGCACCTGCTAACTTAGATAATGCTACGCCTGCGTCAAGTACAACATCTGATTTTTCTTCTACTATCAGAACGGCAGCAGCATATTTCACAGCAAGTGCTGATTTGTATGATCAGTTATTTTTAACAGTAACAGGTCGTCAAGAAGCAGCTTCTACTTTCGGAGCGGCAGCACAAAGTTCTTTCTTCTATCCATCTGCATCTGCAGCATGGCAGTTTACAAAATTAGGCGCATTGTCTAATAATTCTGTATTAAACTTTGGTAAGTTACGTATGGGTTATGGTGTAGTAGGTATTCAGCCTCCTGTTTATGCTTCTTCTACGTTATATACTTCTTCAAGTTTGGTATCTGGTTGGGGACCTACACTTAATGCTGGTGATTATGGCCAGGGTTCTTACACACCGAGCAATCGTTTAGGTAATATTAACTTAAGACCAGAACGTAAGACAGAGTTTGAGATTGGAACAGATTTACGTTTCTTCCAAGACAGAACAAGCCTTAGCTTTACTTATTACCAAAATAGAACGACTGATGCGATTTTTGCAGTTGATGTGCCTATTTCTACAGGTTTCTATGACAAGTTAGATAATGCTGCGACTATTGAAAATAAAGGTTACGAGTTAGATATCAATACATTAGTTTACAAACAAGGAGATTTTTCTTTTGATTTAGGTCTTAATTGGTTTAGAAATGTAAATACTGTAACAGATTTGAACGGGGTAGAATCTATCTTCTTGAATGGATTTACAGGTTCTTCTTCTCGTGCAGTAGAAGGTCACCCTATGGGTGCACTTTGGGCAGGATCATTCCAGAGAGATGACAATGGTAACTATATTTTAAATGATGCAGGTTTCCCTGTTGTTGCTCCTTCAGAAGGTGTTGTAGGTGACCCTAATCCAGATTGGAGAGGTGGTTTAAGTGCAACAGCTCGTTGGAGAGGTTTTGGTTTCAATATCTTATTTGAAACTTCACAGGGTAATGATATGTGGTTTGGTACAGAGGGGGTACTTCGTTACTTCGGTACTTCTGCTGCAACTGCTCATGACTTAGTTACATTTACACCAGAACAAGCAGATGCTACTATTCTTTCTAATGGTGCTACTATTTCAGGTTATTATGCTCCTAACGATGATGGTAATTATACAGTTAGAGGTGCTTATGAAGACTTTGGTGGCGGAGACGTTTTCTTAGATCAATCATGGTATCTTGCTAACGGTGGTGGATTCGGTCCTGTTGGAGAGCAGTTTGTTAAAGATGCATCATGGACTCGTATCCGTGAAATGGCACTTTCATACCGTTTAGATTCTAAAGGATTCCGTGAAGCAACTAAGTTGAGCAGTATTGATTTCTCTTTAACAGGTAGAAATTTGGTGATTTGGACACAAGCAGAAGGTGTTGACCCAGATACTAACTTGACAGGTGCATCTAATGGTCGTGGTTTGGATTACTTTACAAATCCAGGAACTCGTTCATTTTTGTTCACAATAAAAGTTGCTTACTAATTAATTCAGTTTTGGTATTGTAGAAAGTATAGATTGACGTATCACATACTTTCTCACTCTTTAACTAACATTAAAAAAGAAAAATACGAATGAGAAATATATTAAAATATGCAATGCTCCTTGCCCTGTCAATGAGTATTGTTTCGTGTGAATCGTTAGTAGAAGGTTTTGATGAAAACCCTAACGATCCAACAGATGCTCCTGCCATAACGATGTTTGGAGGCTTAGAAGCTGCAAATGTTTTTGTACATGAAGGATCTTACGCACGTACAGCAGGAATGTGGTCAGGAGCTTTTACAGGTTCTGATCGTCAGTACATTGCTACTTATGAATATAATGCAGTAGCAAGTGACTTCGATTATGGCTGGAGAGATATCTACGCTAATGGTTTGTATGTATCCCGTCAGTTACAAGAAAAAGCAGCTGCTTTGAATAATGGACCTTTAGAGTCAGCAGCTTTAATTATTGAAGCACACATGATCGGGACAGCAGCAGATCTTTTTGGTGATGTACCTTACAGTCAAGCTGCACAACCTGATGTTTATGCTAATCCTACATATGATTCACAAGCAGATGTTTATACGGCTGTTCAGGCAACTTTAGACAAAGCTATTACGACTGCAAGTGAAGATGGTGATTTTGCTTATGTAACAAGATTAGGTTCTTGGAAAGAAGTTGCGTACACTTTAAAAGCTCGTAATTACCTTCACACTGGTCAGTATGCTGACGCAATCGCAGCGGCTCAAAACGGAGTATCATCTTCGGATAATGACTGGGTAGCTACACACAACGATATTCCTACAAGTTATAATATATATTATAGCTTCATGGATTTCGAAAGAGGAGGTTATATGACTGCTGATGGTGCTTATGCATTCTCTTTATTAAATCCTAATGATGGAAACTACCGTGGTAATGCAAAAACAGATGAGTCTGAGCGTGTTAGCCACTATTATTTGTTCGATGATGGTGACACTTACGGTACTGTAGATCCAAACTGGAAAGACGGTATGTTTACACCTTCTTCAGAATTTCCATTAGTTACTTATGTTGAGAATGAATTAATCTTGGCAGAGTGTTATGCAAGAACAGGAAACAGTGCAATGGCTTTAGATCATTTGAATAATGCTCGTGCTGCTCACGCTGCAAAGTATGGAACTGCATACGACGACTATGTTACTGCTGATTTTGATGCAGGAGGTATGGCAAATATCGCAGGTCAAACAGCTGATGAGTCTTTATTGATGGAAATCATGGAAGAAAAGTATCTTTCAATGTATGGTCAAATCGAAATCTTTACAGATTTGAGAAGAACAGACAATATGTTAGGTATTCCTGCAAATACAGGTACAAACATTCCTGAGCGTTTCCTTTATACACAAGATGAGATAAACTCAAATTCAAATGTTCCTTCTCCGATACCAGGATTATTCGATCCAACTCCGATTAATCAATAGTATTGTTTGTTAGGATCTATTAATAATAAGCACAAAAAGTTGTATAACTTTTTGTGCTTTTTTATTTACCCAGTCTTTCGATTTTTTAATTAAAATGTAAATTTAATGCTTAATTAAAAAACGCTTATCTAATTTGATTTAGATAAGCGTTTTTAGTTCGTTTTAGCTTGTTCTTGGCTATTGCTTTATTATTGATACCGAATATGTTGATCTATTTCTATCGTATTAGATAATAAGCCATTCAAATCCTTCAAACGTTGTACCGTAACTTTATACTTTTTTGAAATACTATATAATGTTTCTCCTTTTTTGACAACATGGACATTAGGAGGAACAGGTTTACTGTTTGGCTTTGCTGGTATCTCCCTTATAGGCGGTGGAGTTATGGTATTTTCTTCTTTTACAATTTCATCATCGCCATAATTTGGCTCATCTGGATATATATATATAATATTTCCGTTGTCGGGAGGAGTCTGTCGATTTGTAACAGGTTTTGTTGGTTCTATTGTCGTTGTTGGTGGTGTAATGATACGCACAGAGGGCGTTTCTATTGCTTCTTCGTTTAATCCTTCGTTCTTGATTTCGGGCGTGACATCTGGTGTGAACCTTGAAGAACGCAAAACTGGTTTTAAAGGAGCTTTAGCTTTTAAATATACTTTTTCTCCCACACGAGGCTCTTCCCCAATTTTTAATTGATTCATTCTCAATAAATTCTTCAAGCGAATACCATATTGTTGAGAAATCAGGTACATATTATCAGTTTCTTTAACCTTGTGTACTTCTAAGTCTTTCGTATATTTTGATTTTTTCTTATTTAAGAATATATATTGACCAGGCTGAAATGTTTGCGAAAGCAAAATATCATTATATTTTAATACCTTACGTAATGGAATTTTCATTCGAGCCGCAAACTCAAGCGGTGTTTCCTTACCGCTTGCGATGACTGCTTTTACATCATTAATATATAGAATATCTTCATCAGAATTATAGGGTGTTTCAAAACCAGTTTTTACTTTTGAGTTGATTTCGCCTCGATAGATATCGATCGCTGCATCAATCTTATACAATTCATATAGTTCAATAATTTTAATTAATTGATCGGCATAATTTGGAATTGTAGAGTATTTTAAAGCTTCTAAACCTTTTGCCCAGCGTTTATAATTGGTAGGTTCTATGTAAAATAAATTTTCAAATTGTGGATTAGTCGCTAATTTGGTTGTGTGTTCGATGTACGAATCAGCCGAAGAGTTATAGACTTTATAACAGATTTCTTGACCATCTTTTAATTTATACAATGCCTCTCCTTGCCAGCCATCTGTACATAGCAGTCCAAAATGATTATTGGCTTGAGTCACTAAAACAGACGTTCCGACGGCAGATTCCAAAATACCTTGTGCTAAGGTAATGCTGGCAGGCACGTCAGTTTCAATCATTTGCTGCAACGCAATACTTTTATATGTATCTATATAAGCCTTCGCATTCGACTGGGCGAATAGCATTATTGAATTAAAGATAAAGAATAATAAGATTATCGTATTTTTCATATGATTTACATTTAAGATTCTGCCGGCAATTTGTATTACAAAAAAATATACGCTATGCAAAGAATAACAATAAGTAAAATAAATATGCAATAATTTAATGAATAAATGTTTGTAAATCAATACAAAGACTATTTTATGATTAATTCTTGACCAACATTCAAGGTATTATTCTCTAAATTATTCGACTTTTTAATTTTCTCAATCGGTACGCCATATTTACGAGCAATGCTGTAAAGCGTTTCTCCTTTTTGCACAATGTGCGTTATTTTTTGTGCAGAAGGTGGGACGATTTCGTCCAAATAGCCATCATTATCATTCGGTTGATTATCCGTTTTTGGTTCATCTTTTTTTGGTGTTGTCCCAGGAGGCAGGGTTTTGACGCCTTTAAAATTCCAGCCTTTTAGATTTAATTGTGCTCCAGGTGCCGGTTCTGTATTTGGTTTTATTCGATTTCGCCAATGCAGCCATTGAGTTTTGATACCATATTTTTGACTGATATCGTATATAGATTCGCCTTTTTGAACACGATGAATCTTCGTATTACCCTTGTATTTGGTACGTTTACTCTGCAAGAAAACCCGTTCGTTTTTTTCAAAAATCTTAATGCCGTCAATCTCATTATATTTTATAATTAACCTTGTAGGTATATTGAATTTTAAACTGATATCGGAAGGCGTTTCTCCTTCTTTGGCAAATACAGATTTAAGATTATTAAACGTTGTGATTTTTGTATATTTTCGATTCGCCAATTCATCACGTTGTTGAGGATAATTCTCTACAAACGAAGGGTCTAAATCAGCCAACGTCAACTTGTCATATTGATCCAAATTATTATTTTTAATAACAGAAAGTAACAAATCTGGATAACGAGGATTCGTAGCATAACCGGCATCTTTTAAGCCATAAGCCCAACTTTTATAATCGGTAGAACTAAACTCGAAAAGCGGTCCATAGCGAAAGGCTTTTTTGGGGTCTGCCAAAAACTCAGTATGTGCAATGAAGGATTCTTCGGGCGAATCAAAAACCCGAAAACACGATTTAATCAAGTTTCCTGAAGCATCTTTATCATCATCTTTCAGATAATATCCGTCACCTATCCAGTCACTTCCACATTTGATACCGAAGTGATTATTAGCATTCGTGGCCAGTTCGCTCTTTCCTACTCCCGACTCTAATATAGCCTGTGCCAGCTTGATACTTGCAGGAATTCCTGCACGTTCCATTTCTGCGATAGCAATAGGATAAAACCGTTCTATATACTGTCGATGTAGTTCTGTTTGAGCCTTACTAAGTATCGGCATACTTAAAAGAAAGCAAATTAAAAGACGATTTTTAAATGTCACGGATTGATTTAGATAAGTCATAGGTGATTTCATTATAAGCTCTAAATTGAAAGTTTTCTATTAATGCAATAATCTGGTGTACGGTCTTCCAGACAAATATGTTATCAAAGAGCGAACACTTTTGAAAATTATACTATTGATATGACAATAGTAGATGGTAGGTGATTCGAAATTCTCTGTTTTACAAAATGTACAGTACATAAGCGTTATTCTTAGGTTTCGACACAAAATTACCACTATTTTTAATAACAATATAAAGGACGTTTTTATAAAAATACGCTTTTGCACCTTCCTTTGTTTCTTAACAGGAAAGATTCAATTTCGGAAAATTGATTGATAATGATTTATGAAAAACAATTCGGACACGAAAGGAATAATTGTAGATATTTTGCTATAAAATCATAACTATCTGATCAATTTTTGTACGACCTATAAATTTTCCCTAAAATTGTTCGACTTTTTATAAAATTTAGTGTTAGCTATAAAATACCTCAAATTTAACACTTTACACTTCAATAAAATGCTATGGAAGACGAAAAACCTCCAATTCTGGGTAGCTGGAAACGCCTATATATGTTTGTGCTCATCTTGCACACGATTTTGATAATTCTATTCTACTTATTCACCATTAAACATCAATAATGAATACACTTGATTGGATTGTACTTTGTGCTACTATGTTAGGTATTGTACTGTATGGCGTTTGGAAAACTCGTGGAAAAACCGATGTTGAATCGTATTTGTTAGGCGATAGACAACAAAAATGGTGGACTATCGGCTTGTCGATTATGGCGACGCAAGCCAGTGCGATTACTTTTTTATCAACGCCAGGACAAGCCTTTGATGATGGAATGCGTTTCGCACAGTTTTATTTTGGTTTGCCGATAGCGATGGTCATTTTAGCTATCTTCGTCTTGCCTCGATTTTACAAACTTAAAGTTTATACGGCTTACGAATATTTAGAAACCCGTTTTGATGTTCGGGCAAGGACACTGACGGCCGTTTTCTTTTTGCTATCACGAGGTTTGGCCGCAGGTTTGACGATTTTTGCACCAGCGATTATTCTTAATAAAATATTAGGTTGGGATTTAAGTTATACGATTTTAATTATTGGGATTGTCGTCACTTTTTACACCGTCATGGGCGGAACGGATGCCGTTAGCCAAACTCAAAAACAACAGATGATTATCATTTTGGGCGGAATGTTCGTCGCCTTTTTGGTTTTGATTAATCAATTGCCAGAAGCCGTTAGTTTCGGTGATGCGGTGAATGTCGCCGGTAAAATGGGTAAATTAGAAGTTGTTGATTTGGAGTTTGACCTCTCGAATCGCTACAATATTTGGTCGGCATTATTCGGTGGGACTTTTCTATTTTTATCTTATTTTGGAACAGATCAGTCGCAAGTTCAGCGGTATCTTTCAGGGAAAACTTTGACGGAAAGTCGTTTAGGATTGTTGTTTAATGGTATTTTTAAAGTGCCGATGCAGTTTTCAGTTTTGTTTATCGGTGCGATGTTGTTTGTTTTTTATCAATTCAATCAGCCGCCAGCGTTTTTTGATGCTGCCGCAAAAAGTAGTTTGATCGAAAGCGGCTATTCCGAACAAGTTGAAGCCTTAGAGAGTCGTCAAGGTGAAATATTTGAAGATAAAAAAGTAGCGGTTTTCAACTTAGTAGAAGTTATGAAAACAGGCAATGAGGCGGCAATCGAAACCGCCAAACAAGAAGTTAATACGCTCCAAAAAGTTTATAAAAAAAACAACGAGGCAGTCCAGACACTTATCAAAGAAGTTGATGATTCATCAAGAGAAGCCGATTTTGTATTTATTACTTTCGTGATGAATAATTTGCCGGCAGGTTTAGTCGGTTTGTTGTTAGCTGTCATTTTTTCGGCAGCAATGTCCTCGACAGCAGCTGAACTGAATGCCTTGTCAACAACGACAACAATAGATTTATACAAACGCTCTTTTCGACCAAACGAACAAAGCGAACACTATTTCAATGCGTCCAAATGGTTCACGATACTTTGGGGCGGAATCGCTTTAGTTTTTGCGGCTTCGGTGTCCTTATTTGACAACTTGATTGAAGCTGTTAACATTATTGGTTCATTATTTTATGGAACAATTCTGGGCGTTTTTATCGTTGCCTTTTTCTTTAAAAAAATAGGTGGTCGAGCCGTATTTTATGCTGGTATTATTGGAGAAATTATTATCATCAGCACCTTTACATTGAATAGTTACGGCGTTATCAAGTTAGAATATTTATGGTTGAATTTAATCGGTTGTGTACTGGTCGTATTCTTTGCTTGGTTGATTCAAGCTATTATTGGTAAAGAAAAAAATCATTTGTAGATAGAAAATTAAGCAAATTCGTCTTGTTTTGATTGTTGAAAAAGCCTGCACGAGCAAAAAAATGTTGGTGTTTATTCAAAATGATAAATAAATTCAGATTTAAAAAACAGTCAGAACAATCAATTATCTTTGATATTAGATAGAAGTTTGCCACAAAAAAGCTCCATGAAAAAATTTAACTATCCCGAGGTTTTGGGACAAGTTGTGATGTAAATAATAGCACATTTTACATAAAACAAAAATATAAGACATTGAAAATACCAGCAATTGCAGTCACGGATATCGCCGAAATTATCGGTGCAAAACTCATCGGAAATACCGACTTAATCGCTACTGGCTTGAACGAAATTCATAAAGTCACGGAAGGCGATATTACCTTTGTTGATGTTGAAAAATATTATAAAAAATCGCTCAATTCTGATGCGACGATCATTATTATTAATAAAGAAACGGAAGTACCAGAAGGCAAAGCCTTGTTAATTTGTGACGACCCGTTTACGGCCTATAATAATTTGGCGTTGCGTTATCGGCCGCAATATCGCATTACGAAACCGATTGCGGATAGTGCGATTATTGGTGAGAATTGTTTTTTTGAACCGAATGTGATGATTGGCGAAGAAGTTGAGATTGGTAAAAACTGTTACATTCATGCGAATGTTGTGATTTATAACAATGTCAAAATCGGTGATAATGTCGAAATTCATGCAGGAACGGTTATCGGTGGCCCTGCTTTTTATTACAAAGGTCGTCCCGATGGTTTTGAAAAATGGCATTCGTGCGGACAAGTGATTATTGAAGATAATGTAGAAATTGGCCCGAATTGTACGATTGATAAGGGTGTTTCGGGAAATACGGTGATTGGAGAAGGAACAAAACTGGATAACTTGGTGCATATTGCTCATGGTGTGGAAATTGGAAAACGCTGTATTATTGCGTCACAAGTTGGTATCGCTGGAAAGACAATTGTCGAAGATAATGTGACGATTTATGGTCAAGCAGGTTTGTCAAAATCGTTGCGGATAGGCGAGAAGGCCATTATTTCGGCACAAGCTGGGGTTTCTAAATCATTGGAAGGTGGCAAGTTGTACTTCGGTTCTCCTGCTGAGGAAGCACGAACGAAATGGCGAGAGTTGGCGGCTTTGAGGCAGTTGCCTGCTATTTTGCGTAAGCTAAAAAAATAAGGTATAATTCTGAAGATTTCAAAGCGATGTGATGATTGGATAGAAAAAGGAACGACGATATCTGGCGAGAATAGTAAAGTAAATAGCTTTAAAAAACGATTCGAAAATTTGTCTACTACTGGAATCGAACCAAAATCACAGGAGAACTTAGTTGAAGATGCTTTAGAAGTATTGAAACAAATTTAAAAAGATAGAAAAGGCAAGATTTGACACGAATCTCATAGAAAGCCTTTGCAAATTTGTTACATTCGTTTTCAGATATTTTAATATTGAATATATTAGAAGTGCCCGAACCTATCGAATTATCAAAATAATTAAATTAAATACTACTTAAATAAAGTCCAGAAATATGAAAAATTATCTTAGAGTAGTGCTGTTACTACTTTGTATTCCTTTCATTAGTAATGATGCTGACGCACAGATCTTTGGTAAGAAGAAAAAAAAGGAAGCTACAAAACCAGCTGCTCCAGCTAAAAAAGGGCCGAAAGGCAAAATTAAAGATTATAAAGACGTTATTACCGAAAAAGCAAAGTCAGATGAAGGTCTATTCACTGTGCATACGGTAGAGGATAAATATTATTTTGAGATTCCGGTAGATATTTTAGAGCGTGAGGTATTGGTTGTGAGTAGAATCGCAGGTACGGTAAAAGGCTTAAATTTTGGTGGTGCTGGTATGAAATCTCGTCCACAGCAAGTGATTCGTTGGCAAAAAGTCGGTGATCAAATTTTATTGCGTTCGGTTTCGTATTCAAGCGTAGCGAGTTACGAAGAGCCAATTTACAAATCTGTAAAATCAAACAATACAGAGCCGATTATTATGGTTTTTGATATTAAGGCGATTAAGAAAGATACTTCTAAAACTGAACAAGGTTATGTGATTGATGTCAAACCTTTGTTTACGACGGATGTCGATATGATCGGTGCTTTGTCTACTGGTCAAAAACGTAGTTTTGGTATTACTCGCTTGGATAGTAAGCGTAGTATGATTTCGAGTATGAAAGCATTTCCCGAAAATGTTGAAATTCGTCATATCTTGACTTATGATGGTTCAAAATTACCAGCAAACTTTTTGACGAATACTTTGACTTTAGAAATGAATCAGTCGTTTGTATTGTTGCCCGAAGAGCCAATGAAACCTCGTTTGTATGATAATCGGGTAGGTTATTTTTCTGTTTCTACGACGGATTATAGTTCGACTTTGCAAAGAGCAGCGACTGTTCGGATGATTACAAAATGGCGTTTGGAGCCTAAAGACCCAGAGGCGTATGCAAAAGGGGAATTAGTAGAGCCGGTAAAGCAAATTATTTATTATATCGATCCTGCAACCCCAAAACAGTGGGTGCCGTTTTTGAAAAAGGGAATCGAGGACTGGCAACCAGCATTCGAAGCCGCAGGTTTTAAAAATGCTATTATTGCTAAAGAAGCGCCGACAAAAGAGGAAGATCCGGATTGGAGTCCAGAGGACGTGCGTTATTCCGTTATTCGCTACATTTCGACAGATATTCAAAATGCACAAGGGCCACACGTCCACGATCCTCGCACAGGTGAGATTTTGGAATCTGATATTTTATGGTATCATAATGTAATGAATTTGTTACGCAACTGGTATTTTACACAAACTGCAGCGATTAATACAGCTGCTCAAAAGGCAAATTTCCGTGATGAGGTCATGGGGGAATTGATTCGTTTTGTTTGTGCTCACGAAGTCGGACACACTTTAGGTTTGCCTCATAATATGGGATCCAGTGCAGCTTTTCCGGTTGATTCGTTGCGTTCTGCTTCGTTTACACAACGAATGGGAACGGCTCCGTCAATTATGGATTATGCGCGTTTTAACTATGTGGCTCAGCCAGAAGATGGCGATGTTCGCTTGATGCCGATGGTCGGGGTGTATGATAAATGGTCAATCAAATGGGGTTATGCACATTTGGATAATGAAACAGCTGCAGAAGATGCTGCCGAATTGAATAAATGGGTTGTTGAGAAAAATGGTGACTGGATGTATCGTTACGGCATGCAACGAAGTAACCCGTTTGATCCTTCTGCACAAACGGAAGACTTGGGAGATGATGCAATGAAGGCCAGTGCTTATGGTATCGAAAACCTTAAACGTATTTTGCCTCAAATTGAAACTTGGATCGAAGAAGATGGTAAAAATTATGACGATGCGAAAGAGTTGTATGGTCAAGTAATGACACAATTTGGTCGTTATATGCGTCATGTTCGCACGAATATTGGTGGCGTTTATGAAGAGCCAAAATCAATGGAACAGGAAGGAGCCGTTTATACACATATTCCAGAGGAGAAACAACGTCGTGCGGTGATGTTTTTGCATAATCAATTGTTTGAAACGCCAGATTGGATGATTCGAGAAGAACAAGCAGCGAAGTTTCAGCACGCAGGTTTAGTGAATCAAGTGCGAAGTTTACAGGCAAGTACGTTGAATCAAATCTATGATTTTAGCCGCTTACAGCGAATGATTGAGAATGAAGCGATGAATGGAAATAGTGCTTATACGGTATTGGAATTGTTTGATGATATGAGAAATGGTATTTTTTCAGAATTACAATCTGGTCAAAAAATTGATGTTTATCGTCGTAATTTACAGCGGGCGTATATTGAGCGTTTGGAGTATTTGATGACGGCAGAACAACCAAGATTTTCAACACAATTTGCGGATTTTATTGGTGTCACAAATGTGGACGTCAGTCAATCAGATATTCGTGCGGTCGCAAGAGGGGAACTGAAACGAATCAAGTCTATGGCTCAATCTGCAAAAGGTGGCGATACAATGTCGCAATATCATTTAGAAGATTTGGTAGCGAGAGTTGATATGATTTTCGAAGGGAAAAAATAAGGGTCGCTCGTTCTTCGATGGACGGCAGACGGTTAACGAAAACCGCTTTTTAGATGAAAATCTGAAAAGCGGTTTTTTAGTTTTTGTTGATTACTAAGGCTCGTTGACCTAATAAAAAGACACTTATCAATTTTAACTTGGTAAGTGTCAAAAATTATAAAACAAAACCCGATTTTAATATTTTTAATTTATTTGTACCATGTAGTTAATTAATAACCATACAAAAAAGCTCACCTCTCGATGAGCTTTAATTTTGTAAATACAACTATGGAATGAATGTTAACTGTTATGAATTTTTACATTTTGATTTTGAATGTTATTCAATATTTGAATATTCAAACAAAATATTTAAAATGCTTGACCAATATTTTCTGCCTTCATTTTTCCTTTAATATCTTCTAAAACAGACATATCTTCAATCGTAGAAGGTGGCGAAAACTTCTTACCATCAGCAATATATCGCATAATTTTACGGAGAATTTTGCCTGAACGAGTTTTTGGCAAACGGTCAACAACTGTTGCACGTTTGAAATAAGCAACTGGCCCAACTGTTTGACGAACCATCTGAATCAATTCGGCTTCTAAAGTAGCCGGAGAAATATTAACGCCTTGTTTCAAAACGACAAAACCAACAGGAATCTGTCCACGTAACTCTTCCTCAATTCCGATGACACAACACTCTGCAACTGCTTCATGACTGGCAACGACCTCTTCCATCTCTGCAGTCGATAAGCGATGTCCGGCGACATTGATAATATCGTCAATTCGACCAGTGATAAAGACATAACCGTCTTCGTCAATATAGCCACCGTCACCCGAAAAATAATACCCTTCGTGTTTGGACAAATAGGATTTTTGGAAACGCTCGTCATCATTCCAAAGGGTCGGCAAACAACCAGGAGGCAACGGTAGTTTTACCATCACCGAACCTTCTTCGTTTGCCTCCAGTTGACTGCCATCTGCTCCTAAAATTTGAATATCGTATCCAGGAACAGGCTTAGTCGCAGAACCAGGTTTTGTTTCGTGCAATTCAAATCCTGCCATATTGGCCAACATTGGCCATCCTGATTCGGTTTGCCACCAGTGATCAATCACAGGGACACCAACTAAATTTTTTAACCAATTGTATGTCGCAACATCGCAACGTTCACCGGCTAAGAATAAATATTTTAAAGAGGTTGTATCGTAATCATTGAATAATTTTCCCTCTGAATCTTCTTTTTTAATTGCACGAAAAGCAGTCGGAGCGGTAAATAAAACCTTGACGTTGTGATTTTCAATTACTCGCCAAAATGTACCTGCATCTGGTGTTCTTACTGGTTTTCCTTCAAATAAAATTGTTGTACAACCGTGAATCAATGGAGCATAAACAATATAAGAATGCCCAACGACCCAGCCAACATCAGAAGCTGCCCAGTACACATCGCCAGAATCGACCCCGTAAACGTGCTGCATACTATATTTTAACGCAACGGCATGTCCGCCATTGTCTCGAACAATACCTTTCGGAACACCGGTTGTCCCTGAAGTGTAAAGAATATATAAAGGATCCGTAGCATCCATGACTGCACAAGGTTGAGGCGTTGCTTTTGCTACCAGTTCCTCCCAATCATGATCACGCCCTTCTTGCATTTCTGCTTTCACAAAATCACGTTGGAAAACTACAACCGCCGAAGGTTTGTGTGTTGCTTCTGCAATTCCTTTATCAATAGTTGGCTTATAAGCAATAACTTTTTTGACCTCTAAACCGCCACTTGCTGCCAAAATAACTTTAGGTTTTGCATCGTCAATACGAATCGCTAACTCGTGTGGTGCGAATCCTCCAAAAACAACAGAATGTACCGCACCAATTCTCGCACAGGCTAACATTGCAATCGCTACACGAGGAATCATCGGCATATAAATGACCACTCTATCACCTTTCTCAACACCCAAACCCGTCAAAACACCCGCGAACTTCGCTACTTCGTCTCGAAGTTCGCTGTAAGTGTATTTTATAATAGTATTCGTAACAGGCGAATCGTAAATGATTGCTGTTTGATTACCTCGACCATTTTCAATATGATAATCTAATGCAAGATAGGCTGTGTTTAGCTTTCCTCCCTTAAACCAACGATAGAAGCCATTTTCATCTGTAGAAAGTGCTTTTGTTGGCGCTTCGTACCAACCTAAGTTATTGGCTTGTTCCAACCAAAATTCCTCTGGTTGGCCGATGCTTTTTTGATATTCCTGTTGATAAGTCATTTTCTGGCTTTATCATGAATACTTGTTGCTGACGGTCAGGGTGTCAGCAACTTGTATCCACTTTTTTTATTAGTGAAATTTTGTAACTATTGGCTTATAAATTGGGTTTTTCGTGGAATTTAGATCGGACAGGTTTTTAAAACCTGCCTGATCTTTGTGTAATTGAATAGCAATGATTTTAATTATCTATTTATATAAATAATTAGATATTAAAAAATAAAGAAAAATGCCATCGTGAAAGACGACATCTTCCTTTAATAGTTTAACCAATTAAACCAAAGCATTATTTTTAATTTCTTCAACAACTTCTGGATTGAGTAAAGTTGAAATATCTCCTAAACTATCAGAAGTTCCTTCAGCGACTTTTCTTAAAATACGACGCATGATTTTACCTGAACGTGTTTTTGGTAAACCACTAACGATTTGAATTTTGTCAGGCTTAGCGATTGGCCCAATCACCTTTCTAACAATCGCAACAATCTCCTTACGGAATGCGTCCTCATCAGCGACAGCATCATTCGGAATGACATAAGCATAAATACCTTGTCCTTTGATGTCATGCGGATAGCCCACAACTGCTGATTCTACAACGTTGTCATGTTCATTGATGGCATTTTCGACCTCTGCCGTTCCCATTCTATGACCAGAGACATTGATAACATCATCGACTCGACCGATAATTCTGTATAATCCATCTTCGTTACGTCTTGCACCATCACCTGTGAAGTACAAATTCTCGAAGGTAGAGAAATAGGTTTGCTTACAACGAGCATGATCACCATAAGTCGTTCGTAAAATTGACGGCCAAGGGAATTTCACACAAAGTAAACCTTCCACATCATTTCCTTCTACTTCGTTTCCATCAGCATCCATTAAGCAAAGTTGAATGCCTGGTAGCGGTGTTGCTGCATGACAAGGTACAAACGGCGTTGCATTCGGAATAGACGAAATCATCATTCCACCAGTTTCCGTTTGCCACCAAGTATCTACGATCGGACAGTTTCCTTTACCTACTTTTTTGTCATACCAATGCCAAGCTTCTGCATTGATCGGTTCGCCCACTGAACCAATAACTTTCAAGCTACTTAAATCATATTTATCAACCCACTGATCTCCTTTTGCCATCAATGCACGAATAGCTGTCGGTGCTGTGTAGAATTGATTAACTTTATATTTTTCACAAATCTCCCAAAAACGACCTGCATCTGGATAAGTCGGTACACCTTCAAACATGACAGTCGTTGCACCAGACAAAAGCGGTCCATAAACGATGTAAGAGTGACCAGTAATCCAGCCAATGTCTGCCGTACACCAGTAAACATCGCCTTCATCGTATTGAAAAACATTTTGGAAAGAATAAGCCGTATAAACCATATAACCCCCGCAAGTATGCACGACGCCTTTAGGTTTTCCGGTAGAGCCAGAAGTGTAAAGAATGAATAACATGTCTTCGGCGTCCATCTCTTCTGCTGGACAATCTGTACTTTGTCCTTCGATTGCTTCATGCCACCAGATGTCACGTCCTTCTGTCATTGTTACATCTGTATTCGTTCTTTTATATACGATTACCGTTTCGATAGAGTCACAACCCTGCTCCAAAGCGGCATCAACTACGGCTTTTACAGAAATATCCTTGGCACCACGATAATTTCCGTCAGAACAAATTACCGCTTTACAGGTCGCATCTTTTATTCTATCAGCCAACGCAGTTGCTGAAAATCCTGCAAAAACCACCGAGTGAATTGCACCAATTCTGGCACAAGCTAATACACCGATTGCCAACTCAGCTACCATCGGCATATAAAAACAAACTCTGTCGCCTTTACCAATTCCTTGTGCTTTGAGCATGTTTGCTGTGCGACAAACTTCGGCGTGTAGTTCTTTATAAGTATAAGAAGTAGCTTCAACATTTGGGTCGTTATCTACCCAAAGAATAGCGGTTTGGTCACCACGTTCTTCTAAGTGTCTATCTAAGCAGTTTTCTGTAATATTCATTTTTCCATTGACGAACCATTTTACATTTGGTTCAGAAAAATTCCAGTCTAAGACTTTATCATATTTTTTTTTCCAAGAAAAAGAGTCCGCAATTTCTCCCCAAAAGGCTTCAGGGTTATCTACACTTTGCTGGTAATATTTTTGATAATCTTCGGGTGATTTGATTCGTATCATGGTTTACTTGATTTTTAAGTGATATGATTTGATAGAAATTCTATTAATTAGAATGATTTTAGGTTCATTAAACCTTTATAAATTTGGTTTCAGATTCAAAAATAAAATAAAATCATTTAAAAAACTAATTATATAGATAATTATATATGAATTTGTAAAAAAATTCTGTACAAATATTATACAGAACCTTTTCTTGTCTTAATTTTTAGCCGTACTGCAAAACTTCCTCAATCGCCATGACTAAATCGTCATTATTAAATGGTTTGGTGAGGTACAAATCGCCTCCATTTGAGTAGCCTTGCATTTTATCTTTTGTTGTGCCTCTTGCAGTCAAAAATACGATTTGAATATCCGAAAAACCCTCTGCAATACGGATTTGACGAGCGACTTCAAAGCCGGTCATACCTGGCATCATAACATCTAAAACTACAACATTCGGTTGAAAAGTTTTTAGTTTCTTTAAGGCCTCTGCTCCATTGTAAGCCTTTTCTGTTTGAAAGCTTTTTTGACTTAATAAGAAGTCAATTGCTAAGACGATATTTGGTTCATCATCTACGATTAGTACTTTTAGATCTTGCATCGTTTAATTTGGTTTATTGGTTAAATACAGAATAAAACTACAATAAATATAATATAAACTGTTATGATATTTGTCAGTTTTTCATACTTTATTTCTTTTTTTTGGAATTATGCCTTTTTACGCCAATTTTGTTGAATTTTTATTGGAACAAAGGTAAACAAACTATAAAAGTCGCTCCGTCATCTACTTCACTTTCTACATTTAGTTCACCTTTATGTTGTTCAATAATTGTTTTTGAAATAGATAACCCCAAGCCACTACCTTTTGGTTTACCTCGTTGGTCGTCATTAATTTGTGTGAAACGGTCGAAGATAATTTGTTGATTTTTAGGGCTGATTCCCTTTCCGTTATCTTTTACTTTTAAAATAGCTTGATGGCTTTCTGTTTCTAAAATTACTTGAACTTTTCCGTTTTTATTATTACAAAATTTAAAAGCGTTAGATAATAAATTTGTAATCACCTGTAAGATTTGATCTTCATTACCAATAACTTGCAAACGCTTTGGATATATGTTTTTACCTAAATGAATTTGTCGTTCGTTGGCAACAGCCGTAACGTTGGCAATTGCTCGATTCACAATTTGACGAAAGTCAATCACTTCCTTAGGAAATTCTTGATTTTTGATTTCGATTTTTTCTAAATCTAAAACTTGATTAATTAAGCGGGTGATGCGTTCGCTTTCGCTAACGATGATGTTTAAAAATTCCTCTCTTTTCGCTATCGCTAATGTTGGATTATCGGAGAGAATTCGAGAGAGGGCTTTGATGGACGTAATCGGCGTACGGAGTTCATGCGTAACCGTTGTGATAAAATCATCCTTGAGAGTGTCCAATTCCTTGAGTCGATCGTTAGCAGATGTTAGTTCTTTGGTGGTTTGTTCGAGTTCTTTTGATTTTTTTTCTAATGCTTGACTGTAAGTCATGATTTCTTGTGTTTGGTCCAATATTCGCATGACCTCTTCTAACGAAATTGGATCTTCTTTTACAATTGATGCTAACAAAATCCGGGCAGAAGCGGTACCGATTGCACCGGCTAAAGTATTTTCGATATAATTAATAAAATCGGCATCAATTGTTTTGGTTTGAGTCAAATCAATATGATGATTTAAAGCATAGGTTCGTAGTAGATTTTCGCCTCGTTTATTTCCCAAAAATCGTTTGACTAATATTTCGACGTCGTACAAAGAGGCCGTTCTTTTTAGTACTTCTTGTGTTGGTGTTTCTTGGATATATTTATAAATATCTACAAAAATATTGGCTTGTCGATGCTCTATCGGTGAGGGTATTGTGAGGAGCGATACCACTAAATAAGTAGAAATATTAAAGAATAAACTCCAGAAAGCAGCTTGTGAAATTGGTGAAACGCCAGACAGACCAAATAAAGCAGTTGGTTTCAATATTTTAATCCCAAATAATCCATTTTCAATAAAATCATTTGATAGAAATCCTGCTTCCGCTAAAGTCGGCAAGGGTAGGGTATAGGCCCAGACTACAAAGCCAACTAATAATCCCCAAAATGCACCTTTTTGAGTCGCCCGTTTCCAGTAAATTCCGCCAATGACAACGGGTGCAAATTGGGCGACAGCCGTAAATGAAATCAACCCAATCGATACTAAAGCGTACTCTGAGCTGATGCTCTTAAAGTAAGTATAAGCTGCAATTAAAATTAAAACAATGCTTATCCGACGGATCAATAATAGACGACCGACCGAGAGCGTATCTTCTCGGATTTCCTCTTTGTAAGGAGATATTTTTAGAAAAAAAGGTAAGAAAATATTATTACTTAACATGATGCTTAGTGCAATCGTCGCTACAATGACCATACTTGTGGCGGCCGACAAACCGCCTAAAAAAACAAGTAATGCTAAGCTGTTTTTGTCGTAAGCCATCGGCAAATTCAAAACATACATATCGGCATCACCATTCATAAAGTGCATTTTGCCACCCAGTGCAATGGGCAACACAAAAATATTGATAATCAGTAAATAAAGCGGAAATAACCACATTGCTTTATTTATCTGTTTTGATGAGGTGTTTTCAACGACATTGACGTGAAATTGTCGGGGTAAAAGCAGAATAGCAAACATGGATAAAATCATCAACCAACTCCACTCCCAGCTATCAATATTGGTACTATTTAAGCTGTATAGATTTTGTAAAGATTCCTGTTGTGCTGCTTTCGCAAATATGTCGGCGAAGCCATCGTAGACAAAGAAAGTAACGAAAATTCCTACCATGACAAAGGCGACTAACTTAACGATAGACTCAAAGGCGACGGCTGCCACCAGGCCTTCGTGTCGCTCGGTCGCATCTAAGTGTCTTGCTCCAAAAAAGATAGTAAAAATGCCTAATAAAATCGTGACATAGTGCGAAGTATCCAGATAGATTGTTTTGGTAATGACTTCGTTGACTAAGTGTGTTTGAGTGAGTACATCGAAGCTGGTCGCTATCGCTTTGAGTTGAATGGAGATATAAGGAATAATACCAAAAACGGCTACAATCGTTGCTAATACGCCTAATTGTGTACTTTTACCATAGCGAGCAGATATAAAATCGGCAATCGAAGTGATGCGTTCTCGCTTACTGATAAGAATGATTTTTCGTAGCAAGAGTAGCCAAAGTGGAGCGGTTAGGGTCGGGCCTAAATAAATAGGTAAAAAACCAGCTCCTGCTGATGCTGCTCGTCCGACACTGCCATAAAATGTCCAGGCGGTACAAAATACAGCCATTGACAAGGCATAAACATATGGATTGCTGATGATACTTTTGCCTTGTATGGCTTTGTGTTCGCTATAATAAGCGACACCAAATAATACCCCTAAATAGGCTAATCCTGATGCGATAACAATCCAAATATTCATGTACTGATTACTGTTTTTTATTAGAGTTGTTAAGTGTCTTTGGACAAAATTGGCTTGTAAAAATTTATCAAGAGAATACTTAATAAATCTATTATTTATGTGTTCTATCCGACATCAAATACATTACTATAATTAATAAAGCCCATATTAAAAATAAATAAAAATATAAGGATGGAATACCTAAAAGCATACCATCTTCATTAAAGATTCCAATGATTGGAAAATTCAATAATATTGCAAATAGCAAAAAAATTCCAACCAGTTTGGAATTTCTGTCATTTCCCATGATTGATAAATTATTGTGGAGTTGCATTGTTTTAAAGTTAAACCGTGTCGATTTCCGAAACCGACACGGTTTATGATATTCAACAATGAAACTAACATTTTTTTGTTAGAAAGGGATTTAAAAAGGGCGGAAATTAAGAAAATTAATAGAACTGTTAGGCATTTTTTAACGCATCTTCAAACCAAAACCATTCTGGATTCAAGAATTTTGACTTGATCAATGCCCAAAGGAAAAATAAGAAGAACGCACCAATCACGATTGATAAAAAGGCACTTCCTATCAATTGTGCTTCAAATAAAAAACGCCAAATTAAGGTGGCTAAAAGGTAAATAATCACAAAAATTCTTGATGTAAGTCGGTTTAATTGTAATTTCATCTGGTTATTTATGTTTGAATGTTTAAATGTCTGAATGTTCAAGCATTACTGAAAACGCTCGAACATTCAAACAATCAAACCACCGATAAAATCGGCACAATAGAACAATTAATTAGTGTACATGTGCTTCACCTGCACCGCTTGGTACACGAATATCTTCAACAATTTGCTGAACATCCGCTGGAGGTGGAGGAGTCATTCTTGATACTGCGATAGATACAACGAAGTTGACAATCATTGCAATCGTACCGAATCCTTCTGGAGAAATACCAAACCATAAGTCTTCAGCAGTTGTCTCACCGAATAAGTTAAATTTGAATTTCAACATATAGAAAGTCATCAATAAAATACCGACAATCATACCTGAAATTGCTCCTTCTTTGTTCATACGCTTAGAGAAAATTCCTAAGATAATCGCTGGGAAGAACGACGCTGCTGCCAAACCAAATGCTAATGCAACTACGGCAGCCACAAATCCGGGCGGATTAATACCAAAGTAACCTGCTACACAAACCGCTACGGCTGCTGCGACACGCGCAGATAATAACTCTTGCTTATCGGTCATATCTGGCTTAAACTGCATCTTCAATAAATCATGTGATACAGAAGTCGAAATAACTAATAATAAACCTGCTGCTGTCGATAATGCTGCCGCCAAACCACCTGCTGCGACTAAGGCAATGACCCAGTTTGGTAAGTTGGCAATCTCTGGATTGGCCAATACCATAATATCTCTATCTACGTACAATTCGTTCTCTGTTTCAGGATTTGCGTTTGTTACCATACGCTCACCGCTTGCACCTTTCTCTTCGCTAAAGGTAGGTTTTTTATCACTCAAAGCGTTTCCAGCGACATATTGTACTTTTCCGTCGCCATTTTTGTCCGTCCAAGCTAATAGACCTGTTTTCTCCCAGTTGGCAAACCAACTCGGCATTTCTGTATATTCTTTATTACTAACGGTATTAATCAAGTTCGTACGAGCAAACGCTGCAATTGCAGGAGCTGTAGTATATAATATTGCGATAAGCACCAATGCGTAACCTGCTGAAATACGTGCATCTTTTACTTTTGGTACGGTGAAGAAACGAACGATTACGTGCGGTAAACCTGCTGTACCGACCATCAAAGCGAATGTAATCGCAAAGACATCAATCATCGACTTCGAGCCAGAAGTATATTCTGCAAAACCTAACTCAGCGTGCAAACCGTCCAGTTTATCTAATAAAAACTCTCCACCTTCGACTGTTCCACCGAAACCTAATTGAGGAATAGGGTTTCCTGTCATCTGAATAGAAATGAAAATCGCTGGTACCATGAATGCAAAAATCAAAACACAATATTGAGCAACCTGTGTGTAAGTGATACCTTTCATTCCACCTAATACCGCATAGAAGAATACGATACACATACCGATAATGACACCCATATTAATATCGACATTCAAGAAGCGAGAGAATACAACGCCTACCCCACGCATCTGACCAGCTACATAGGTAAATGATACTAATAAAGCACATAATACCGCTACAGTACGAGCCGTGTTTGAGTAATATCTGTCACCGATAAAATCGGGAACGGTAAACTTACCAAACTTCCGCAGATAAGGTGCGAGTAAGAGGGCGAGTAGAACATATCCACCTGTCCAACCCATCAAATAAACAGCTCCGTCATATCCTGCAAAGGAAATAATACCAGCCATCGAGATAAAAGAAGCGGCTGACATCCAATCGGCTGCTGTTGCCATACCATTCGCTAAAGGCGGTACACCACCACCTGCTACATAAAATTCTTTTGTAGATCCTGCTCTCGCCCATATTGCGATACCGATGTATAGAGCAAATGTTAAACCTACGATGATAAAAGTCCAAACTTGAACACTCATTGTTTTATAATTTTACTAATCATCAATTATTAATAAATCATTGATAATCAGAGGTTTTTTAATTTGTTTTCTAATTTATTTGGTTGTAAACTGCTGACTAAAACTTACTCGTCAACGCCATACTTTTTGTCCAACTTGTTCATCAAGCTAACATAGACGAAAATCAAGATGACAAATACATAGATTGCCCCTTGTTGAGCGAACCAGAAGCCTAACTTAAAGCCACCGATTTTTATCGTATTCATTTGTTCTACGAAGAGAATACCTAAGCCGTACGAGACTATGAACCAGACACTTAGCAAAATCACTAAGTACCGCAGATTCTCTTTCCAATAATCTTTTAGATTTTTTTCAGACATGATTTATTTGGTTTTATTTTTTAAAAATTTGTGCCGTGTCCCGAAACCTCGGGATTGATGTATTGACGTGTTGATGTTGAAACCTCAACACGTCAATACAATATCTTCTATAAGAAGAAGTGCATTTGTAATCTTAATTGAGATACATCAGAACCGTTAAAAGCTCCATTTCCTACTCTATTATTAATAGAATGATATTCCAATGTTACTTTCGCATGATGATTATTAATATAATAATTAACACCTGCATCTAATGCTGTTGTCGCTTCTTCACGCCCATCATAATTACCAATTTGATAAGCTACATAAGGCATCAATTTAGCAGACTTGATATAGTATCCAGCATGAGCATAAAAGTTAGTTCCTGTACCAACCCAACGACCAACGAAGTTTTCGCCATAATTAAAACGCATAAATGAAGTATAGAAATTCAAAGCACCACTTTCAGTCGGCAATTCTAAGAATACATCACCAGCAAAATGTGTCACACTTTGATCCGCCAATGTAGAGTCATTTCTTGCACCATTTGGTTGAGCAAAAAATCCTGCACCTACATTTAACACCTTTTTCTTACCAAAATAAGTTCCTACTTTGTAAGGCAATTTGTTACTTTCTTTATCCCAAAATTGGTATTCAAAATAACCTTCTACCACACCATTTCCTGTTCCATTCATCGAAATAGGACTTTTCGTAATCGTTGTGTTTGTATCTGGTTCATAATAACTTCCTCCTTCATTAATAGCATTAGCAGGATTCATCCTTTGATTTACGGCTAAACGATATTGGAATTTATCACCTAAAGTACCTTTTGCATAGAATCCTAAGTGACGAGCAAACTGATCTGTATTACCTAATGAGTGCCAATGTGCAAAAGGACGAGAAGCATCCAAAGTCATAAAGTTCAACGTAGATTGATTTGACAAACGAGTCATCCCTTTCCAATAATGCAAACCACCACCGATGTATAATTCATCTGCGACTTTGAACTCTCCCCAAGCATCATGTAAGAATAATTGTGGAGCATTACCATTATTACCTAAAGAAGTCATATTACCTGGTGTCAAGCCATTTAATCCCCAATGTGTCAAAATCAAAAAGCGAGGAGAAATTTGTGCAAAAGCCAAGAAACGAGAGCGACGAATACTTGGTGTTACAGAAAAGTCGCTATTATCTGACAAGTTATTTGTTTCTGCCCAGATTTGATGCCACATGATGAAGCGTACATATTTACTTCCATCGTCATTCAAGTTCAATTTTAGAGGCTTGTAAGAATGATCAACGTCATCTTGTGCTGAAAGTGTTGTGCCTAAGAACATACAACAAAGCATCATTAAGCCAATGTGTAGTTTTAATTTCATGATATTTGGTTTTATAATTTAGTTTTGGTTGTAGAGTATGAATCCATATATTTTCATATTCCGATATAAAAGTATATAGATATTTATATATTTCAAAATAAATTTTTGATTTTTTATAAAAAAACCATTTTTTGATGGTGGATTTATAAGATACATAAGGTTATATTGTGTTGGAATAACTTTAGATGAGGGGTATTGAAAATTGGCAAAATATTAATTACAAAGGGATAGAGAGAAATAGAACCCTGCAAAAAGCCTTCACCAGAGCGTTATTTTCAATTGTACGCTTTGCTGAAGGCTTTCACAAAATTATTAGTGTTTTTTGATCAATGCTTATGCTTCCGTGTTTTTGGTATCTTTTAATATCGTATCAATCGTATTCGTCAAATCAATGAAATCTTGAACCGATAGCTGCTCGGGACGTTGCTTAAAAATAGCCTCTTCCATAATTTCATGCCCTTTGATTAATGGTTTCATCGTATTTCGTAACATCTTACGACGTTGGCCAAAGGCTAATTTTACAACTTGACGAAATCGCTTATGATCGCAGCCTAAGTCCTCGTAATCCGCTTTTCGAGTTAAACGAATAACGGCAGACATAACTTTTGGAGGTGGATTGAAGGAACCAGGTTTTACATTGAATAACAGTTTTCCGTCATAAAAGGCTTGTGTCAAGACGCTAATGACACCATAGGTTTTGCTTCCGGGCGGGGCGACAATTCGTTCTGCCATTTCTTTTTGAAACATGCCGACCATTTCAGGTACAAACTGGCGGCAAGCCAACATTTTGAAAACAATCTGTGAAGAAATATTGTAGGGAAAGTTTCCAATGATGGCGAAGTTATCGCCCATTTCCTCTTCCAGTCGCATTTTCAAAAAGTCCTTCGAAACAATATTTGGCGAAAGCTGCGGGTAATTTGTTTTCAGATACGAGACCATATCTCTATCCGCTTCTACGACTTTTAAATTGTACGCTTTCTCTAATAAATACTTCGTCAACATTCCCTGTCCTGGCCCGACCTCCAGCACATCATTATAGGTATCGGTCAACGATAAGCTGTTTGCAATACGCTCCGAAATGACTTCAGATGTCAAAAAATGCTGTCCGTATGATTTTTTCGCCTTCATTTGAATGTGTTGATATGTTGATGTATTGAGGTGTCTATTTTGAAACGTCAACACATTATTTTCCTTTAAAATTTGCTTTTCTTTTTTCAATAAACGCTGCGACTCCTTCTACGAAATCCTCCGTTTCGGCACATTCTCCGAATGCTTTGGCTTCTTTTGCCTGACCGTCTTCATCGGTATAATAAGCGTTGACACATTCGATAACTTTTGATACTGCAAATGGTGCTTTCGTACCGATTTTTGTCAATAACTCGGTAGCTTTTGCGACCTCTTCGCCCACAGGTACGACATAATTAACCAGACCTAAACGCAGGGCTTCATCTGCTTTTATCATATCTGCGGTTAATAATAGTTCAGTGGCTTTTGCCTTGCCGATGTAACGTACCAAACGCTGTGTACCTGCATAGCCAGGAGTCAAACCTAAATTAACTTCGGGCTGTCCAAAACGTGCTTTTTCACCAGCGATTCGTAGGTGACAAGCCATCGCTAACTCACAACCGCCACCCAATGAAAAACCGTTGATAGCAGCAACAACTGGTCGATTGAAGTTTTCGATTTTATCAAAAATACGCTGTCCTCGTATAGATAAATTTTCAGCTTCTTTCGCACCCAACTTTGTAAACTCTTTAATGTCAGCACCAGCGACAAATGATTTTTCGCCAGCACCTGTAATGATTACGCCGACTAAGTTCTCAATAGAAGGGGCATAATTCGTAAAGACATCATCTAAGTCCGAAAATACTTGGTAATTCAAGGCGTTTAACGCATTTGGTCGATTGATCGTTATCGTTAAAATACCGTTTTCGAGGTTGGTTAATAATGTTTTATAGTCCATCTTACTACATTTGTTAGTGATAATTTTTACTTGCACAAAGGTAGCGTATTTATTGAAAATGAATAATCTCAGTTAAAGCTATGATTTGATCAAAGTCTGAAAAACTTGGCTACTTGTCATAAAACTTTGATTGCCGATTGTTGTTACCGTTTTTTGATATAAAAATAACTATTAATATATTGAGTTCATTTTATAGAAAATCAGTTCTTGACACAATAACTATGTATGGTTATTTATGATACTATTGTTGTCAGAACGAACGTTGAGCAATAAAATTATTGATAGTTGATTTTCCTTGTCACAAAAGAAATAAAATGATCTTATCAAATTTTTATCAAAAAATCATCAATATCGGTACAAAGGATTTAGAGATAGATAGTAATCTTTACATCAGAGTCACTGCTATGAATAAGATTATGCTCATGGGGCTTTTGCTCACTTTGATTGTGATTTCGGTTGGCTTCTATATTCAAGATTACGGGTTCGTTATCACGGGAGGACTTTTCGTGTTGTTAGTATTCGTTTCTTTTTTGTTAACTTACTTCAATAAATACCGCTTGACGTGGCACTTTGCCTTTCTGTTACCCTCACTATTACTTGTTTTTATGCCATTTTTCTTTATGACTTCTCCCTCTGTAGTCATCTTTTTTACAAGTTTTTTAGCACTTATGCTGTTTTTTTTTAGAAAAAAGCGAGTGCTACGATTCTATTTCATTTATTACTCTGTTTGTGGCATTGTGTTTCTATTTTTCTTGTTTGAAGTTAATGCACACCACATCAATAATAATATTTGGATGAATATGTATAGTCTTTTTACAGGATTAGCCATAGTTTATTATTCACTTCAATTTTACATCTTTGGTAAGATAAAGAATGAGAAAAATCTACACTTAGAGGAAGAAAAATTTAGAACGTTATTTGAGAAAAGCCCTTTAGGAGTTATGATTTCGGAGGTCAACTCTGATGGTATAAAGACAGTCAATAAAGCCTTATCTAATATGTTAGGTTATACCACAAGTGAGTTAGAAGCCAAACAAGTATCTTTTATATTATATCCTGACGAGACAGATTTTTACAACCAACAATTTCAGCAATTATTAAATGGAGAAATTGATTTTTTTGAATTAGAAAAAAAATATTTACATAAAAACGGCATCCCTATCTGGGCAAAAGTAGTGGTGACAAATGTAAAGGATAGAGATAATCAACCGCTTTACACGTTGGCAATACTTCTAAATATCACCGAACAAAAGAGACAGCAACAAAAAATATCGGAGTTATTCGAAAAGCTACAAACCGTAAACACCATCTTAGAAGAAAAAGTCACAGAACGAACAGAAGCGTTAACCCTTATCAATGAAGAATTGAAACGCTCGAATCAAGACTTAGAACAGTTTGCTTACGCTGCTTCGCATGATTTGAAAGAGCCGCTGCGAATGATCGGTAGTTTTGTGCAGGTATTAGAGCGACAATATAGCGACAAAATTGATGACAGGGGCAAGGAGTATATTCAGTTTACGGTTGAGGGCGTGCAACGAATGTCAGCTTTGATTAGCAGTTTATTGCAGTATTCAAGAGTCGGACGAAAGGAAGCGAAAATTCGACTGGCTAAAATTAGTAATATGATCGAAATCAAGTTAATTGACTTGAGTCAATTGATAGAAGATAAAAAAGCCACCATTAATATAAAAAACTTACCTTCAATGCTGAAATGTGAGCCAATGCAATTAGGCTTAGTTTTTTATAATTTGATTAATAACGGACTGAAGTTTAATGAAAGCCCAAACCCAACGATTACGATTGATGCCAAAGAGGAAAAGGATCAAGTTATATTTTCGGTAGCCGATAACGGCATCGGCATTGAGCAGAAATTTAAAGACAGTGTTTTTGAAATATTCAAACGACTTCATGGTGGAGATAAATACGAAGGAACAGGTATAGGCTTGGCACTTTGCCGCAAAATTATATATCGACACAACGGTAACATCTGGCTCGAATCGGAAATCGGTAAAGGAACAACTTTTTATTTTTCGGTCAGTAAGAATTTATAATACTTGAGTAACTTTGAATAATTAGACAAATTACTCAACTGTTTTTTAAGATTTTATATAAATATCAAGAAGAAATGAACCACAATATTACAATCAACGATACGGCTGACCTAATTGCTACTGATTTTGAAATGTCACCAGCTGAAACGCCTTTTTTGACAGAAAAAGACCTACTTCAAGCCTTATCGGAACACGTCGAAATGATGATGAAATATCGAATGGAAATTTTGTTAAGTACCTTGTATCGCTTAGACGTATCCGAACGCAAGGTCAATTTAGCAATGTCGCCCGGGGCTACTTTACCGCCACATATTGGCATCGCTCAATTGATTATTGACCGTCAAAAACAGCGATTGCATACCAAGGCAACCTACAAAACAGAACCTTTAGAGGACTGGATGGATTTTTAACCGCATCTTTTATCTATAGTATTCACCTCAATTTTTTCTAAAAAAAATTCTCCTGCAACCTTCTTACAACTTCCTGCACTACTCTTTTGAACGTTCGTAAAAAATTAATTCACAAAATTAAAAGATGATGAAAAGAGTAACCTTATTTGCATTCGTCCTGACTATCACAGTAGCTTCTTGTAGTCTGATGGAAAATAGCTTAATCAGCGATATTATGAACGCTACCAAAACAGTAGTATCGACAAAAGAACTTCCTGATGCGGCTTTAGAATTATTAAATACCGATTATTTTGGAACTTATATTGATGAGGTGCTGTCGGCAGAAGGCCTGGGCTTTGAGGTGAATTTGAGCGACGAATCCAAAGTTTATTTTGATAAAGACGGCGGTTGTTTGAACGGCACAGAAAAAGGTCGTAGAAAAGGTAAAAAACGAAAAAACAATAGAGGTAAAGCGATTAACATTGAGGACTTACCGACGGCAATTACCGATTATATCGACGCTAATTATGATAATGCAACGATTGACCGAGCGAGAACAAACCCAGACAGAGGCTATATGATAAAATTATCAACTGACCTTATTGTACTGTTTGATTTGAACGGTAACTTTGTCAAGGAACACGAATTTATCTATCATCACGGGAATCATTCCAAAATTGAACTCACCGATTTATCTACGTTGATCACTAATTATATTTCAACGACTTATCCAGATGCAACTATTAAAGTCGCTTTTGAAAAAGGGGAGTACATCATAGTCGGTGTGAAAGATAGTAACGATAAAAAAATATTAGTTTTTGATGCACAAGGCAACTTTATTAAAGAGAAAATTTGTAATGATTAAGCACGATTGATATCGACAGGGAGTAACTTATAAAGTTAGCGGTTGTTTCAAACGTCAGAAAATACTAATTGATTGACAATAGGTAAACCTGACAGATTTTGAAACAACCTCTTTTTTTATTTACGGATTTTTATTTTAAATAAAGTCTTCGTACGCTAACAAAAATTACAATTAATAAAGAATAGCCGATAAAAAACGGAATAACGAACTCTTCTAACTGAAGGATTAACATCACGGCCATAATTAGTAGCTGAGAACCTAACCCCAAAGCAGATAAAAGTGTCATAAACCATTTTGGAAAAGGCTGACTATTCATCGCCTTCGTGTCTAACAAATAAATGAATTTGTCAAAAACGTAATACAACAGATTGAATATTTTATGAAAAATATTCACGTAGTGTTGAGACTCACCTTTGAAGGCAGTCGGTGTCGTGTACTCAAAAACTCGACTTGTTGAGTCACCATTTACCTTATTTCGCAATATTACATAATAGTAATTGTATAAAGTACCTTGTAGCTGAATGCCGACAAATGCTAAAATCATATTAACAATACTGCAATCGGTGATGTACCAAAACGTCAGAATAAACAGGAAATTTAGAATAATATCTGCAATAGAATCATAGTATCTCCCGATGTACGAAGGCGTATTTTTTAGGCGGGCTAACTCACCATCAGCCGCATCTAAAATTGATTTTAAAATCAAAAAGAAAGCCGCCGAAAGGTAGTAATTGTAAAGGATACAGTATATCGCTAAAATACCCGAAATAATAAAAAGCGTCGTTACGTGAATTGGCGTGAAAGAGGTTTTTTTAAGGTTAGTTGCAATCCATCGAGCAACAAATCGACCATAATCAGAAACATCAATAAATTGATGCTGCTTTGGTAATTTAGACATAAATATTCATAAAAAATGAATAGACAACTTCCTTTGTTG
Source organism: Saprospiraceae bacterium (assembly GCA_965662365.1). Classification (GTDB taxonomy): domain Bacteria; phylum Bacteroidota; class Bacteroidia; order Chitinophagales; family Saprospiraceae; genus CAWVWD01. Next base: position 76,555 of record CBFIHR010000010.1, read on the forward strand.
AACACTCATCTGAAAATTAGAGTAAAATAACTCGTCACAAAATTACGACTTCCAATGTAAATAAAATGTTAAACGAGGATTAAATTACTTTTTTATTCAAAGAAAAACAATTTTGCGTTAAGCCATTCATCTTCCAGAGTCGCCTTGTATTTTTTATAAAAATTAATCGCTGATTCGTTCCAGTCTAAAACTTGCCATTTCATCATTTTACAATTTTGCTTTTTAGCTTCCGCAATAATCGCATCGAACAATAACTGACCGATGCCACGGCGACGAAAGGCTGGTTTTACCACAAAGTCTTCGAGGTACATCATCTTTCCTTTCCATGTCGAATAAGTCAGATAATATAAAGTCATGCCTACAACTTGACCTTGTTCCTCTACGGCTACCTGTGCCTGAAACGTCCCTTCTCGAAAATCTTTGGTCAGTTCGTTTAAGGTGACAATAACCTCGTCTTTAGCATTTTCAAAAATAGCTAAATCAATAATTAAATTCAGAATAGCAGCTAAGTCTGCTTCTGTTGCATATCGGACTGTAATGTTGTTTGTTTGCATCGTTGGTTAAAATCTAATTTTTTTTCAACATCTTAATCATTGAAAATCAATTACTTGCCTATAAAAACAAAATATTTTAAACAAATTGTTTGTAAAAATTTAGTTTATAAAAACAATTTGTTTTAGATTTGTACTGTAATTAATAACATTTGAAACATTTTGAAACAATTAAATATATAAAGATATGAATCGTTCACTGACACAGTTTAAACATAATTTAAATCAAAACTTATTCAAAGCTAATTCTTTTTTCCGTGAAAACTGGTTTAAAGTTCTATTAGTTTTGGTCTTTGCTTTTATCATTACACGCAAAGATTTGAATTTTCAATTTGCCCTAAATAACGCAAGTGCGATGGTATCACCGCACAACGGCATCGTCACTTCTATTGCACAACCTTCGGCATTAGTCACCGGAAACCGTGGAACGCCTCAAGAAGACCTGGGCAAAATAACGATGGGCGAAACGACAAGTTCAACCACAAAAACGAAGGAGAGCAAGCCCAAAAAACAAAAAATAGATGAGAACAAAGCTCAGTCGTTTTCTAACTTAGGCTTTGTATTGAACCCAACTTATGCGAAGCGTCATAACATTGATCCAGCGATTGTAGCAGAGAAAAAACGCATTGTGGATAATTATGTCAAGCGTTTTGCACCGATTGCCGTACAGGAAATGAAGGAGTACGGTATTCCTGCGAGTATTACCTTAGCACAAGGGTTGCTGGAGTCCAATGCTGGCGATAGCCGTTTGGCAAAAGACGCAAATAATCATTTTGGTATCAAATGCTTCTCAAAGTCTTGTGAAAAAGGACATTGCAAAAACTACACGGACGACACTCACAAAGACTTTTTTAGAATACACACCAACGTCTGGGAAAGCTACCGAGCACACTCGCTTTTTTTGCAGCGTAGCCGTTACAAACACTTATCAAAATTGAAAAAAACAGATTATAAAGCATGGGCTCACGGTCTGAAAAAAGCTGGTTATGCCACCGACAAACGATATGCTTATAAATTGATTTCGATTATTGAAACCTTGAACTTAAACCGTTTTGACAAAAAGTAAATCAAGATCTAACGAGGGTTTTTTACTTTATATTAAATATTAGCATGACCTCATTCCTTTATTGGTTTGAGGTCTTTTTTTGTATCTTTTATCTTGTTGAGCGTTAATTGATGGAATGTATTTTATTAAATCAAAAATCGAAAAATCATGTTAAAACAATTTGTATTATTTGTCGCATTAATTGCTGCCGTCAGTTGTGGCGAAACAGAAAATAACAACGAACAGATTCACGGCAACTGGCACGCTATTTCCTGGACAGCCGCCGGAATCGAAACTTTGGAACAAGGGGCAAGTGTGACGTTTGAGTTTAACGATGACGATACCTACGCCGCAAAATCTGGGGCAACCATGCAAGAAGAAGGTATTTATCGTTTATCTGGTACAAAACTTTATACGACTGCAAAAGGTCAAATCGAAAAAATGGTCGAAGTAGAACTTTCGGGTACAGATACTTTGATGATGAATATGAACCGCTCGGGGACTGCTGAAACGATGATTTTGGTGAAAAGTGAGTAACAAAACCTAAAAAGCCCCGTCATTCGGACGGCTGTCCGAATGACGGGGGCTTCTCTAAAAAAAGTAACATCAAATTTATATTTCGTAAATCTTCTAAAAATCCTGAAATCTTCTAAAACCACGGACAATTGATACGAGCAAAATTATACACCAGCCCAAGACCTATAAAAGCATAAGCATCATTATTTTGTGAATTACCACGTTGATTACCTGGGATACCGCTATTATTCAAACTTCTATCCGCAAAAGCCTGCGCAATCTCATTACGAATTTCCTCCAAATCTCCCGGATCAGCATAAACCGTACTCACGTCATCTAAATAATCCGTGAATAAGCGGCGAGAACTTATAAAGATATTTAAGCTCCAATCGAAATTCAAATCGACTTTAAAACCTGCACCATAATTTATAGCGACTTGCGTCAAATCATATTCTTCGCCACGGAACTGCCCTTCCGTCCCTAACGGCTGCAAGTCGTACCAGATACCATCTAACTGTGCTTCCGGATTGAAGCTAAACAAGGATAG
>CBFIHR010000011.1:0-74606 GCA_965662365.1 Saprospiraceae bacterium
TCAGTAATATTGGAGCAGGTAGTTATACTTGTACGGTCACGGATGCTAATAATTGTACGGTTACGTCAAATACCGTTACGATCACCGAACCTGATCTTTTATCAATTAGTGATACCTCAATTGTAGATGATGATGGTAATGGCAGCATTGATATTACGCCAAGTGGTGGCACTACGCCATATCAATTTAACTGGAGTAATGGTGCAACAACAGAAGATCTAACCAGTCTTGCATCAGGTACCTATACCTTAACTTTAACTGATGCAAACGACTGTACAGCAATATTTACTTTTGATGTATTCAGTACAAATACTGAGCAGCGGAATATAAATGGATTAGATTTTAATGTTTATCCAAACCCTGCAAACAGTATTTTAAATATCAGTGTTAGTCAGAATGTCAATGGACGGGTATTGCTTTATGATGTTAAAGGTCGTTTAATTCAAGATCAGCAAATCAACGGTAACCATCTGGTTCTTGATGTGAGTCAGTTAGCGACTCAAGTGTATTTCCTACAAATTGTAACCGATGAAGGAGAAGTTACTTTTGAGGTATTAAAACAATAAGGAAAAAGACTAAGCGATATAGAATCAGAGAGCTGGTAATAAATAAGTTTGAGAATAATATAAATGACGAGTTCTCAAATCTAAGTAATCGGTCATAAATAAGTACAACAAATTTTGAATTCTTTTTTGTATTTATTTATGATCGTTTTTTTTATTAAAAACCTTACACTGTTGATTATCTTAAAAAATCGTTATTTTATCTTTTTCAATCTCTTAATTCAGCATCCTTTTTTAGTTTAGCATTCAATTGATTTTATATAATATTTATTGTTGTATAATTCAAAAATTTAGCTTTACTGAATAGCGAAGTCTTGATTTTTTATTAAAAAAATACAATGTTCATCAAAGTCATTGTACTGGCATTGCTGGGTTAAGAAATTGAAAAATAATGATCTAACTAAATCAACTTTTTTATGAAAAAAATATCGTTATCCTTTATATTAGTCATTGCATTACACTTTATACTATTACATCCACTTATGGCACAATTCATACATCCGCACACCGATGCAAAACCTGTCGAAGATACGATGCACGGCATGATTCTAACCGATAATTATCAATGGTTAGAGGACAAAAACGATCCAAATGTAGTCGCTTGGACAAAAGCACAACATGAAGCGACCGTAAATTATATAAATACTGTCCATGAACCGATAGAAGGTTTACGTGATGAGTTAGAAGCTTACATTGATAGAGATGTGATTTCGCCATTGTCGCAAGTCGCTGACAGACAGTTTTTTACGATGCGTAAAAAAGGAGATAAGCAATCAAAATTATATACCAAAATCGACAGCAAAGATATTCTACTCTTCGACCCCGAACAAATTGACGAGTCGGGAACTTCGGCAATGTCGGGCAGAAGTTATACCAAAAAAGGCGATAAGGTGGCGATTGGCGTTCAGTCAAAAGGGGCAGAAATTCAAACGTATTATATCATTGATACGAAAACAGGAAAAATCTTAGGCGAGCCGATTGAAGGTTTGAGAGGTTTTGCTTGGACAAATGATGAAAAACATGCCTACGTTTGGGTACAAACGAGGGAAATGATTGATAAGCAACAGCCTTACAAGATTTATCGTCACAAAATTGGTGCGTCGAGAAGTTCAGACGAATTTCTATTAACGCCTTCAAATCCCAAAAATGTGGCTTCGGTTTCTGATGCACGTTATGGCGGTGTAACGTTTTTTAGTGAAGGTGATTTTTATGCAACACACTCTTTGAAAATGAAAAAAATTGGTTCTAAAAAAGAACCAAAAGAGATTTATAGCAGCAAAAAATTCCGTGCCTATCCTTATGCTTTAGAGGACAAAATCTACATCTTTACGAATCATGAAGCGCCGAATTTTAAAATGATGGTGACAGACAAAGACAAGCCTGAATTTGAAAATTGGACAGATTTATATCCAGAAGGCGAAACGGTTTTGGAAAGCTATTCGATTACACCAAAATACTTGATTATTCAAGATAAAAAAGACGTGGTTAGTCGTGTGAAATTATATGACTTAAACGGAAAATTTATTAAAAATGTAGAATTACCGGAAGTTGGAAATGTTTCGTCCGTTAGCTACAACCGTGATGTGGACAAGGTTTTCTTAGCGATGACTTCTTTCACTTCGCCTTACAAAATGTACACGTTGAACCCTGACGATTTAGCGAAAGCGACACCAAAATGGGAATTGTACTACGAGCAAGAAGTACCGATTGACATGTCCGATATCGAAGCGAAAATCGATTTTTACACCTCTAAAGATGGTACAAAAGTTCCAATTTTTATTATTCACAAAAAAGGCATCAAATTAGATGGCAATAATCCGACTTTACTTTATGGTTACGGTGGGTTTAATGTTGGAATGTCGCCTTCATTCATCGGAAGTCGTGCGATGTTTGTGAATCGTGGTGGTGTTTATGCGATTGCTTGCTTGCGAGGTGGCGATGAATATGGCGAGAAATGGCATCAAGACGGCATGCTATTTAAAAAGCAAAATACGTTTGATGATTTTATCGCAGCAGGTGAATATTTGATTTCAGAAAATTATACAAATACCGAAAAACTAGCGATTCAAGGTGGTTCAAATGGTGGCTTGTTAGTTGGTGCAGTAATCACGCAGCGACCAGATTTGTTTAAAGCAGCAATTTGTGCCGTGCCGTTATTGGATATGGTTCGTTTCCACAAGTTCTTGATTGCTCGTTATTGGATTCCAGAATATGGCGACCCGGACAAAAAAGACGAGTTCCAAAATATCTTATCGTATTCGCCTTATCATAATATCCGGATGGGTATAAATACGCCTACGACTTTGGTAACAGCAGGTGAAAATGATACAAGGGTTGATCCGTTACACGCTAAAAAATTCGTGGCAGCACTTCAGAATAATCCTGGTCAGAAAAATCCAATTATGCTCTACATGGATTTTGATAGTGGACACGGTTCGGGTCAATCGACAGAGAAAACGATTAATAATTTGGAGTTGCAGATGCGGTTTATTATGCGGGAATTGGGGATGTAATTCTCCTGTAGATGCAGGTTATCCCGATTTTTATCGGAGCATATTTTTTAGTGAGCAGTTGATTTTTAAATCAACTGCTCACTTTATTTCACTCAAACAATTCCGGAAACATCAAATAAGCCTTCATAATCACACTGACCGAATCGCCGACCCAAAATTGACCGTTTTTGACCATTTCAATGACTTCTTTTGGAGATTTTAAAATAACTTCGATTTCCTCTGTGATTTCTAATTTTTGGGTCGTATTAATTTCCACATTTTTGGCTAAAAAGCCGTGTGCTACATTGTAGATTTTGGTTGGACAATTGCAAAATTTACCGATGTAAATTAAGTTCTCTTCGGTTGTAATAATGCCTGCTTCCTCTTCTAATTCCGCTAAAGCCGAGGCTTTGAGCGATTTTCCCTCTTGCTGAAAACCGGCAGGAATTTCAATAATTACATCGCCCAAACCATGTTTATATTGCTGAATTAAAACGATTTGATTATCTTTTGTAATCGGTAGAACCATCGCTACATCGCCCATCGGTGAGATAAAATAGTCATCGACTTCTACGCCGCTCGCTAATCGAACCGTATGATGTTTTATCGGAAACCATTTTGATGGCGAAACGTCTTTTTCGGAGAGAATTTCCCACTTTTTCATAATCATTTTTATTTACACGAATACGTCATTTGGGGTAGTAACTTTTTTGAATTTAAAAGGACTTTTTTTAGTAATCTGAAAGTGGAATATCGTGCTTAATATGTGCTGATAACTGATTTTCAAGAAAACTAAAATTTATTCAATATTCTGTTGGATAGTTTTTTGCAAGCTACGAATTATTTCAAAAACTCTTTTTTGATAATTAATTTATCTCGATGGGTTTTAAAATTTCCTGTTCGACGACTCTCAAAGTATAATTTTAAAGTTTGTTTTGAGGAGGAAAACGCAATATCGTCCCATGGAATTTCGGCTTCGTCAAATAGCTTGACTTCCGTACTTTCTTCACCAATTCCAAATTTTCCATCAATCAAATTTCCTAAAAAGTGCATATAAACTTGATTGATTTGTGGGATATCATAGATCAAATGTAAGGATGTGATTTCGACTCTGGCCAGTGCCTCTTCCCAAACTTCTCGCATTGCTCCCTCTTCGACTGTTTCTCCATTTTCTAAATAGCCGCCGGGTACGTTCCAAAAACCTTTTCGAGGTTCAATCGCACGACGGCACAATAAAACTTTATCCTCCCAGATTGGTAAGCAACCCGTGACAATATTCGGATTTTGATAGTGTATCATTTGACAATTTTCACAATGAAAACGAGGAATCGTATCGTTCGGAATATTACCAAACGATATTTTATGACCGCAATTGCTACAAAAATTCATTGAAGTAAATGTTAAATATTAATTATTAACTATTTGACGGCGACCGAAATCACATCGGTAACATACCGAAATTTTGAATGAAGTAAAATAGTTAATACTTAAAACTGCTGTTTATTATCAAAAAAATCACATTTGTCGGAAAAAAAGCGTTTTCTAAAATTGTCTTTTTATCATTGTGATTCATAAAACAAAAACGTTAACCGTTCTTTGTTTTTAAGGACATTAATAGCTGTATTTTGTTCACATAAAAAAATACAGTTATGTATTCAAATAAGCCTTTCGTTGTTACACAAGATAGCATGCCGATGAATTTTCGTCGTCAAGATGCTAATTATATTGTTTATTCTCAACTCAAAACGCTTCACGCACAACCGAAACCTAACTATGGCATCGGTATCAAATACGTACTTAGCGGTAAGGAACAACATTCTGTCAATGGTAAAACGATGAATGTCTTGCCGCACCAGTTTTTATTGGTTAATCATCAAAGCGAAGTTGGCTGTATCATTCAATCACAGGAGATTGTGAAAAGTGTCTATTTGCATCTGAATACAAAGATGGTCAACGATGTGCATCGTACATTGACAACGACTACAGAGCAGCTTTTAGATGAGCCTTTCGGCAAAAATAGCCATTCGTCCTTTCAGTGTTTTGAGCGAACATATAATGCTCATCAAAGTAATTTGGGGTTGTACGTGCTGCAAGTGAGCAGTTTAATAGATAAACATCCAGATCACAACTTTTCTGATAACTTATATTATCAGTTAGCCGAAAACATGGTGATTAGTCAAAGTGAGGAGTTTGAGCGAATGAATGCAATTAAAGCGAAGAAAGCTTCAACTCGTGAAGAGTTGTATCGCCGCCTTTTAGTCGCTAAAGATTATATCGAAGCTAATTTTGATAAAAAGATAGAAATAGAAACTATTGCTCGTATTGCGAATGTATCGACTTTTCACTTTTTTCGTACGTTTAAGCAAGTTTTTAAAACTTCGCCACATCAATATATTTTGACTTTACGTCTCAAAAAAGCGGCTCAACTTTTGAAAAAACGACAATATTCTATTACAGATATCGCTTATCAAATAGGGTTTGCAGACATTCATGCGTTTAGTAAGGCTTTTAAGAAAAACTATGGAGTTGCTCCGTCGCATTTCAGATAGCAGTTTTCAGATAGCAGTTTTTAGTAATTCTAATTCCACTACTAAAAACTGCTATCTGCCTACTATTTAAAATCCTCCATCCTCGAAGTTTCCGCCATTAGGTCGACCGCCGCCACGACGTTTGTTTTGATTCAAGCGATAATTCAAGGCTAAAGTAAATTGTCGAACACGCCATTGAAAAAATCCTTCGGTATAGAAGTTAGATTCATCAACGATATAGTTTCTGGCTCTGGTATTGAATACATCATTGACACTGAAAGTCAAAGTTCCTTTTTTCTTAAAAACGTCTTTGCTTGCCGCAATATCTAAATGATAAATCGCCCTTTGCGATCCTTGTACGGTAATTCTTGGCGCTCGATAATTACCACGGATTTGGACATCAACTTGTTTTGCAATTGTCATGCGAGAAGTCAAACGCCCGAACCAAGTATAAGTATCGCCATAAAGACTTTCATCGTAAGATGTACCGTCAGTAATCGAGCGGAAAAAGTTCGCATCACCATTCAAACGCCACCATTTGTAAGGGTTATAAGAGAAATTAACCTCCAAACCATACGAGTTATCAATACCAATATTTTGAGGTAAAGTGACACTAAATCCTGTCGAATCTACATTTCTAACTCTAAAGATTACACCTTCTGTGTAACGATAATAAACCGAAGAGCTCACTGACCCTTTTTCAAAGTATTTTAAATAACCGGCTTCAAGTGAGTGCGTAAATTCAGGATTGACATCAGGATTCCCTGCGAAGAAGTTTCGAGCATCGCTAAACGAAAAGAATGGATTCAACTCCCAAAAACCAGGGCGACGGATACGACGAGAATAACTGACTTGAACAGCGTCTTTTTCCGTAAATTCATAATTTAAGAAAGCACTCGGGAATAAATTTCCATAAAGTCGAGGATTGCGTTCTTGTGTTTCGACTAAGAAGGTTTCGATATCCGAATATTCGTAACGCAAACCGAATTGATAAGAAAATTTACCGAATTTATCGCCAACTGTTGCATAAGCCGCATAAATATTTTCGGTATATTCCAAATCATTAGAAAAGTTAGTCAGAGTCGTCCATTCATTATTATCCAAAGTTTCGACCATCACGTCATTACTGACATTTCGCAAGTTCAAACGGATACCTGTTTCGAACATTCCATCTTCCTTAAATGGATGTTTATAATCTGTTTGAATCAAGAAATTCGTAAAGTTCTCATCGTTATTCGAGCGTTGATTTAAGATATTTCCTGTAGCCTGATTATCACTGTTATAAAAAGTCTCCGTAATATCTGAGCGTTCTACTTCGCCACTTTGACTGTATTGAATATCAGCCGTCCAAAGTTGTTCTTTTTTGTCAAACTTTTTCTTAAAATTAATAGAATATTCCAATTTCGATTCGTCTTCGATTTCATCATCAATTCGTTCAGAATAACCAATATAATTCTCCATTGACGCTAAGTTCCAATAATCTCGATAAGTTAAAGTCGTAACATTTTTATCAATACCAACTCGGTAAGCCAAAGCACCTGTTAAAGTGATTTTGTCCGTTGCAAAAAAGTCGATGCCAGTACGAATATTATTGGACCAACCACCACGAACATGATTTCTATCCATATCGGTAATAAATGTAGAATCACCTTGATACAACTCTTGATACAAGCCGCCTCGACCTGGGCCTTTTTGGTAACGAACACCATAATTGACAAAGAAATTAACCTTATCTCGACGATAGTTTAGATTAATCGCAGCACCGTACAAATCTGGATAACCAACGTTAAAATCAAACGAGCCATTTACGCCTTTTTTCTTCTCTTTTTTTAAGACGATATTAATAATTCCCGTCATACCTTCTGCATCATAACGAGCTGAAGGATTGGTCACTACTTCCACTTTGTCAATCATATTCGCTGGAATATTGCGTAAGCCGCTACCATCAGAACCGATTAAGCTGGAAGGTTTTCCATCTACTAAAATCCGTACATTTCCTTGTCCTCTAAGGCTTACATTACCTTCTACATCGACCGTAACCGAAGGGACATTATCCAAAATATCGGAAGCACTTCCACCTTGATTTGCCAAGTCTTTTCCAACATTAAACACTTTTTTATCTAAATTGAATTGCATCGTGCTGCGTTCTGCACGCACTTCGACTTCTGCCAAAGCGACTGAAGAAGGAGTTAATTGAATTAAACCTAAGTCAAGAATAGGTTCGTTCTTCTTGACGATAATGTCGCCGATTGTCTTTTTGGTATATGAAATAAATTCAATGGTAAGGTAATAATTACCGGGTGTGATATCAATCTTGAATATTCCTAAATCATCAGTAACCGTTCCAGTTACTAAGCTGCTATCTATTGCATTATATAAGGCGACAGTTGTATAACTCATGGGTTGTTTTGTCTCCGAATCTTCGATTTTTCCTTTAATAATGTTTTTAGCATTCGTTTCTTGTGGTTGTGCAATCGCAATATTGACACACCATAAACACATTGTAATAAAACTAAAAAAGTATTTTGTATTAATCATGTTTTTGTTTGGTTTAAAAGTACATGTCTTTTTACAAAGAAACAACGGTAATTGTTTTAAGAAAAATAAAATCTTTGAACGACACCTTTCTTAGTGCAAACGACAATTTTACATTTAATAGGACTTATTAGGTCAATGAAATTTCTATAAAAACAACATATGATATTCATGCAAATATGTAAAAAAGCCTTACATTTACTTCCTTTCAGTGGCAAATTTATAAACTATTAAAACACTTTAACTTGATGATACGGAATTGTGGCTTGATATTATGAGTTAAGTAATATGAGTTATTCCAAATAAGAATATTTAAGAAATTTCCCAATCTTTAATTTTATGAAAAATACACTGGCGATTAGTTTTTTGATTTTACTGTCTTACGTACCCCTACAAATGGGCGGAGATGCACAATTAATAGAAAAAGAGGCGAGTTTACCTTCTAAAAAGGCAGAAGTCGAGTGGGTAAATGCTATGTATGATTCGATGACAGAGGATGAACGATTAGGACAATTAATCGTGGTTAGAGCTCACTCGAATAAAGGCGAAAGTCATGCTCATGAAGTAGAAGACCTAATTAAAAAGTATCACGTTGGCGGAATGACGTTCTTTCAAGGAACACCCGAAAAACAAGCAGAACTCACCAATCGCTATCAAAAATTAGCCACGAAAATACCCTTGATGATTTCGATTGATGCCGAATGGGGCTTAGGAATGCGAATGAAATCCTCGACTATGAGTTTTCCTCGACAGATGACTTTAGGGGCGATTCAGGATAACCGCTTAATTTACGAATTTGGTCAGGAAATGGCTCGTCAATGTCGCCGAATCGGTGTTCATGTGAACTTCGCACCCGTTGTCGATGTGAATAATAATCCTAATAATCCCGTGATTAACGACCGTTCATTCGGAGAAGATAGGTACAATGTCGCTGCTAAAAGTTATATGTATATGAAGGGAATGCAGGATAATATGTTGTTGGCATGTGCCAAACATTTTCCTGGACACGGGGATACTGATGTTGATTCTCACTATGGTTTACCGATTATTAATCACGATTTGACACGTTTGGACAGTATCGAATTGTATCCGTTTAAAGTGCTTTCACAACATGGAGTCGGTAGTATGATGATTGCTCACTTGAATATTCCGGCTTATGATGACCGTAAAAATGTGCCGTCTTCGCTATCGCAAAATGTTGTCACAGATTTATTACGCAAAGATTTGGGGTATAATGGATTGATTTTTACAGATGGATTAGAAATGGCAGGGGCGAGAAAAGCCTATAAAGGCGGTGAAGTCGAGGCACAAGCATTAATTGCTGGTAATGATGTTTTGTTGTTGCCGAGAAGTGTCAGCGACGCAGTAAAAGCGGTCAAAAAAGCTTTGGCAGATGGTCGATTATCGCAAGATGATTTTGAAAGAAAAGTCAAAAAAGTATTGACGGCGAAGTATCGTTTGGGGTTGACTTCTGCCCAAAAAATAGAAATGAACGGTATCCGAAGTGATTTGAATAATTATCAAGCAACGGACTTAAATCGTCGATTGATTGAAAATGCCATTACCGCTGTTCGGAATAAAGACGGTTTATTGCCTTTAAACACGTTGGGAGATTATGCGAGTATTAGTATTGGCAGAGGCTATAAAACGACTTTTCAAAAACAGCTGGGGAAACTCTCAAAAATGTCACATTATTATACCAATAATGATATCAGTTCATCGCAACGAAATTCTTTAGTTCGAAAGTTGAAAAATAAAGAAGCGGTCATTATTAGCTTTCAAGATTTGAATAAATCAGTAAAATCTCGCTTTGGAGTTCGGAGTAGTGCCTTGTCATTAGTTAAAGAGTTAGTAAAGCATACAAAGGTAATTGTCGTAAATTTTGGTAGCCCTTATGCTTTAAAATATTTTGATAATGTAGATTGGTTAATTGAGGCTTATGAAGAGAATCGAGTGACGCAGGAGGTAGCCGCAGGTGCAGTTTTTGGTACGACACGGATGACTGGACGTTTGCCAGTTACGGCTTCCGCCAATGCTCGATTTGGTGATGGTACAAATACGGCAAGTATAGATATTATGCACAAAGTAGCTCCAGAAAAACTGGGTTTTGATGCAACAAAACTAACGATAATTGACAAAATTGCAGAGGAAGCCATTAGCGTCGGTGCGACACCTGGCGTACAAGTTTTGGTAGCAAAAAATGGCAAAATTGCTTATCAAAAAGCCTACGGTTATCACACTTACGACAAAGTACAACGGACGCAAACAGATGATATTTATGACCTAGCGTCGGTTACAAAAATCTGTGCTACAACTATTTCTATGATGAAATTAGTAGATGAAGGAAAAGTGGATTTAGATGAAAAAATCAGTACTTACATTCCGGAACTTCGAGAGACCAACAAAGCTGATTTAATCTTGCGAGATGTGATGGCACATCATGCGAGATTGAAAGCATGGATTCCGTTTTATAAAGAAACCTTGATTGCTAATCGCCCAAATCCAAGTTTGTATTCGACCAGTCAAAAAGAAGGTTTTTCTATTCCGATTACGGACAGATTGTATTTGAAAGATAATTATGTCGAAGATATTTGGGACGAAATTATTGAATCTCCTTTGCGTACTCACAAGGGGTATAAATATTCTGATTTAGGGTTTTATATTTCTGCAAAAGTCGTAGAGAATGTTTCGGGGCAAACACTTGACGAATATGTTAGCGATAACTTTTATCAGCCGTTAGGTTTATCAACTGCAGGATTCAATCCGTTAGACAGGTTTGAGGCATACCGGATTCCACCGACCGAAGAAGATAGTTATTACAGAATGCAGAAAGTACAGGGGTACGTCCATGATATGGGAGCGGCGATGTTGGGCGGTGTAAGTGGTCACGCTGGTTTGTTTGCGAATGCTAAAGATGTGGCGGTGATTATGCAAATGTTGATCAATGGTGGAAACTACGCAGGTCGTCAGTATATTAGCGAAGCGACCGTGAAAGAGTTTACAACTCGATACAAAGACAGCTCTCGTCGAGGCATTGGTTTTGATATGAAAGAGATGGACAGCAAACGCAGCCAGAATGTATCAGAATTAGCTTCTTCAAGTACTTTCGGGCATTTGGGCTTTACGGGTATTTGTACTTGGGCTGATCCTGAAAATAATTTGGTTTATGTCTTTTTATCGAATCGGACTTATCCAACAATGAATAATAGCAAATTGTATAAGATGGATTTTCGACCGAGAATTCAAACGGCTATTTATGAAGCGATGGAATAAAAACGATAACTCGCTAAATGATTTTTGTTTGCTAATAATGCGTGAGCCTGACAGATTTTTTAGCTCCGAAAGCAAGATTTAATAACACCTTTACCGTTTGAATCAGACATTATTTCTTTTAATATTTTCAACGCTTCCGGAGCGTAAAGAAAGAAATCAAGTCTTGTTTTTTGGTTCTTTACGGTTTTTTATAATTATTAAAAACTTACTTGCTACCTTATAAAATCTGTCAGGTTTCAAGATGATATCGTTTACGAAAATCATTAAAAAATTAATCTTCAATAAAAATTTCTAAATCAGAATATCTATCGCCTAAAGGATAAGGAGCATAACTGTAAATCACACCAATGCCTTTAGCATAATATGTCACGGGGATAAACGGATTGTCACTTTCAAGGACAGCGACGATTTGCTTGACCGAAGCGGTTATTTTTCCAATTCCGATAACATCATTAAAGGTTTTTCCTTTGATTTGCATCGATTTCTCTTTAGCGATTACTATATATAATGTCGCAATGGTTTCCTCAGCATTTTCATAATCTAACCAAAGATCTTCTACATTGACTGCTGTTTTAAGAAAATTTTCCTCTTTGAATGTTTCATTATTGAGCATGAAGAAGTTACCATCTTCTTCTCGTATCAAGCTCACATCAAAAGGATTTTGCTTATTGACGATTACTTTATAAGTATGCCCGTTGACGATACTATCTTTTTTGAGTTCAAAAGTGATTTCAGTTGTTGCCCAAACTTCTCTATTATGTTTTCCGGAGATCATCGCATCGATATTTGTACGATTTGTGTCCGAAGTCGCATAATCTATGAAGTTATATGTCCATGTTTGACCATTTTCAAGTGGATAGTACGACTGTCCTGCTGTTGCATTATAACATAATACGAATATTGCAATCAGTGTCAGCTGGCAAAAAGTATATTTCATGTGCTTTGTTTTAGAGGAATAAAATAATATTAAAATTGCGTGATTTTATCATTAGGTGACTACTTGATTTGAACAGATTTTAATTGATAATTATTTTATCAATACACGAATATAAGCATTGAATCGAGGATATTTAATATTCTGTTAAAGAATAAGGAGATTAAAATTTAGATATTATTCGTTATTGTATTTATTTCGCTGATTTTACTTTGTAGCTGGTAGATGTACCGCAATTTTATGAGGGAAGATAGACAACGTATTGATTCGTTTATGAAGGAGTTTTTGGTAGTTCAGCCCTTACATCTTTTCTCCTGCTTATTTGTATTTTGCAGAAATAATAACAATCATAAAAAGTGTTAAACACTTTTAAAGCCATTCTAAAAATAGTTACTTTAGAATTTAGTTGAAGGTTTGTTCGTTGGTGAGTAGGAACGATTCAAAAAATCAATCGCTATTTTGTAAATTAATAACTGAAAAAATATGAAGAAACTCATTTTAAGTTTAGTGCTGTTAGCATATTTTGGAATTCAAGCGAATGCAGCCTATATGTTAATACCGATGGATGAAAAACAACGTAATCATCTAAAGGCTTATGGTGTAATGTATTACGTATTAGAAAAAGAAGTCGAAGGTTACTGGATGCTCAATTATAGAGGTGGTAGTTTTGCGTTCAAACACACGTCTCTCTTCGAAGAGTTGTGCAAAGTCCGTGACGTCAGTTATGAGGTTATTGCTGATGCGAAATTTGCAAAAATTCGTACCGAAATTGGAAATCCGGAAGTAAATCAAGAAATTGTTAAGCTGGAGGTTGCCCCGAAAATTGCCGTTTATACGCCCGACGTAGATCAGAAAGGAAAAGAAATACAACCATGGGACGACGCCGTTACCTTGGTGTTGACGTATGCCGAAATTCCTTACGAAACTGTTTATGACAAAGAAGTACTGGAAGATAAGTTAGCTGAATACGACTGGCTACATTTACATCACGAAGACTTCACGGGGCAATACGGCAAATTTTACGCTTCCTATGGTAGTCAAGCTTGGTACAAAAATAATGTCAAGCGAATGGAAGATTTGGCAGAGAGTTTAGGGTATGAAAAAGTATCTAAACTAAAATTAGATGTCGTTAAGAATATTCGAGAATATGTTGTCGGTGGTGGATTTATGTTTGCAATGTGTTCAGCGACAGATACTTATGATATTGCGTTAGCCGCTGATGGCGTAGATATTTGTTCAAAAGTGTACGATGGCGATCCACAAGATCCGAATGCACAATCAAAATTGGATTTTGAAAAAACCTTTGCTTTTAAGGATTTTAAGTTAAAATCAAATCCGTTGGAGTATGAATATTCGACGATTGACAGACCTCGTGCACCGGTGATAGATGAAAAAATTGACTATTTCACTTTATTCGATTTTTCTGCAAAATGGGATCCAGTTCCGACCATGTTGACGCAGTGTCACACTAAAACTGTAAAAGGTTTTATGGGTCAAACAACCGGTTTTATGAAAAATCAATTGAAGTCAGAAGTATTGATTTTGGGCGAAAGTAAACCATTTAACGAAGCTAGATACATTCATGGTGAATATGGCAAAGGCTTTTGGACTTATTACGGCGGACACGATCCAGAAGATTATCGTCACTACGTACAAGATCCTCCGACCGACTTAAATTTACATCCAAACTCAGCCGCTTACCGCTTGATTTTGAACAATATTTTGTTCCCGGCAGCACGTAAGCAAAAGCAAAAGACGTAATTTATTTATATTTTTATTGCTTTCGCAAATAATAGATATGAAAGAGGCTTGAGTTCAATTCGGAACTCAAGCCTCTTACTTTTACCAATTTTATAATTGACGAATCCGTTGGTTTGATGGCGAACTGATCGTTAAAAATCTGTGAGATGAAGAGTTTCTTTTTATAACTTTTTGCATCTTGCAATTAAAATATAGGAGATTCTGAAACGAGTTCAGAATGACGAAATATTATAAAAAAAGCCCGAAGCCAAAACTTCGGACTTTTCAAAACTGCCGACTGCAAACTGCTTTCTGCCAACTGTCACTTATCCATCCGCACAATCTTCGGCGAAAAAGTACCAATTACTTCGACCAAATCTTGTTGAGCATCCATTACGTTCTGAATATTTTTATACGCTTGCGGTGCTTCATCTAAGCCGCCACCAAAAAGCGTTACTTGATGCTTTGATAATTCTTGTTTTAGCATTTTCAGACTCAAATTAGCTTTTGCTTTTGAGCGAGACATTTGTCTGCCAGCACCATGTGATGCAGAATGAAGCGACAGCGGATTGCCTGTACCTCGAACGATAAAACCTGGTGCCGTCATCGATCCAGGAATTACCCCTAAAACACCCTTTCCCGCAGGTGTCGCTCCTTTGCGATGAACAATAACTTCCTCACCATTTGATAGTTTTTCTTTCCAAGCAAAATTATGATGATTCTCAACCGTTGCCACGACTTGCATGCCTAACGAAGCAGCCATTCGACGGTGAATATGATGATGACAAGCCGACGCATAATCACCCGCTAAATTCATTGCCAACCAATATTCTTGACCAGCTTCCGAGTTCAAATCCAACCAAGCCAAATGCTGTGCTTCTTTTGGTAAATAACACAATTCTCTGGCGAGTTTCGTGTAATGACGAGCGATATTCGCACCCAATGCACGAGAACCTGAGTGCGTCAATAAGCCCATGTACTCCCCGAGAGGTAAACCAAACTCATTGTTCACATCTGTAATATTCACCATTCCAAATTCAACAAAATGGTTACCGCCACCAGACGAGCCAATTTGTTGATACGCTTTATTTTTTAACGGTTTCAAAATTTTAATTTCCTTAAATTCTGACCGTTCAAAAATCGCATCTTTACGATTTTTATCCTCGAAAATATGTCGCCCGAAGCGAGAATTTTCCTTAATCAACCCTTTTAATTGAAAGTCGTTGTTTGTTAAGTACGACGCTTTAGCTTCGTAAATAGACAAACACATTCGACAACCAATATCAACACCCACACCATAAGGAATTACGCAGTTTTGTGTCGCCAACACACCGCCTATCGGTAAGCCATAACCTTGATGAGCATCCGCCATCAACGCCCCTCCGACAGTTATCGGTAGCCGCATAGCGATACTCATTTGGTCAATTGCACCTTGTTCGATAAATTGACTACCATATTGTTTAAAATGTTTCGTTTCGTCATCTCGCAGCAATCGGTGTTCTTCGCCAACCTCTATATTTTTTACATCTGGTTTTTCGATTAACAACGCTGCAATCGGTGCTAAAACCTCATGCTCCCGAAATTGCTTCGGATGTTGTAACAATTGCTGTAACAAGTTTAAGACATAAGCCTTATTATTTCTTTTATAATTTCGTAAAACGATTTCCAACGTCATACTGGCGATTTTGCTCCCTTTGGGAAAGCCAATTTTCGTCAAATCACCGCCTTTTATTTTTAATTTTGCCATATTATTTCGTTGTCCCGATTAAGCAATCGGGATTTCATAAAATTCAACTAGATACTGGTCGCTGGTTTCTAAAGAACCCAACGTCAGTTGATTATCCAATAATTTTTTATCTGAATATAATTGAAAAATAGGGGAAGTGTAGAGGTTTGTTAAACGTTTAAAATTTAGTAAACCTAAAGTTCAATTAAAACGATGATATTTTTGTTGAAGAAACACATGACTGAAAATTTTTGAACGTTATAAATGCTATTTGATTTTTCAATTATGATGATATAGACGCTGAAAGTAGGAGAGAAGTTCCTTGAGGCAAAAACTTTTTGATTTTTTAATGGGATAAGATCATGAAAATATGGTCATATCCTCGCTTGAAGTGAGGACATGACCGAATAAAAAACTTAATCCTTTTTCTTTTCTTCGTACGTTTCTACCAATTGAATAAAATCTTTTACCACATCATTAGGTACTGTTATCGACAGGTGATAATGTTTTAATTTCCACTTGCCGTCAACCAGAGCGACAACGCCAGAACTACGACAAACGCCCATCCAGGTATCCAGCGTTTCATTGAACCAAGCGATATTTCCGTCATCAGATAAGTGAATTTGACGTTCAATTGTTTTAAAATCCCAGGCTTTGTCCCGCTCAAAATATTTGGCAGACCAAGCCTTTAATTCATCACGTAGCCAACGCTCGGATTTATCCGTTCCGATATAAACACAATCTTCAGTCATACTTCCGAAAAACACATCTTCATCCGCTGTTGCAGCGGCATTGTGCCATGTGTTCATCATCTCATCAATCTCATAGGTTGGATCTGCCTTACAATCATTTTTGCGACGAGTGTCAGTGATACTAATGATTTTCCAACCTTTTTCAGACTTGAATAATTCAAACGCATTCACGCCACAATGCAACAAATCTTCATTGTAATAAAAAGTATATTCCGTCCAAGCGGTCGCCATATTACCATCAATTTTGATGTCGTAGCTCCATATTTTTTCATCGTAAATACCTTCATGTTCTGACCCAGTACTTTTAATGAATTGTTCCATAGAATCGGAATGTAATTTTGGTTTACCTGCTTTATTGATGAAAATCGTTTTTAAAGTCGCATTTGGATAAACAACCGCACGGATTTTGGTGCTGTCCGTTGTTCGCATGCCATCGAATAGTTGATTGATGACGGTTTTGATTTGTGCTTCATCCGTTTCGATTTTTTGCGAAAAGGTTGGTAATGCTACCATTAGCATTAATAAAAGTAGAAGTGTATTTTTCATAATATGATTTATTGATTGAATAATTATTGAAGGATAAATTGGGATAAACAAATATAGATTTAAGCCAATACTTTAGGAAGTTAAAACCTGCTTTTTTTATGGTAAAGTTTTTTGAAAAATCTGTGATAAACGTTGAGATACGAATTACCTGAAATGTTTGGTGTTAATATTCATAATATGAACCCAAAAACAGGAAATAATCGCAGTGGATTTGAAAAATATTCACTTTTGACTCGGTATTAAGTATATCGGTACAACACGACCTTCATAAGATTTCAGAAGTAAAGTGAACCTCAATTTATTTCGTAGCAGTTATTTCAAAAGGGTTAAAGAAGCATATCAATGTGCGAAAGAAATGATGAAAGTGGATAAAATGATGGTTATTTGGGGCTGAAATTAGCCATTAGAATAGGTATAATATTAATATGACAGAAAATAGACAATTAGGTATTTCTGTGAAAATTGTAATATTTAATTAACCAATTTTTATTTTCCTTAATATAAGCAGCGTTTAAGTAAATATTATCGTAATGTTAAGTTACGGTAAGTAAAATAAACATATTTGAGAATTAGAACACTGTAAAATGTTGGGGCTTTTCGTTCCTAAAACGGGCTTTGTTTCCTATCTTTGTCATTATTCATACAGTTTGTAAAACCTTAAACATTGTCATTATGACAGCTACACTTACTTACACCTTAATCTTAGGTATTATCTTTGTCGGGAGAACTGCTTACAAACATGTGGTTCAAGATAAAACATACCTTTAGATTAAGAGAAATTGTAATTACCAGAATTAAATTGAAAACCACAAAGCTTTCCTCACAATCGCTTTGTGGTTTTTTTGTTTTCTAATCTTGATTTATCCTTTTTCTGCTTCCAATTCTGCAATTTGTGTATTCACTTTATCCACCAAAGCCTGTTTGTAATCTACTAATTTTTGATGCAATTTCTCATCAGAAGTTCCCAAAATCTCCGCTGCTAACAAACCAGCATTTTTAGCAGAATTTAATGCAACCGTAGCGACAGGAACCCCTCCAGGCATTTGCAAAATAGACAAAATAGAATCCCAGCCATCAATCGAATTACTCGATTTCACAGGAACACCAATTACTGGTAATGTTGTCAAAGAAGCGACCATTCCCGGTAAATGTGCTGCTCCGCCTGCACCAGCGATGATCACTTTTAAACCTCGGGAATGTGCCGATTGTCCATACTCGACCATTCGTAAAGGTGTTCTGTGTGCCGAAACAACCGTTACTTCGTGTTCAATTCCAAACTCATTCATGATGTCAACAGCAGCTTGCATTACAGGCAAATCTGATTTGCTGCCCATTATTATTCCTACTTTTGGACTTTCTTTTGGACTTTTCATATTTGTAATTATTTTTTATTGCTAATAATTTTGATGCAAAAGTAGGAATTTTCCCGAGGTCTCGGGATGAAAATTAGTGTTGTTGGATAGAAATCTGTAATTTGGTATTTTCACACATTCCGACACTCCAGCTTCGGAATACGCAGAAATTATGAAAAAACAAGAAATCTTAGACGATAATTTTTTTGATGAACAACCTATTTCACCGCCTTTAATTTTTAAAATTAAAGCGATCTCAAAATGGTGGTTTTACAAACGCATTCAATATAACGGGATTATCATTTTATTTCAAGCGGTAATCTTTCTATTATTTTATAAAACAATACATTGGAGATTTGGAATTTTTGAAGGTTTAAGACAAGCTGGAGCTTTCACTGTTGTTGCTAATATTCTTTTTTCTTTAGGTTCAATTGTAGAAATAATAGCGGTTATTTTCAAACGAGATTTATCGGAATTTAGAAAAATATTATGGCTAATCGGCTTATGGTTTAGCATATTGTTGACAGCCTATATGTATTTAGGAACGGTGAATTAATCATTCTCAAAATCGCATCTTCCCTCAAATCTATCGTTCAATATCCAAAAATCAATTTTCATCTATTGTATTTTTACATTTCGTAGATTTTATCGTTATTAACATAGTTTATGTCAAACCGATACGGTTTGTAAATAGAAATGCTATGAAAAAACACCTATTACTTTTTACGCTTTTATCAATTACAATTTACGGAAACGCTCAACATTCCATCGCACGACAATGGAACGAAATGGTTTTAGAAGCAATTCGAGCCGATTTCGCTCGTCCGACCGTTCACGCCCGAAATTTGTTCCACACCTCCGCAGCCATGTATGATGCTTGGGCAATTTATGAAGATGATGCGGACACTTATTTTTTAGGAAAAACCGTTCACGGCTATCATACGCCAATGATTGATTTGCCAAAACCTATCGATAAAAAAGCCGCACAAGAAGAAGCCATAAGTTATGCCGTTTACCGAATTTTGAAACATCGTTTTCAAGATGCACCACGAGTTGTCATTTTATTTAATGAGTTAGATGCTTTTATGGACGAATTGGGTTATGACAAGGACTTCACCGATACCGATTTTACCTGTTCGCCGGCAGGAATGGGCAATTATATTGCAAAACATATTATCGAATACGGTTTTGCAGATGGCTCAAATGAGGAAAACGAATACGGAAATTTGCATTACGAGCCAGTCAACGAACCTTTAGTGATTCTTAATTCGGGTAATCCAAATTTTTCAGATTTGAATCGTTGGCAACCCTTGGAATTTGATGTTTTTATTGATCAAAGCGGAACGGTAAGTTCACCTATTCCCGATTTTTTAAGTCCAGAATGGGGAAATGTCTATCCGTTTTCGTTAGATGAAAATGATGCGACAATTTATGAACGTGATGGTTTTGATTATAAAGTGTATCATGATCCTGGACCGCCAGCATATTTGGATACGACACAAGTTGGCGGCTTATCCGAAGAGTATAAATGGGGACACATTTTGGTATCGGTTTGGTCATCGCATCTTGATCCTGAAGATGGTATTTTATGGGATATTTCACCAGCGTCAATTGGCAATATTCAAACCTATCCGACTGATATTGTTGGCTTACGCAATTTCTATGATTTAGAAAATGGTGGCGATATAAGCCCAGGTCATGCTATTAACCCGAGAACTGGTCAACCGTACACACCGCAAATCGTTCCCCGTGCGGATTATGCTCGAATTTTAGCCGAATTCTGGGCAGATGGTCCAGATTCTGAAACGCCTCCTGGACATTGGTTTACGATTTTGAATTATGTGAACGATCAACCAGAATTAGTAAAAAAGTATCGTGGTCAAGGCGAGGTTTTAGATGATTTAGAATGGGATGTTAAGGCGTATTTTATCCTTGGCGGAACGATGCACGATGTGGCGATTTCGGCTTGGGGAATTAAAGGTTGGTACGATTACGTGCGACCAGTCTCAGCGATTCGTGGCATGGCAGAACTAGGGCAAAGTTCTGATCCAAATTTACCAAATTATCACGCTGGCGGTGTGCCATTGATATCAGGTTTTGTAGAGTTGATTCAAGCTGGTGATTCGTTGGCTGGAGAAAATAACGAGTTTGTAAATGAAATAAAATTATACGCTTGGAAAGGGCCAGATTATATCCCTGATCCACGAAATGATGTGGCTGGCGTTGGTTGGATTCGAGCTGCAGATTGGTGGCCATATCAGCGGCCTTCGTTTGTGACGCCTCCGTTTGCGGGATACGTCTCGGGGCATTCGACGTACAGTCGAGCTGCGGCAGAAGTTTTGACGCTGCTGACTGGTGATGCGTTTTTCCCTGGTGGAATGGGTGAGTTTTTCGCCGAACAAAATCGATTTTTGGTCTTCGAAAATGGGCCAACGTTAGATATTACACTTCAATGGGCAACGTATCGTGATGCGTCTGATCAGTGTTCTTTGTCTCGAATTTGGGGTGGTATTCATCCGCCTGTCGATGACATTCCTGGTCGGTTGATTGGTCGGACGATTGGCATCGAAGCGTTTCATTACGCAGAGCAATATTTCACGAAAGTGGAAACACCAAATACCGTTGATAATTTAACAATTTTTCCAAATCCAAGTAGTTGTGTCGTCAATATCAATTACGAATATGAAGGTGAAATCTTGATTCAAATTTATCAAATTGATGGAAAATTAGTGACGGAAAAAACGCTTATTTTTGATAATAATCGTGCGGTTGTGGATTTATGCGATACGGCAAATGGAACTTATGTTTTGAAAGGTTCTGATGGAAATGATAAGGTTTTATTTACGGAAAAGATTATTTTATTTTAGTAGAACGATGCGGGATAGGAACTTTACGAAAGTCTTGAACCTTTCGTAAAGCTTTAAATAATAATTACATTGATTTTGTATTTCGTAAATATTTAATAGTTTTTTTATGAATATAGAAATAAAGTAAATGTAATATTAAACACTTCAAAAAAAACTTACTCATCTAAATCACATTTTCTATTTTTGCAGTTCTGTTAAGTAGCGGCGGTTTTTCTCTGTCGTTTTTATTAAACATTGCGGCAGCTAAAGCAGCCGCTACAGAACATGGAAGATGAAAGTTTTAAAATTTGGAGGTTCGTCAGTTGCTACACCTGAACGAATCTTAAAGATTGTAGAAATCTTAAATGATTATGATAAGCGAAAAGAACAATTCGCTGTGGTTTTTTCTGCTTTTGGTGGTGTAACGGACATGCTTCTCAATATGAGTAGAAAAGCAGAACAAGGGGATATTTCTTACCTGGACGACCTTGAAAATTTCAAAGTCCGACATATCGAAGCCATTGCAGTCTTGCTTTCGGGCGACTTATTTGCGGAAGCAGAAAAAGCAGTAGAAGCTGGTTTTGAAGAGTTGGAAGATTTGCTTCACGGTATCTACTTGTTGCAAGAAGCCAGTGTGCGTTCGATGGATTATGTGGTGAGTTTTGGCGAACGAAATGCTGCGTTTATTATATCAAAAACCTTGAAATCACGAGGTTTAAATGCGGATTATTTGGATGCTCGTAAAGTCATCAAAACGGATAAAACATTTGGTGCTGCTAAAGTAGATTTTGAGGTAACGAATCAAAATATTTTAACGCATTTTGCCCAGTCTAATTCGATTCAAATCATCACTGGCTTTATCAGCTCGACCGAAGAAGGCTTGACGACAACGCTTGGACGTGGCGGTTCGGATTATACGGCAGCAATTTTTGGTTCGGCCTTAGGAGCGAATGTAATTGAGATTTGGACAGATGTCGATGGTGTGATGACCGCCGACCCTCGCAAGGTCAAAGGGGCTTTTACACAGCAGTCGATGACGTATTCTGAAGCTATGGAAATGTCGCATTTTGGAGCGAAAGTGATTTATCCACCTACGATTGTTCCTGCTTTGCAGCAGAATATTCCGTTGCGAATCCGCAATACTTTTAATCCGAATTTTGAAGGAACGTTGATTAGTGATTATCACGAAAAAAATGACTCGGTCGTTAAGGGAATTTCGTCAATTGGCGATGTGTCTTTGTTGACGCTCGAAGGTAATGGAATGGTCGGTGTGATTGGTGTTTCGGGGCGTTTATTCAGTGCATTGGCACGACACAAAGTGAATGTTATTTTGATTACACAAGGTTCGTCAGAGCATTCGATTTCATTTGCGGTTAAGCCGCAAGATGCTGGGATTGCTTGCGTGGCGATTGAGTTAGAGTTTGAGAATGAGATCTCTCGAAAATTGATAAAATCACCTCGTATTGAAACGGATTTATCTGTGATTGCGGTGATTGGTGAAAATATGCGTTATCGCTCCGGCATGGCTGGTCGAATGTTTCAATCGTTAGGTAAAAACGGTATCAATATCGTGGCGATTGCTCAAGGTTCTTCGGAGTTGAATATCTCTGCGGTGATTAAAAAATCGGACGAACACAAGGCCTTGAATGCGTTACACGAAGGTTTCTTTGAGTCGGATTTGATGATGCTACATTTATTTGTCGTCGGGGTTGGTTTGATTGGCAAAACACTATTAAAACAGATTCAGGAAGCCGCTGATTATTTGAAAGAAAATCGTGGTTTGGAGATTCGGGTTGTGGCGTTGTCGAACAGCCGAAAAATGGTTTTTGCTGAGAAAGGTATTGGTTTAGATAATTGGGAAACGGTATTAAGCGAAAGCGAAGAGAAAGCCAGTATCACTCAATTTATTGATAAAATGAAAGCGTTGAATTTACGCAATAGTATTTTTATTGATAATACCGCAAACGCAGAGATTCCAAAGCATTACGCCAAAATTTTAGAAGGTAGTATTTCGGTTTCGACACCGAATAAAATCGCTGCCTCTTCGCCATTTTCAAATTACCAGACCTTGAAAAAACTGGCGGATACGAATGGCGTTCGTTATGCGTTTGAAACAAATGTTGGGGCAGGTTTGCCGATTTTGACGACTTTAAATGACTTGATTGCGTCTGGTGATGAAATCTTGAAAATCGAGGGCGTTTTATCGGGTTCGTTATCTTACATTTTTAATAATTTTAAAGCCGGTGAAAGTTTCCATGACATTGTCAAAAAAGCACAAGAATTAGGTTTTACAGAACCTGACCCTCGTGAAGACTTAGGTGGAAAAGACGTCGCTCGTAAGTTATTGATTTTGGCTCGTGAAGCAGGTTTGACGATGGAAGCAGAAGATATTGACATCAAGCCGTTCTTACCTCAAGCGTGCTTTGATGCTCCGACTGTCGATGCGTTTTTTGAAACTTTAAAAACGTATAATACTACTTTTGAAAATATGGTGGAAGCTGCTGAAAAAGACGGGCATAAATTGAGAATTATTGCGACTTTAGAAGGAAAAAAAGCGTCAATTTCGTTACAATCGGTCGATGCAAATAATCCTTTCTACGGATTGAGCGGAAGCGATAATATGATCTCGTTTACGACTCAACGGTACAAGGAACGTCCGTTGGTAGTACGTGGGCCAGGTGCTGGTGCAGAAGTGACAGCGGCTGGAGTTTTTGCAGAGATTATTTCTATTGCGACGTATTTGGCGTAATTTCTATCGCTAATGACGCTATTTTTCGTGGCTATTTTTTAAACCTACCAAGTTACTTTTGTGATTTGGTAGGTTTTTATTTTGAATAAGGACAGTTTAGACTGTTCGATTATACGCTTGAAAGTATGTTGGTAGCTTATTTTATACTGGCGATATTGGTTGTATTATTTTATATGTAAATAATTAGTTTACAAGCTTTAATCTTGTTTATTAATAATAATTAAGCTATGTAACGAAAGTTTTATG
Organism: Saprospiraceae bacterium; assembly: GCA_965662365.1. Lineage (GTDB taxonomy): Bacteria > Bacteroidota > Bacteroidia > Chitinophagales > Saprospiraceae > CAWVWD01. Next base: position 24,283 of record CBFIHR010000011.1, read on the forward strand.
AAAGTTTTTAAATATCAGCAAATAAGTACAAAAGGCAGCGATTAGATGGAAAAACAGTCGGTTAATCGAAAATTATAAGTCTTTGTTAAATCCTTATCGTTTCTTTGTGACTTTATATTGACACTACAAACAATATTGTATTGTCGATGTTATTTTGATCAATTTCTAACCTACTTCTAATCTTATTTGAGTGATAAATAAAATTTAAAAAATTATAACAGAGTATAACAAACCGATATGAGATTATTTTTAACAGTCGCTTTTCTAATAACAAGTTTGTTCGTAGTTGCACAAAGTGCGAGCGTCAAAGGTCAACTAAAAGATGACGAAGGTAATGAAGTGATGTTTGCCAATGTTGCTTTATATAATGCAGCAGATAATAGTTTAATAAAAGTAGAAACCAGCGATGAGGCTGGTGTTTTTAAGTTACAAAATTTACCGGCAGGAGATTTTATCTTGAAAGCGACTTTCGTTGGACTGACTAATTTACAAATGGAAGGAATAACGCTTCAAGCAGGGGAACAGTTGGATTTAGGCGTTTTGAAGTTTGCTCCAGCAGCGATTGAACTAACGGAAGCGGTCGTAAAAGCAGACCGAGTGATGGTCGAAATAAAAGCAGATAGAACTGTTTTTAATGTCGATGGCACGATCAATAGCACGGGAAGCGATGCGATCGAATTATTGCGTAAAGCACCTGCTGTAAATGTAGATAATAATGATAATATTTCCGTTTTGGGTAGAAACGGTGTTTTATTATACGTCGATGGCAAACGGCTGCCGTTAGCTGGCGAAGATTTGAATAATTATTTAAGAAGTTTGCCAGCTGACCAGATTGATCAAATTGATATTATTACAAATCCTGGTGCAAAATACGAAGCAGAAGGAAACGCCGGTATCATTGATATTCGATTAAAAAAAGATAAATCGCACGGGGCGAACGGAAATGTAAGAGCGACTGGAAGCCATGGAAGATTGCCGCAAGGCAACCTCAATGCTACCGGAAATTATCGAAACAAAAAAGTCAATGCCTTCGGTACTGTTGGCGTTGGTGGCGGAGAACGTTTTAACGAAATGCTTTTTATTAATCAGCAAAATGGCTTTTTGTTAGATGAAATTAATAATAGTAACACGTCTAATAATTATAACAATTATAGATTTGGTACGGACTTTTTTATTAATAAAAAACATACTATCGGTGTGTTAGCTACAGGCGGAAGCGGTGGAGATGTCAATTTGGGATATAATGAAATTGATATTTCTAATTTTGGTGGAACGATCGATAGTGTTTTGGTATCAGATAGTCGTGGCGATCAGACGAATAACAGACAAACCTACAACGTGAATTATCGTTATGATGATAGAGAAGCAGGTCGTAATTTGAATATCGACTTGGATTATGGAAATTACGTCAACAGTAATCTTCGTTATATACCGAATCAATATTTTAATCCAACCAAAACCATTTTATTATCCGAAGTTAATAATGGTTTTAAGACTGACACCGAAATTGATATTTATACAGCAAAATTGGATTACGAACAGAATTTGTTTGGTGGAAAAATAGGGCTTGGCGGAAAGTTTAGTCAGGTGATTTCTGATAATACTTTCTTATTTTCTGATGAAATCAATAATGAACTAATCCAAAATGATACGTTTTCTAACAATTTTGTTTACGACGAACTGGTGTATGCTGGTTATGTCAATTATAATCGTAAAATCAATGACAAAGTGAGTGTTTCGGGAGGTTTGCGGGCAGAACAAACCGATGCAATTGGTGATTTACAAACATTTATTGCAGCGTTGAGCGAGGCACCTGTTGAGTTAAATTATTTACAATTTTTCCCAAGTGCCGGTATTTCGTGGCAAATCAAACCGACACATGTATTGAACCTTAATTACGGTCGTCGCATCAATCGTCCTGATTATAATGTATTGAATCCTTTTAATGTTCGGTTGAGTGAATTGTCTTATCAAAAAGGAAATCCACGTTTGAATCCTGAAATTGTTAATAATTTTGAAATCGGTTATACGCTGAAATATCGTTACAATTTCAAATTAGCATACAGCAAAACAATTGATCAAATTACTCGGTTACTTGAGCCAGATGAGGAAGATTTGAGAGCAGGATTTATTACTTGGGAAAATTTGGCGGAGCAGCAGGTATATAGTGCAAACGCTGCGATTCCTCATTCTTTTTCTAAAAAATGGAGTGCATTTTTCAATATTAGTGCATCTTATATTAATAATCAAGCAGATTATGGCGAAAATCGTGTAGTCGATGTCAAAGCATTTACATACAATATTTACACACAACAAACTTTTGATTTGCCAAAAGGTTTCAAAGGAGAAATTTCAGGTTGGTATTCAGGGCCAGGTGTCTGGGGTGGCGTTTTTAAATATGAATCATCATGGAGTTTGAATGTAGGATTACAACGTAAATTTTTAAACGACCAACTGAATGTACGACTGAGTGCCAATGACTTATTTTATGAAACAGGCTGGGATGGCTTTTCGGATTTTGCCGGTTTATATACAGAAGGAAGCGGTCGCTGGGATAGTCGTCGGGTGAGTTTGAGCATCGGTTATGACTTCGGTAATCAAAATGTGAAATCTCGTAAGCGTAAAACTGGTTTGGAAGATGAAGCCGGGCGTGTAGGCGAGTAGTCACCAAAAACGCATCTGACAAAACCTATCGCATGATTGAATATTTGTGATGCAACATTTTATTCGAAAGCATGATAGTAAATGTGTATTTAAAAGAGGTCAAAGTAGTTTACAAAAGTGATTAAATAAGATTCTGCGAGGGAATAGGTAGATAATTTGTTACCTATTCCCTCCGATATTTTTTATAAAAAGGGTTTCATTAGATAGTTGCATTATTTCTATTATCAAAATAAATTGGCAAGTCAGTAAATATTTATCCAATAAAGCCACAAATTTCTTCGACCACACGATTACTTTCTGAAATAGGAAACATTGCCCAATCATGTTGCATTTTATGATATTCTTTAAATACGAAATTACGATTATCTCGAACCATAGATCTTAACTTTCTACAATCTGCACAGAATAATTCCGTATCACTATAAAAGATATAAGTCGGAGGAAAATTCGTTAAATCGCCATTGACAGGGGACAGCAAATATTGACTTTGGTCGTCACCTTTTGCATAATAGCTCGCTGCTGTTTGCAGCATTTTGATTGTTAAAAGGTAGTCGGTTGATTCATATTTTTTAGCTTCTGGGTTAGTCATCGTCAAATCTAACCATGGAGAAAGTAAAATGATTTTAGATGGCAATTTTTCTACTTTTTCAATTTGTAATTGTTGATAAAATCCCATCGCCAAACCTGCTCCGGCAGAATCTCCGATTAGCATAAAATCATCGTTTGGATACTGTTCGGTAAGCGTTTGATAGGATTTTTGCACCATTGCATACGTCGTTTTATAATCGTGTTCGGGTGCTAACGGATAATCGATTAGCGTCATTTTACAATTGATTTTATCAACTATTTTTTGGGCGAAAGTCCAGTGAATCATACCTGCTTCAAATAGATAAGCGCCGCCATGAAGCAGTATTAAATGCGTGTTTGTGCCACCTTGTTTTGTTTCGAAAGTCGCTACCGATTTTGTATCGACTGTCCGGTTGACAACCGAATATTGTTGCATAATTTTTTTAGGTACAAATTCTTTTTTCGTTCTGTTAAGTCGGTTATTAATAACTTGTTTTTCTAACTGCTTCTTGACGTTAAGTAATTTTAGAATACTTGAAATTAATCTGGCACGAAAGCTCGGTTTTATCATCTTATTGGTTGTCATTGATGGCATATTTTGGTTTTTTAAATGTTGTAATCAAATTATAAGAAGTGATTTTTTTAATTATAAATAATTGATTATCAACTAAATAATTGCTAATTTTATCTTGGTTTGAATTGTTATAAGATTATAAATAATTAAACGATTGAAAAGGTTTGAAGATTAGAAAAATAATGTAGGTAAATGATATAAAAGTTGTATCAAGCGGGAAATTTTATCAAAAAACAGAATGAGTATTCGGTTCTAACCCATTTGTTAAGAGCGATTTAAAATTACAACTAAACCTATATTTTGCTGTTTAATCAACCTAATTTAAAAAGAGAAAAATGAAAATAATGAACGTTATTTTAATAATAGTAGGAATTGTTGTTGCGGCATTCCTCGCCATACAATTATTTGCGATGAGTAGTCAAAAAAGCATCGAGACATATCCTTTCAAAGTCGTAAAAACATACGATAATTTTGAAATACGGAATTACGAAGCGAGTTTATTCACGGCGGTAAAATTGTCCTCTAACGAATACAGCAAGGTGTCGAGTTCTGGCTTTTCAATTTTAGCAGGTTATATTTTTGGAGGTAACGAAACGAATGAAAAAATTGCCATGACTTCACCAGTTGCGATGACCTTAGAAGATTCGATGACGATGATGTTTATGGTACCTCAAAAGTTTAATAAAGAGAACTTACCACGACCGAATCAATCTCAAATAGAATTTAAAGAAGAACCTGCTAAAACCGTCGCTGCGATTAGATTTGGAGGCTGGGCAAATGACGAAAAAATTGAAAAATATAAGCAAAAACTGATAGCAGAATTAGATAAAAATGGAATTGAATATACGAACCGTTTTTATCTACTGGGATACAATCCGCCTTACGAAATATTAAATCGAAAAAATGAAATTATTGTGGAGTTAAAAAGCGAAGTTTGAGGCGTTAGTCAGAAAGGCTCGTGCTTATAACACAGTGATTTTTTGGATTGTTTCTATTTAAAAAAGTCATCTCCGATACTTTGGAGATGACTTTTTTGTTTTTTACGGTTTGTAAAAAATCATAGGACCGTTCCTATTTCGAAAATTGCTTATAAGTCAGTTATTTTGAAATCAGGTGGCAGTAAGTTTTTAAAATGTCCGTTGAGTTTAGCTTTTCGTTGTAGCTCTTGCATTTTTTGCACAGTCGGAATGAAGGTTTCCAAATGATTAAAGACAAATTCCTGTCTGGCTTTTTCTGATGTAATTGTCAATAATTGAAATTCTTGTATTTGTGAGAAGCCCAAGTAGTGACCGAAGTTGAACATCATCAATTCATCAATTGACGGGATTTCTTTATTGATGTTCAGGAGCTCGTATAAAACAATCATTTTTTCTTGAATCTGCAAGGCTAAATAAGCATCTCTATCGTCATAATTGTATTCTAAAGGCTCTACGACAGCGGCAGAGTACAATTTGTCAGGTAGATTTTGGCGGACTTCTTTTATGTTGTAAATTTTTTCAGTGGCCTGTGTTTTAGCATCTAATTTTCCGTCCTCGTATATTTTTGTGATTTCTGTTAGGCGCACCTCTGCGACTGTTGGCATCAGCCGATTTTTATTATAAAAAGGAATACAAAAGGAAATATTATCATTTTGGCACTCATGAATTAGCTGTTTGTATCGTGGCTCAAACACATGGAGATTGACTTTTTCATTCGGAAAGACAACCATACGCAGTGGAAATATCGGTAATAATTGCATGATATTTTTTTGTTTTTCTTAACAGTCTAATTTATTAAATTGTTCGCCTCTTTTCACCTTTTATCTTGTGAGATAATGATTAAACTCACCGTCAAAATTCCCAAATAATTGGCGGACAAATCTAATAACTCAAAACTTCGAGTCGAGATAAATATTTGACTAAATTCTTCAATTGTCATTATGATAAAAATGAGTGTTGAGCCTAAGAGCCATTTTCGATTAAAAAATGTAAATCTCCGAAAATGCGTCAAGAAATTGACGACGTAAGCCAGTGAACCGATTAGCATAAAGTGAATCAATTTATCACCGTAAGGAATTGCCTTAATATATTGACCCACAAAACCCAAAGATTGTGTTGTCGCTCCAGTAATTATTAAAATAATCAATAAAATGAAGAGATAAGCGAATTGTTTTTTGATGGATTGTTTGATGGATTTTTTCATTTGTTTTTCTTTTTTAAAGGGATTTATTAATCTAATAGCCACAATAATACAATTATTTTTAAAGTTAAATCATTAAAAAACAAACTATTAGTAAATAACGCAGTGTACGACCTTTTAAATCGATACTTAACAATTTTGAAAAGATATAATAGTGATTACAGGTTGTAATTATGTGTTAAACAAAAACAGACAAATCATGCTTATCAAACACATTGCTATCATGCTGTTAGGTATTTTCAGTATGATACCCTCTAATGAGGTTACCATGAAAAATAAGGCGACCGGTTCGGATTATTCTCAGGCAGAAGCCGACGAAATGGTCAAGCGGCACAATTATTATCGTGCAGAAGTTGGTGTCGCCGACCTAAAATGGTCAAATAAAGTTGCTCAATATGCTCAAAAATGGGCAAATCATCTGGCAACGACTGGTTGTGAGTTAGAACACAGCACCTCGGGTGAATACGGGGAAAATTTATTTTGGGGATACGGCGGCAGCTACACGCCTACCTACGTTTCTGATGCTTGGGCAAGTGAAAAAGCCTATTGGAAAGGTGGAAAAGTAACGGCACGAAACTATATTAAGGTTGGTCATTATACACAAATGATTTGGTATCGCACGACAGAAGTAGGTTGTGGAAAAGCCGTTTGTTCAGACGGTAGTGTTATCGTCGTTTGTAGTTATAACCCACCCGGAAATCGGATCGGACAAGACCCGACAGGAAGGTAATTTTTTGATTGATAATCAAATCAATTAAATTAATGGAAATGCGAAATGACTTTGGTTATTTCGCATTTTTAGTTTTTAAGAATGATGCGCATCAATGTGCTAAAGCCATTATTTCTAATCAAATAAAATGTATATTTAGCGGTTGATTTTAATTTAAAATAACTAAAAAATTACGAACTACATGAAGTACAAACCACTTTCATCAAAATTATTTAAACAAAATAGAAAGCGATTTATCCAACATTTAGCACCAGGGGCGATTGCTGTTTTTCATGCCAATGACTTAATGCCTCGAAGTGGAGATGCGTATCACAAGTTTCGTCAAAATGCTGATTTATACTACCTTTCGGGGTTGGATCAAGAAGAAGTCGTTATAGCTTTATTTCCAGATTGTGTGAACCCAAAATGGCGAGAAGTTGTCTTTACGAAGCGGACAAATGAGAAAATTGCGATTTGGGAAGGTGAAAAATATACAAAAGAGGAAGTCCGAAAAGTATCGGGGATTCAGTCCGTGTATTGGCTCGAAGATATGGATAGAGTTTTGACAGAAATGTTAATTTTATCGAAAGTTATTTATTTAAATGGCAATGAAAATACTCGCTTTCGTTCGGCTGTCCCCTCTAAAGATATACGATTTTTAGAAGATATTAAGCGTACTTTTCCGTTTCATCGTATTGAACGTTCGCAACCGATTATGAAACAACTGCGAATGATTAAATCTGATATTGAAATTGGTGCAATCCAAAAAGCGGTGGATTTGACCGAAAAAGCATTTCGTAGAGTGATGAAATTCACGAAACCTGGCGTGATGGAATACGAAATCGAAGCGGAAATGACCCATGAGTTTATTCGAAATGGTGCGACAGGTCACGCCTATGAGCCGATCATCGCCAGTGGTGCAAATGCTTGCGTGTTGCATTATGTAGAAAACAACCGACCATGTAAAGATGGCGATTTATTATTGATGGATTTTGGGGCAGAATATGCGAATTATGCCGCAGATATGACTCGAACGATTCCTGTAAACGGGAAATTTACGAAGCGGCAAAAGAAAGTGTATAAAGCGGTGCTGAACGTCATGCGAGCATCAACACAAATGCTTCGACCAGGAACAACAGTTGATAAATATCATAAAGAAGTGGGTAAAATTATGGAATCCGAGTTGATTCGAATCGGTTTGCTGGACAAAACGGACGTTAAAAATCAATCAAAAGATAATCCGTTGTATAAAAAGTATTTCATGCACGGCACATCGCATCATCTGGGGTTAGATGTCCATGATATCGGAAATTTCTTCGCAGAAATTCAGCCTGGAATGGTGTTTACTTGTGAGCCGGGGATTTATATTCGTGAGGAAGGTATTGGTATTCGATTGGAAGATGATATTGTAGTGACAGACGGCGACCCGATTAATATGATGAAAAATATTCCTGTAGAACCGAAGGATATCGAAGATTGTATGCACTCGAAGTGATAGAAATTTGAAAATATTGGTTAGGCTTGAGTGAGGTTGTGTCAAAAATCAGGAAACATCGATTTATTGGTTAGGAGCAAATTTTATTTTTATAGAATAAGATTTATAATCAATAAAACTGGTCCTTTTGAGGCAACCTCATTACTATCTGTTTTCATAAATAAGCGTAGTAGTTTTCAAAATTTTATAGGTTTTTCGGTATCAAATATGTAACTGCAGACCATCGTACGCCAGCGTAATATTTTTAGGTAAGGTTTTAATTACATCATGATGTTTTCCTAAACGATGACTTAAATGCGTCAAATAGGTCATTTCAGGATTGATTTTTTGAGCTAACTCAATGGCTTCGTCAATCGTCAAATGTGAAATATGTTGCTGTCGTTGCAAAGCACCTAAGACAAGAATTTTCGTCCCTTTCACTTTTTCTAATTCTTCGTCCGAAATCGTTTTAATGTCCGTCAAATATGTAAAATCATTGAATCGAAAACCAATAACTGGCAGTTTGTAATGCATTACTTCAATCGGAATAATACGTTGTCCTGCGATTTCAAAAGGTTGAGATTTGTGCATCGGAAGTAGATTTAGTCGAGGAATACCTGGATAAGGATTCGGAGCGAAAACATACTTAAATCGTTCTCGTAAGTTTTGAATTACTCGTTCAACGGCATAAACAGGCATATCTTTTCGATGCTTAAAATTAATCGGTCGCACGTCGTCAATTCCGATAATATGGTCATTGTGTTCGTGTGTAATCAATACGGCTTCGATATCTTGCACCTTTCCTCGTAACATTTGTTGACGAAAGTCAGGGCCGGTATCGACGACGATATTTTTACCATCATCCAGAGTCACCATTATTGCACAACGCAACCTTTTATCTTTGTCGTCTTTCGACAAACACGCGTTACAATCACAACCGATAATCGGAACACCCTGTGATGTTCCCGTTCCTAAAAAGGTGATTTTCATTTTATGTATGAATGTTTAACTGTTTGAATATTCTAATAATTATTGAAGACGCTAACAGTTGCATATTAGGACATTTTACTTTTTCTGTTCAATGTATTGTGGTACAACTTCGAGGAGAAACTTTTGAGATTTTTTCGTTAGTTCTGTTTTATCGATTTCAGTTGTATCTAAGATGTCGATTAAACAGTTTATTTTTGCTTCCGTATCAAAAAACTTATTGATAATAACGATTTTTTGATTTTTGACCATGCAATAACCGGATTGAAAACTACCTTTTTCATAACGAATCGTATATTGCAACTCTTCAAAAATCGCTTCAAACTTTTTGAGTGTATAATTTGTATATTTTAACATCAATATGAACTGTCAACTGTTAAGTATTAATTATCGGAATATTGTTGATACAATAGTTAATATTTAATACTTAACAGTCAGTTTAGTTGCAAATATCGTTATCTAAAAGAATATTTAATAAAATAATAAATTGTGAATTATGAGTTGTTAATAATCGTGAGAACGATAAGACCTACAACCTGTAACTCGCAACTCATAACAGTGAAAATATGAAACGCTTACTTTTTAGTTTTTTAATATTGACCATTCCATTTTTGAGTTTTGCACAAGAAGGCACTTTCAGAGCTGGTCTTATCGGTGGATTCAACGCCTCTCAAATTGATGGAGATTTATTAGCAGGTTACAATAAGTTCGGTTTAGTGGCGGGCGCAACGGTTTCCGTAGAAATTGCAGAACGTTGGCGACCGAGTGTCGAGGTCTTATATACTCAAAAGGGTAGCCGAAGCTCTGCTGATGAAACAATTATTTATGGTGCATTTACTCGATTTAGTCTTGATTATGTTGAGATTCCGCTTATGATGAATTATATAGATGGCGGTTTCATGCTGAATGCAGGAATTTCTTACAGTCGGATTGTTCAATTAAGGGAAATTACTGTTGACGAAATAGATTTAATAGATTTAGAAGGCACTAATTTTAACCAAAACAATGCGAGTTTATTAGCAGGAATTGGGTATTTTTTCGGAAAATGGGGCGTAGAAGCACGGTATTCTTATTCACCGTTTTCAATCGTTGATCATAAAAATTCGCCAACTTTTGGTCAACCTTATGTTTTAAAATCCTTGTCTTTCAGAACGATTTATATGTTCTAAAAACTGCTTACTGGCCGCAAGTAAGTTGTGGCCAGTAAGCAGCAATAAAATACCAGTAACCAGAATTATGTCCAAATTTTATAAAATAGCAAAGTTTCAAGTACGTGCCAACGAGATTGATGTTAATGGAAAAGTCGCATTTCATAACTTAGTGAATTACTTTCAAGAAGCTGCGTGGCTTCATGTGATTGATTTGAACATTACAGGGGAGGAAATGCTTAAGTACGACCTGATGTGGGTGTTGAATCGTATGAAAATCGAAGTTTTTGATTATCCAAAACTGCATGAAACCGTCACGGTCAAAACCTTTCCTTCGGGGTTTGACAAATATTTTTTTTATCGAGATTTGCAATTATATAATGCGAATAATGAACTCATTGCTCAAGCGACTTCAACTTGGCTTTTGGTGAATGTAAAAACCCGTCGTTTGTCTATTGTTCCTGATTTTTTGAAGGAAATGGTACAAGAAATCAATATTGAAAAAGAACGATTACCTATTGCAAAAGGAAAAATTCCAAAAATAAAAGAAGCCGATTTTCAGTCAAAAGTAGCTGTAAAATGGTTCTGTCTAGATACCAATAATCATGTGAATCATATTCATTATTTTCGTTGGATTTTGGAGGAGCTACCAACTATTGTGCATCAGACACAGTCGGTAAAAAGTATGGATATTATTATGAAATCGGAGGCTACATTGGGCGAAAGCCTAACTGTACAAACAATTGATAATCAAGATGATACCTATACACATCAGGTTTTGAATGAAGATGGAAAAGTAGTTATTCAAGCGATTTCGGTTTTTGGTACGGAATAGTCATCGAGCGAATGATTTTATTGATTATGAGTAGAAAATAAGCTATTCGAAAGATTCAATATGTCCACTTAATAACTTGTTTGTGGTAAGGTTAATTTAATCGTTTTTGGTCGTACAAAAAACCTTTTTTATCTATCGAATTTTGGAGGCGCTACGATTATAGGCACTTTTGAGATGTTTTATTAATAGAAAATTTTATCATAAAAAATAATCAGTTAAATGAAAAATATTTGGTTAGTTGTAGTGTGTGCTGTTGCAATGATGGGACTTTTTGCTTGTAATAGTGGCAGTTTAGGATCAGCGAAATTAGGCGAAACAGCAGCATCTGCTGTACCTGAAAATTCGGCAATGGTTGTCGGCATCAATTTAAAGAACTTGATGGATAAAGCGGATATGGACGCTGTGAAAGAAATGGATTTTTATAAAGATATGGTTGCAGAGGCGGCTCGTCAACAAGGCGAAACGATGGCAAAAATCTTAGAAAGTCCTGAAAAATCAGGTGTTGACTTGAATGAAAATGCGTATTTCTTTATGAATATGGAGAGTAAAAATAACGGTTTATTAGGTTTTACTTTCAAAATTGCAAATCAAGATGATTTTGAGGCATTGGTCAAAGAATCTGACATGGACGCTCAAAAAGGCAAAGGATATCAGTATGCTGTTAATAATGAAAGTGTGGTCGCTTGGGACGGTACGATTGGATTTGTCGGTGCGATTATGGACGAATATAATGATGATAAAGCGGTATCGAAATTGTTGACAGAGGTATTCGATGGAAAATCATCAATTGCAGATAATAAGGATGCAGCGAAAGCATTAGGCGGTAATCACGATATTAGTTATTATTTTTCAAGTTCATCTATCGTGAAGATATTTGAAGATGAACTGGCAATGAGTGAGATGTTTATTAGTAAAGATGATTTAAAAAATAATAAATTTTCGGGCTACACAGATTTTAAAAATGGAGAAATTGTAAGTCAAGCTAATTCTGAATTATCAAAGGGTTTAAAGTCAGATTTGAAAATGATTTTTGGTGAAGGATCGAACACAGATTTTTCTGAATATTTGCCGGAAGATAATTTGGTCATGTTAATGACTGGAAAGTTAAACTTTGCAGGTATCAATCAATTATTAAAGGACAAAAATGTCAACGGAATGGCGGATTCATATATGAATGCTGTCGGATTGACTACAAATGATATTGCGAAAGCAATTGACGGTGATATGGCTATGGTGTTGAATGCTCAAAAAAATAGTGATGAGCCGGTAGGTGTCGTAACGTTGAAAATTGGTGATAGAAAGGCTTTTGATGAGATTTTGAATAAAGCAGAAGCGATGGGAATCCTTAGTAAAGAAAGTGATAATAGTTATGTCGTTGGTGGTATGGGAATGCCTTCAGCGAAAATGATTATTGATGGAAAAGTGATGATTTTCTCTAACGATATGGCTTATATTTCGAAAATAGAAAATGGTGGATTGAGTAAGTCAGAAAGAGTGAGTAAGGCAAGATACGATAGTGCGAATGGCGTTTTTGGAATGTATATGGACTACGCCAGTGTAGCAGAAGGCTTTGCCGGAATGAGTCCGATGGGAATGAATACTGGCGGCATGGAAACAATGCAATATTCAATCGGTTGGGAGGAATCATCTTCTACAATCACAATGACGGATAAATCAAAAAATGCACTTCAAGTCTTAATCGAAGGTCTTAATGAATCTTATCTTGAAGCAGAAAAAGAACGCAAAGCATGGGAAGCAGAATGGGAAGCGGACGATGTGGAAATGTAAATTTTTAGTTTTTTTAGTTTGAGTAGTTTGAGCGGTTTTAATGCGCTAAGAACTACTCAAACTACTCACACTGTAAAACTAATACTAAATGTTTCAACTGAATAATGTGCAGCCCGAACCGATTCCTCCAGCTTTGATGGAACAATCGAATATTTGGGCAACAAGTCTAAAAATTGAAAAAGGTAAACGGTACTTAGTGACGGCTGCTTCTGGAAAGGGGAAATCGACTTTTTTGCATGCCATGTATGGTTTGCGAAAAGATTATAGTGGACAACTTGAGTTTGATAATCAAGATGTTAAGCGTTTGGGGTTAGATAATTGGGCGACGATTCGTCAAGAAAATATAGCAATTGTGTTTCAAGATTTACGCTTATTTTTGAATTTATCAGGCTTGGAAAATATTCAATTGAAGGCTGAATTGACTAATACAAAGTCAATCGAACAAATCAAAGCTATGGCCAGACGCTTGGGTGTTGATACGATTTTGGGGCAGACTTGTGGCACGATGTCTTATGGTCAAAGACAACGAATTGCAATTATTCGAGCGTTGAGTCAACCCTTTGATGTGCTGTTTTTAGATGAGCCATTTTCGCACTTAGACGAAGCCAATGTTCGAGCAGCTTGCGAGTTAATTAAGGAGGTTTGCGAAGAGCAAAAAGCTGGTTTTATCTTGGTAAGTTTGGGGGAAAGTTATTTTTTAGAATATGATAAAACTTTAAGGTTATAATTATTTTCATAAAAAAGCTTAATAAGTTTGTGCGAGTTAAGAATTACAAAGGCTTGATTTTTATCTAAAAATCAAGCCTTTGTTTATTCAAAATAATGCATTTGAATGCTTTAATCTATCATGACTAAATACGGAGTTAAGGCCGTTTTTAATTCTTCAGCTGTAAAGGATTGTTGGCGAAAATCGTTCACGCCTTTTTGATGATTGACAAATAAAGAAGCCGGAATTGCTCCATCCCAGTCTTTGTTGATTGCAGCAATTTGTTCATCTCCAAAGTTTTTTAATAAGATAACCTCGGACGTAATTCCTTTTTCTTTAACGAAGGGTTGGACTTTCTCTTGAATTTTTGCTGGGTTATCTAAGCTCACAAAAATAACTTTGACTTTTTCGGGGTAAGTCATAGCAAGTGATTCGAAATGAGGAATTTCTTCTACGCAAGGTTTACACCAAGTTGCCCAAAAATTATAAATATACAGTTTGTCTTTATCGTTTGATTTAATCAAATTTTGAAACTCCATAAACGATAATGCTTCGACATCTTTTCCAGTTGCCTCTAATAACTTTTGTTTTTCAGCTTCTGATATTTCCTGCTCGGGCATATCTTTTGAGTACATTGAAGCCATTGAAGCATCTTGCTTGTCAGATTCATCATTATTATAATTGAAAATTAATAGCAATAGAGAAGATAATAGCAGTATTTTAATATTCATTACGCCTATTTGTGAACGGTTATTTAATAGAAAATCTACGCCGTAGCATGATAATCAATTGCTCGTTTATAACATGACCTTTCAGTTTTGATTGTTGGTCATTACTGAATGGTACTTGGTAAAATCGGTTGTGGCTTGTTTTGCTTTTTCTTTTTTCTAAAAGAGTCAAACTCTATGCTATAAGACGCACCGATTCCAGTTTGAATCCGATTACCTGTGATATCTGGCTCAGAACGACGATATGCTTTTAATCTCAATCGGCCATCGTCCGAAAGAACGTATTCTACGATAAAATCGCCGGTGAAGTAAGTTCCGTTAGTAGCTGAATTTTCAACACCGCCTCCTGCACCAACAATAAATTCGCTATCAAAAATAGATAAACTTGAGCGAGTATTAAATTGAACTTGATTCGTGATGTCGGTTGCATCATTTGGATTATTCAGGGTGGCTTCCGCCGAACGTTGATAATCAAAATCAAAATCGACACCGGTTAAAAAATCAAAATCAGTTACAATTTCAGAAACTAAACCCGTTACATAAAGTGATAATTGATTAGATAACATTTCACTTACCGTATTGACATAAGTGTTTGTAATCGTACCAATGCTGGCATTTCCACCTTCGTTTGGTAAGAACGATTTTAGAACAACCAAACCAAAAACTTGACGATTTAACTCATTTTTATCGGCTTTAAGTGTCCGCATTTTACTATCTACGAGGCCTTGTATATTTTGGTTGAGATTAGGAAATTGAATATCGAAATTAATGTCAGGTTTCATCAAATCACCTCTCAATTCCATAAGTAATTCTACATCGGTTGCTCGTTGTGCTGCCGCAATTTGGTCATCAGTTGTTAAGTATTCCAAAATCAAATTATACGGCGACGTCCTTAAATCTTTATAAGCCGCATCAATGTTTATCTGTGCGGTATAAGGGCTACCGTCCCAAGTGATTGTCCCGCCTCTTTTGACGGTAAACGGCTTATTGATGCTCAAAAATGAACCCGCAGAATAAGTGAATAAATATTCTCCGGACACCACCTCGTATGTACCAAACATGGTAAATTCGCCTTTATTTGTAACATTAATAGCTAAATTACCTTTGCCTCTGGCACGCATAATGTCCCCTACGGACTCATCGAAAATCAAGGAAATTTCTGCTTGAGGCGTGACATTGAGTTCTAATTTTAGGTTTGCTCCAAAGAAGTTGACTTGCTTATCGTTCTTTGCGGTATCTTTTGGATTGATGAACTCAATGAAGTTAGCAGCTTTAGCACTGCTCGAAGTCGTTAGTGGAATGTTCATCCATGAGTCGCCAGAAGTTGTCGCATTAATATTAATATTTGCTTCTGCGAGCGGCCCCGAAAATTCGACCGTCGCTGCACCTATACCTCGACCATAAAACAGCTCATTATCTTTTTTTTCTGTGTCAATTAATAAAAATTGATTCGAACTTATTTTTAAATCTAACTCAAAATCTTTCAACTTTTTGTGCTTGATGCCACCATCGATATAAGCAATATTTCCAAATTTATCTAAAAGCTCTGTGCCAGAAAAATCGAAAAAATTATCTTTTGCCGTAACATTGACATCATCCAAACGGTAGTAAGTTTGCAGATAATCGATACGTGTTCCGGCTTCGGTAAGCCTTAGATTACCTTTTGCTTTTGGGTTATCGATACTTCCTGTAAATATTAAATCAGCGGCAACTTTCCCCTTTGTCCCCGAAATCCCTTGGACAAAATATTCTGCTACATTGAAAGGCAAATTTTTAGCTTTCGCTCTAAAATTAAAACTATTAGGTTTGTTAAAAAAAGAATTGTCCGTTTTATCTATTGGTAAAATATATTTGCCTACAACATTTAAAGACTGTTGTTCAGGTTTATTTTCGTCGTTGATAATGGTTTTATTCAAATCCAGATCAAATTGTAGCGGCTTTCTTAATTTAGCAGTGGCAGCATCAATATTTAACTCTCCAAAATAATCTTCATTAATATAAAAAGAGTCCACAAAAATCTTTGTCGTGATAGAATCATTCGCAATATTAAAAAGGTCTTTAGTAATAGTTGTCGCATTGACTAAGCCATCAAAGTTTAAAAATGGAATCGTAAAAAATCGATCTAACCAGTTTAAAGGAAGGTTTTCAATATCCAGCTGTATCCCTCTATTTCCAATACTATTTAAAGCGATAGTTTTCTCTTCGCTTTGTAATGTAAAGTTGTTGGTATTCACAAAATTGCTACCGAATTTTATGTAATTATTACTTGCAATTTGCCATTTCTCCTCCGCAATTTTCAAATCAGATGAATCTAATTGAATTTGAAATTGATTATCAATGATATAAAATTCTCCATTGATATTTAACGCAGAAAAAATATCTGTAATACTCGAAACAGAAGTTTCAAAATTGATGGTGTCTTTATGCAGTTTGTTATTGAGCGAAATCGAAGGAATCATTAAATCTCCTACGGTCGTTTCTCGAACATTGATAATAACGCTGCCCAAATCCTTTACACCGTTCGCATTAGCCGTAATGCCACTGACCTGAATATTATCATACTTAATATTGGGTAGCAGTAACGAGAATTTGAAAGAGTTATTGACCGCATTAAAATTCGCCTTAACACTTAGATTTTCGATTGTATCTAATTTAGAATCTAATAAATGTGGTAGATTTTTGGAATCAAGTAGGTTGACCTTAAAAGCAAACTTCTCTGTTCCTTCGATATTATTTTCAGCGTAAGCGGCATCATACGTTATATTTAGCTTTTTGGCATAAGACGGATAATTTGTTGCAATAAAGTTTAGCAGCGGTTTTTCAATGCCTTTGATGTTATATTTTCCACCTAAAGACGCCGTTAAGACTTCTGATTTTAAATTCATCTTACGAAAGTCCTCATTATCAATACTTGAATTTAAAACTAAAGAATCAACATAAAAACTTTCATTATCGGTTTCAATATTCAAATCATCAATGCGAGCTTGACCAACGATGTTATCTAAATCATCCCCTGTAAAATTCAAATTTAGACGAGCATCAAAAATATACGTATCCTTAGATAAATTCAACGCCTTCAAGTCCAAATGATCAATGGTCGAAGTCAAATCAAACTTGGGTAAATCCCCATTAAAGTTCATTTCGCCATTAAAAACCAAATCAATATTACCGTCAGAAATGCCCATTTCACCGATAAACGATTTTTTGTTGAAAGTACCATCAATATTGATATTTTCGTAAGGATATTCCTTGTAAACAAAACTTTCAATATCCGAATCAATCTTAATATTCAACGTCGGTAAGGTCGCCCCAGAACCTGATACTTTTGACTTGAAGGTTACTTTACCAAAATCATCATTGCCCGAAAATGTTTTTAAATCAAAATCGTAAAGGTTTAAATTTCCGCTATATCGACCAATTTGTGTTGGCGTTTTGAAGTTAATCGACATTTTTGCTCGCCCCAAATCTGTTCGTAGATTTCCGTCTGCCACAAAATCCGAATAGAACCCATCAAAGTTTCCACTAAATGAAATTCGACCTAAACGATAAAATTGCTCCGTAATCTTGAGTTCGGGAAACATCAATTTGATATTTCGCATATTCGTACTCAATCTATCGACCGACAATTGCAGCAGCGTTTCGTCAGGTTTCGTAAAATTTCTTGATTTGAAAGAACCTTTCAAAGTCGCATTTTGACCAATCGAGAGGTACAAATCATCACCTTTTAGGCGGTTTACTCGGTCAAATAATCGTCCTTTGAATAGGATTTTCCCATCTTTATTTTGTCTAAAAAAGGCATTTCGATTCAGTTGCGGAGCGAAAATTAACAAGTCTTGAATCGCAACGACCGAGTTTTTTGACCGAATATCCATTTTGACTTTATTATTAAAATCGCCCATAGAGCTGATATGTCGGTACGCAAAAATCACCGTATCACCAAGAATACTTTCGGGCGTCGTTAGAGCCATATCGAAAAACGCCATGGTGTCAATTGTCATCATCATATTGGCTTTGAAGTTCGTCACCTCGAAACCTCGTCTTTCTTTTGCACTTCCCTCTTCGACTTCCCACGTTCCTTTTTGATTTTTTAACTTAGCATTATTAATCTTAAAATTAATATTATCAAAATCAAAGTGCTGTGGGTCAAATGGCAGGTCGAAGTAGTTTTTCATACCGACATTATCGAAATTGAAAGACCCTTTGTTTAACCTAAACTTATCTATCGTAATGTGCCAAAATTTTGCTTGTGTAGAATCAATCGGATAATTAATCGTATCCGCTGGATGTTTTTGAGGATAATTCGCACTATCTATCGGATAGAATATTGCTTTCGCAAATTGTGCTTTAGGTTCATTAATCGTTATTGACTCGATTTTTAAGCGTTTGTTGTAAAAATCACTTTTGCCCAACTTCAAAATCAAGTTTTTCATATTGACCAACAGTTTGTCACCATTAAAGGCGACCTGAAAACCAAAACGCAAATTATCGAAATAAATTCGGTTACAATCAAAGTAGAGTGTCGGATTATCTTTTGGTGGCCCTGGTTCATAAGGCTTGGATAATCTTTTTACAAATTGTTGGATTTCTGAATAATATTCAGTCGGATAAGTATGTAGGTTGAATCGAGTATTTTCAAATACCAAATCTTCAATAATTACCTTTTTTTTAATCAAAGAAAATAGTTTGATATCTGCGTGTAGTTGTTCGGTATAAAGCAAGGTATCTCCATGAAAATCCTCTATATAAATACCATGCAAATCTAAATGATCAAAAAAATCTAATTGAATTTTATCAATTTCTACTCTGGTATCGAGGCGTTGGGCGAGTTGTTTAGTTGTAAATTGGACTAATTTATTTTGAACAAGCGGAAAACTAATCAAAACCCGCAAAACAACTAATAATAAGCCTAGTGCAAAAAATATACGGAATAATAAACGCAACAATCGAAAAAACAACGACCGCTGTTTTTTCTTAGAAGCGTGCACTACTTCTACCACTTCTTCATCTTCTGGAAGAATATTTTTGTTGTGTTCACTCATCGAAGTTTTGGTAGAGTTCTTATATCAGATTTTCTTCTTAAAAAAAGGTATTCGATTCATCAATTTGCTTTCCTTTACAAAAATACTACAAAATTCGGGCATATCCGTATAACAACTGTAAAATCCTAAAAGGTTTTATCTTTGTGCAAAAGCGTGTCGATCATGAAACGTTTTCAAATGTTTTTTTTGTTTTCAAATCAGATAATTAGTAATAATATTTATGAAACCATTAACTTTAAATTTCGATAAGAATAGCTGTATCGAACCTGCGATGCTACATTTTCCAAATTCTACTCAAAGAGAATTTTTATCTAATAATTAGATTAACTACAATAGCGATTTTCAAAATGAAATATTTCCTTATTTTGAGCAATAGTTAAATGACAGTTTTATTATTCTGTTAATCAGGCAATTATATTAGAAAAAGAAACGAATAGTGAACTACTTTTGAAGCAAAATTTACATCTTAAATTTAAATACGCAAAAGAATTATTTTCACTATTAGCAGATTTTCAATTACCAATAGAGTTCAAAACAGAGTGTAATAAATGAGTACAATAATTTTAGGAATTGAATCATCGTGTGATGATACGTCGGCAGCGGTTTTGAAAGATGGTGAAATTCTATCGAATCATACAGCAACACAAATTGCTCACAAAGAATACGGCGGTGTTGTGCCGGAAGTTGCTTCGAGAGCACATCAAATCAACATTATTCCGGTGATTGATTTGGCGATTAAACAAGCTGGGATTAAGAAATCGGATATTTCAGCGATTGCTTTTACCCGTGGGCCTGGTTTGATGGGTTCGTTGTTAGTAGGTGTGTCGTTTGCGAAAGCAATGGCGATGAGTTTGGACGTTCCGATGGTGGAAGTCAATCACATGAAAGGTCATGTCTTGGCTCATTTTGCCGAAAATCCGAAGCCGAAATTTCCGTTTTTGTGCCTGACCGTTTCGGGTGGACATACGCAGATTGTGTTGGTTCGTGATTATTTGGACATGGAAGTTATCGGTACAACGATTGATGATGCGGCCGGCGAAGCCTTCGACAAAACGGGGAAATTGTTAGGTTTAGATTATCCTGCTGGGCCGATTATCGACAAATTGGCACAACAAGGGCAACACGTTTTCCAATTTCCTGAACCAAAAATTAAAGATTTGGATTTCAGTTTCAGTGGTTTAAAAACTTCGATTCTATATTTTCTAAAAAAGGAAATCAAAAAAAATCCTAAATTCATCGAAGAAAATCTGAACGATATTTGTGCTTCGGTACAAACGACAATCGTTACCTTTTTGATGAATAAATTGCAAAAAGCAGCCGCACAAACTGGCATCAAAGAAATCGCAATTGCTGGAGGCGTCTCCGCTAATTCGGAATTACGCCACACTTTGTCGAAAATTGGCGAAGAAAACGGTTGGAATACGTACATTCCGAGCTTTGAATTTTGTACGGATAATGCCGCAATGATTGCTGTAACTGGTTATTATAAATTTTTGAAAGGAGAATTCGTCGGTCAAGATGTTGCACCGACCGCACGTTATAAAATTTAGTTTTTAGTTGGTAGGATAAATTATGATAGATGTACAAAATATTTTTAATGATATTGTTGAGTTGTTAGAGAGATACAGAACTAAAAATGATATTGTTGCAAATTGTTATGAATCCGTGAATTTGGAGTTGGTTTTTTCATTTATAAAAATGCCGGCAAGTCATATTTTAGGCGTTTACAAAAGTCGTCAAAGTCTTGAGAATCTTAGAAAAGGCAACGAATTTGTAATTGGCTATGATGATTTGATTCCAAATCTGGAAGCTACAAATGACGATGAAGTTATTGTCACTAATATTAGTAGTGAAAAAGGAACTTTTATAGTTTTTACAAATGTAAAATTCACAGAATTATTGGGCGTTTTAAAATCAAAACGTACTTTGTCTGAAATTAGGAATAAATATAAAAATCATGAGCAGAGATTAGAAAAATCTAATTTTGAATCAACTAATGATTATAAAAAAAGTGAGAATGTTTTTATTGACGGAAAGTTAGTAATTACTATTCACTAATCACCCCCGAGGTTTCGGGACAAGTAATCACGAAATGATAAACGGAAAAAATATAAAAAAGGCTTACGGAAAGTTGAATGTGTTGAAAGGTGTTGATATTCACATCAAGGAAGCAGAAGTCGTTTCTATTGTTGGAAAATCGGGTGCTGGGAAAAGTACATTGCTACATATTTTAGGTACATTGGATAACGCAGATTCTGGCGAATTATTAATAAATAATACAGACGTTGCTCAATTAAATAAAAAGCAATTAGCGGCTTTTCGCAATGAAAATATCGGTTTTGTGTTTCAGTTTCATCACCTGTTGCCAGAATTTACAGCGTTAGAAAACGTTTGTATTCCTGCTTATATTGGTAAAAAAAATGAAGCGGAAACTGAAAAAAGAGCCAAAGAATTGTTATCTTACTTGGGATTAAGCGACCGCTTAACGCACAAACCGACACAGCTTTCTGGTGGCGAACAACAACGGGTAGCCGTTGCAAGAGCTTTGGTGAACAGTCCAGCGATTGTTTTTGCAGATGAGCCGTCAGGGAATTTAGATTCGGCTTCTTCAAAGGAATTACATAATTTGTTATTTCAATTACGAGATGATTTTAAGCAAACGTTTATCATCGTAACGCACAATGAGGATTTGGCGAATATGAGTGATAGAAAACTGGTGATGTATGATGGTGTTTTGAAGTGAATTGACCGTACTAAGATTTTGCTAAAAGAAAAGCAATGAAAATAGTTTGAAATATTATCGAGGTATTAAAAATGTTGTGAATACTACTAAAGAAGAACGATGAATATTCTTGCAGCTTCGTCCAAAAATAAAGCTGCAAAATTATAGAAGATTTTGAAGTTTCTGAGAATGATGTAAAACGATTACGAGAACAACCTGAGACAATCTAATTACTAATCATTAATTACGGAATAAATTGGAAAATATAAATCAACCAAACGAAACACCAAACGAAACACCAGATAAGTCGCCAAAGGAAACACCAAATACGTCGCCGTTAGAAGACCAAAGTTTTAGAGAAATTTTCAGAGAGCTATGGCGTAGAACAGTGGATTTTGTTCAAGACATAACGGATATTCAGGAAGGTTCTGATCAAGTTGGAACGATCAACTCGATTATGGCGAATAAAACCATGACTGGAGCAAATGTCTGGTTGTTAATTTCGGCCATTATTGTCGCCTCTATTGGTTTGGATACCAATTCGCCTGCCGTGATAATTGGTGCGATGTTAATTTCTCCATTGATGTCGCCGATTCTGGGCGTTGGTTTATCAGTTGCGATTAATAATCGAAATACACTTAGGACATCACTTCAACATTTCGGGATTGCTTTAGGTGTGAGTTTAGTGACGAGTTTTTTGTATTTTCGGTTTACGCCTTTATCAAGTGCCGAACCGACAAGCGAAATGTTGGCAAGAACGTCACCAACGATTTTAGATGTTTTAATTGCTTTCTTTGGTGGAATTGCCGGTATTGTCTCGACAACACGATTAGAAAAATCAAATGCTATTCCGGGTGTAGCTATTGCGACTGCTTTGTTACCGCCTGTTTGTGTGTCTGGTTATGGACTGGCACATGGTGAATGGTGGATTTTTATTAATGCCTTATATTTATTTTTTATTAACTCGGTTTTTGTTGCCTTAGCGACGTTTTTGATTGTACGATTGTTGGATTTCCCTTACAAACAGTACATTAATGAACAGGAGAAGTTTCGAGCTCAATTAATCATGGTTGGTTTTGTGATTTTGGTCATTGTACCGAGTGCATTTATCTTTTCAAGTGTATTAAAAGATATTCGTCAACAACATTATTTAAAAGAATATGTGAAAGAAAATTTTGATGATACTTTCACGACAACTGATAAATTAGACGGTACCGACTCTTTAGAGTTGAATGTATTTTGGTTTGGAAAACCGATGATAGCTGCCGATAGTTTACAACATGCAAAGCAGTTATCCAGTTGGCGAATTGCTTTTAGAGTAGTGCAGTCGGATTATGGTGAAGAGTTTGCAAATAGCATTCGTCGCTCGATGCAATCTGAGGAGTTGATGCAGGCTTTGAGTGATGAACGAAAGTCTAAAGAACGGTTGATTAATGAAAAAAATGAACTGGCAGCACAAATTGAATTCTTAAAAGCCGATCAAGTCATTTTAGATGATATTGGTAAAGAATATAAAATTACCTTTCCAGAGCTTCAAGGATTGAGTTATGGCACAATGTACGCAACGACAGACTCGACCTGTTTACCTGTCCCGACGCTTTCTTTTCGTTGGAGCAGAGACATCACGAAAAATCAGCAAACGGATTATGAAAAACGGATTGCAACGCAGTTTAGAGAACGATTTGAGCTGGATACGATTATTGTGAATAATTAAATAAAAATGGAAAATATTTTTAGAATCTAACGATACCGTAGGAGTCAAAAAGTTATGCACAAAATAACTATACCATATAAAGCCATAAATCTAACTTTTTCTGATAATAACATCTTGCTGCCCTTGACCGAACACAGTGTGATTCGGATTGATAGCAGTATGGGACGTTTGGCAGAACAGTTTGAAAATGCGATTCAAAAAAAGGTTTTAGATAAAGGGTTTTATTCTGCTATTTTGGAAATTAAGGATGCAGATGCACATTATAAAAAAGACAAAATCACGGTAGATTTTCCTGCTGCAAAAGATAAGATTTCCTATCCTGCTTTTGAATTGACGTTTGATTATTTTTATAAAATAACAGAAAAAGGCATTTGGTCAGTTTTGCCAACTTTAGGCATTGAGTGCTTTGCGGATAGTGAGGATACGTTAGGGAAAACCTTGATTGATAACATCAAATTAGAGTTTGCTCGAAAGAAGCGTTTAACGGCAGTTCAAAATATTGTAACTTCTATCTGGATGGAAATCAATGGTTTAGAAGAAGATAATTTGAATTTTAAGTTTTATACACCTGCCGAGTTAGAACGGTTAAACGAAAAGAAAAGAGAGAAAATTTTACCAAAAGTTGCTCAAAAATTAACCTTTAAAAATCAAGTTTCTTTTGGTCGTGAAAAGGAGTTAAAACAGCTGGCGGACACGCTAAAAGGTAAATTCAACAAATCATGTATTATTGTTGGAAATTCTGGCGTCGGAAAAACGGCTTTGGTTTGGGAAATGGTGCGACAGGCGAAAAGTTTGGGTATTAAATCTAAGTTTTATGAAACAACTGCCTCGACCATGATTAAAGAATTGACGCAAGAGACAGGTTGGCAAGATAACTTAGTGTATTTGTGTCGGGAGTTATCGAATGAAGGTGATTTTTTGTTTGTGCGGAATCTGTTAGAACTTTTTGAGGTCGGTCAATATGAAGGTAATACGATCAGTATGGCAGAATATTTACGGACGTTTGTAAGTCGAGGCGAAGTGACTTTGATTTCGGAATGTACAGACGAAGAATTTGCTAAAATAGAACTGCGAAGTCCTAACTTTTTATCGTTATTTCAAATCATACGCTTAGAAGAGCCTAAGGAGGATCTGGAAGATATTATTATCAAAAAAGTGACACAAATAGCGAATACAAGTCAGGTCGTTTTAGAAAAAGATGCGATTGAAGAAACGATTCGTTTGAATCGACGATATACGCCTTATTCGGGGTTTCCTGGCAAGCCGATTCGTTTTTTAGAAAGTATTATTTTAAATAATAATAGACAAAAAAAGTCAAAAATTACGATCAATCGAAGTACGGCGATTCAATATTTTTGTGAAGAAACAGGAATGCCAGAGTTTATGGTGAATCCTGCTTTACCAATGAATTTAGGTCAGATTCAGTCGTATTTTCAAGATAATATTTTTGGTCAAAATGCCGCTGTCAAAAGTGTTACAAATTTATTAGCTTCTGTAAAAACAGCGTTGACACGACAAGGAAAACCGATTGCTTCGTTTTTGTTTGTTGGGCCAACAGGTGTTGGAAAGACAGAAATGGCAAAGGTTTTGGCCAATTTTATGTTTGGAAGTCGAGAGAAAATGATTCGCTTCGATATGTCCGAATATTCAACGCCTTACTCGGTGATGCGATTGACGGGAACTTCTTATTTTGAAGATGGTTTGCTGACGTCGGCGGTGAAACGTGAACCGTTTTGTGTGCTACTTTTTGATGAAATCGAAAAAGCAAGTCCTACGTTTTACGATTTATTATTGCAATTATTGAGTGAAGGTCGATTGACGGATAGTCAAGGGAAATTGGTGAATTTCTGCTCGACCATTATCATTATGACTTCAAATATCGGTGCATCAAATTTGCAAAATAATAAGATCAGTTGGTCAAAAGAAATTGATGTTACGTCTGTGAATGAACATTTTATGAGTGCTGTCCGCAAGCATTTTCGACCAGAGTTATATAACCGAATTGATGAAGTAATTCCGTTTCAACCATTGACAAAGTCGGATATTCGTTTTATTGTTAATCGAGAAATCAAAATTTTTAAAAGTCGAGAAGGCATTCGCTATCGGAATATGGATTTTTATCTCGAAAATGAAGTCTTTGATTATTTGGGCGAAAAGGGGTACGACCCAAAATACGGTGCGAGAAAGTTGCAGCGAATTGTGCGGGAAGAGTTGATAATTCCGTTGGCAAAAAAACTGAATACGTTTGAATATGATGAACAGTTGATTGTCAATATTTCGCTTTGGGAAGATAAATTAGAGATGGAAGTCGATTCGGATCCTTTGAAGTTTGATTTGTTGCTCGAAGAATTGGAAATGTATCAATATGCGGATCATGCAGGTGATTTGCGTCGAAGTGTGCAGCAGTTGAAAGAAGGGACTTTCTTTGTTAGACTGTTAAGTGACTTGGATATTTTAGAAAGTCGTAAAAAGAAGCGACCAGATAAATTTTGGAAAAATAAAGTAGATGCGAAAAACTACAGTTTATACCTAAATACGATTCAAAATTTAGAAAATTTACAGGAAATCATTGAGCAACATGAAGATGAATTGTCGCTGGCTTGTATGGATTTGATGGCTTACAATACTCGATTAATTGACGAAATTAAAGCGTGGGAAGCATCGTATTTTGAGTATAAAGTCGAGTTATTTAATCGTGTTGATCCACAATCTAATGTGGCAAATTTTTATTTGATTGGAAATAATTTACATATTTTCATTCAATATTATGAGAAATTATTTAAAGCAAAAGGTTTCAAATATACGGCAGAATTAATGTGGTATCGTGATGCTTATTTCAATGAAATGATTGAGGAAGGGATAGAAGTGGAGGACGAAGACGGAGAAACAGCAACGGTTACGGTCAAGCGAAAACGAGAGGAATATATTTTTACGAAATTTGATTTTGATGCCAAAAAACGATTTGAATTACCCGAAGCAACTGATCGTTTGGTTGGAATGAAAGTTCGAGTGCAGGGTAGTTGTCCGTATTTGTACTTATTCCAAGAAAATGGAGTTCATGTTTGGGAAGTGTCGGATAGTTTGAAGATTAAAACGGAAATATTGACCTTAGAGGGCAATATGATTTTAGAGGATAAAAGGTTACACCAAAAAGACTTTTGGACAAACAAAAAAACTCGACGAACATACAAAGAAGAGTTTTTACATGATTTACTTTTTGATATCAATCGAGAAATTAAAAACGATAAGTTTTTAGATTTTTTATTAGTAATTCTGAATAAACGATTTGAAGCGAAGTTGAATGAGGAGTTGTTGTGAACGTGTCAAAAGGTGAAGAAGATTAAAAAAGATTGATATTTTGCTTCAATGGTGATGTGGGGAATAGGTTTTGAAAGCATTGCGGGGCGTCACGTTCTGCAACACCGACTCCGACTGTTCCGCTGATTAAATAATCATTACAGCGATATAAATTTGCATCATAATCAAATCCTATTGTCGATAAATAATAGTTATTAATAATCATTTTAACCTCAATTTGTGTTTACACAATCATTTAGTCAATGCAAACACTTCCGTTGATTAATTTAATTCTTTCTTCGGGCTAGCCTTGTATGTAAAGGTTTAAAGTACTGATAATCAAAGTTATAAGTATATAAATAAATCTTCGCATAGATGTGTTTTTATGTATTTCTATAAAAATAACCATTTGTAAGAACATCTTATGACCTATCTTTGTCGAGAATACTCTAAAACATAGTTTTCATACCATGATAATAACTTTAAGTGAAAATCCATTGCTACTGCTTTTTATTGTTGCAGCAATAGGTTACGGATTGGGTAAGATTAAAATAAAAGGTAGTAGTTTGGGGGTTGCAGCAGTTTTATTTGTGGGCTTATTTTTTGGTTCATTAGATAAATCGTTACAGATTCCGAATATTATTTTAACAT
The DNA here is from genome assembly GCA_965662365.1 of Saprospiraceae bacterium. Classification (GTDB taxonomy): domain Bacteria; phylum Bacteroidota; class Bacteroidia; order Chitinophagales; family Saprospiraceae; genus CAWVWD01. The sequence continues at coordinate 52,064 of CBFIHR010000011.1, forward strand.
TAGGTTTAGCGATTTTTGTTTACACCGTTGGTTTAACGAGCGGGCCGAGTTTCTTTTCGACATTTAGGCGGCGAGGGTTTCGAGATTTTTATTTTGTTACTGGTATGATGGTGTTTTCATCAGCACTGACTTATGGTCTTTTTCTGCTTCTTGATATTGAGGCAAGCGTTATCACGGGGATTTTTGCTGGTAGTTCTACAAATACACCTGCATTAGCGGGTATTTTGGATACATTCGCCAGTCAGACTACTGATGAAAACGAGTTGAATCAATTGATTGAAAACGCTGTGGTCGGTTATTCGATTTCTTATCCGATGGGTGTTTTAGCGTCTATGATTGCGATTACTTTATTACAAAAATGGCTAAAAATTGATTACAAAAAAGAAGCTTTCGACTTACGAAAAGAATATCCGATTGCTCAAGAAATTTTTAATATTACGGTAAAAATTACCAACACGGCAATTGAAAATAAGACGCTGCGTGATATTATGCAGCAGTATAACTGGACGGTTGTGTTCGGGCGAATCAAACATGGTGAAGAGACTATGTTGAGTAATTTCGATTCTATATTGATGATCGGGGATTTTGTTCGAGTATCAGGAACACAAGAGGAATTAGAACGACTGATTGCTGTTTTGGGAGAGGAGGTTGATCACCGATTCGATGATAACGAAGCGGAATACGAAATCAAACGTATTTTTGTATCGAATCCTAATGTCGCTGGTCAAACTTTGGCGGCCTTGAATTTGAATGAAAAATATTCAACTATTGTCACTCGGTTGCGTCGTGGTGATGTGGATATTTTAGTGAATAATAAAACGGTTTTTGAGTTGGGGGATAGAGTGCGTTTTGTGGCTCGTAAGCAGGATATTCCGGATTTAGTTAAGTTATTTGGAGATTCTTATCGGGCATTAGGACAGATTGATTTGTTGTCGTTTGGATTCGGAATGGCGTTAGGGCTTTTGTTAGGAATGATAACTTTCGAATTACCAGGAGGGATTCAGTTTAAATTAGGATTTGCCGGCGGGCCGTTGATTGTAGCTTTAATTTTAGGCGCATTGCGTCGTACCGGGCCGATTGTTTGGACGTTGCCGTATAGTGCTAATTTGACTTTGCGTCAAATCGGTTTGATTTTCCTTTTAGCAACGATTGGCGTGCGTTCCGGTCACACTTTTGTTTCAACTATCATGGACGGTGGAGCAGGTTTAATTTTTATCGCAGGAACAATTATTAGTTTATCTACGGCGATTCTTACCATTTTTATTGGTTATAAATTACTAAAAATTCCGTTTACATTACTAACAGGAATGGTGGCAAATCAACCTGCAATTTTAGACTTTGCGATTCAGAAAGCAGACAATCATTTACCGAATATCGGTTATGCGTTGATGATGCCAGTAGCATTAATTGCGAAAATAGTCTTTGTGCAGATTTTATATTATTTGATGTGATTAAGAGGTGAGCGTATCTAATTGTGCGTTTATTTTTAGGGTTATTGATAGGACGTGAAAGGTCGAAGTACATATTTTTGCACTTCGACCTTTTGCATGTAAGACAAGTATTTTACTATGAGAAATTCACAAATTTTTTAAAATAAATAATATGATAATCAGTGAGTTATAAAAATAAGTTGTCATATTTATTTTGTGCAAAGTATTCTACTTATTCTTTTAATCCATTTCTTCAAATCCACCAAATCCATCGAGATCGTTATTATCCAGGTCACCTTCATTAGTAGGATTTGTAGTACTTCCGTCATCAGTTTCCAAGGCATTGTCCAAACAACCTGGCGGCATTCCCTCGGTTAGCCAAACGCTGACTTCATCACCGACCGTTAGTGTTAAACCAGGTTCTGGCATTGGATTTTGTTTGTAGATGTAGGCTGTTGCTTCGTCAGTGACGAGTCCATCTGCTTCTACCATAAGAATATTTAGGTTCAGACCTTGTATCAAGAATTCGGCTTCGCTGTATTGCATACATAAGACTTTTGGAACGTTTACTTCTGAACCGCCACCGTCTGCAATGACCAATTCTATCTTACTATTTGCTTGGAGTTTGTGTTTTTTATTACGATCTAATTTTTTACCATCAACAAAAATTTCTAAAACAGTATTTTTCGCCTTATCAGGACGACGCTCTTTGATCGCTCCTCGAAAACCATTATTTTCTAAAATTCGCATAGCGACGCTTTCGTCTTTGTCCCAAATAGATGGCAATGGTTTTGATGGTGGAATGATAGGGTTGACGGTCAAATATATGGTACGATGTTCTTTCACCTTTAGGCCAGTTTCTTTAGTTGGCAGCGGTGTTTGTTCCATAATTGTTAACGGTAGTTTATCAGGGTCATAAGCTGAAGAGTCGATAATTTGAATATTCAAATTGGACTTTCGAAGCTGCGATTTGACTTGTCGTACTGTTTGTCCTTTTAGGTTTGGAACAGAAACAGCTTCTCCGTGATTGGTATAACATTTTAGTCCTTGAAAAGTCAGCAAGAAAAAACAAACCAGCCCTATCATTGCGATAGAGAAGTTTTTGATAAATATTTTGCTGCTAATAAAGTAAAAAGTTTCCTTTGCAGCGTTAATTAACCGCTCTTTCATAAGCTGTTACAGTTGTTTAGTGGTCTTATTAAATAAATCACTTCAAAGATAAATGAAGTTTTTAACAATTTGAAGTAGTTAGGAAGTTTTAGTTTGGCAATTATTAGAAACTTTTGCCTGTTTGGCGATTTCGGACTGAAGTTTTGAGATCAGAGATTTACAGCCCAAAAAAACAGCTACTCCAAATACATGAAGTAGCCGCAAAATTAGTAAAATATTCTTTGAAAGATGCTGTTCTTCCTTTTCCGAAATGATAGTTACAAAACTCGATAATCTGTAATTTCGAGTTTTATCGTTGAGTCCTTTTATTCAGAAACTAAAATACGTTTCACTGCACGACCAGTTTCGGTTTGGATTGAAATAAAGTATATACCCGGTGCTTGATTTGTTAAATCAATTGGTAGATACAAATTATTATCCGTTGTATTACTTTCGTAAACCGGTTGGCCAATCATATTGATAACCTTGATTTGCATCTTTGTGGTTTTCTCAAAATCTAAGCGAATGGCAAAGTTGCCATTATTCGGATTCGGAAATACATCAAAATTCGTCAAAGTTTCGATACTATTTGTATTCGATGTAAAATCTTGAACCGTAACATCAGTCGTATTCGTACAACCATTTGCGTCTGTGACGACAACGGTATAAGTTCCTGTGACTAAATTATTAATTGATTGAGTTGTTCCACCATTATTCCAAGCATAAGTGTAAGGAGGTGTGCCACCCGAAACACTGACAGAAGCCGTACCGTCGCTACCTTGTGTTGGAGTTGTTATACCGATTAAAGTGATAGAGTCTGGTTGAGAAATCACGACAGTTGTTGTCGCCAAACAACCAGCGTTATCTTCTACAACTGCGGTATAACTTCCTGCGGCCAAGCTATTCAAGTTTGGAGCTGAAATATTTAAAGGATCCCAAATAACAAAATAAGGTAAATTTCCACCGGTAATTGTCATATTTACCGTTCCATCATCTGCACCAAAACAGCTAACATTTTGCTGTGTCGTCATTAATGAAGGACCGTTTGCAATACTCGTCACCGCTACACTCGAAATATCCGTACAACCATTCGCATCTGTCACGGTCAGATCGTAAGTACCAGTCATTAAATTATTAATCGCATTTGTCGTATTACCATTGCTCCAAGCATAAGTGTAAGGCGTTGCACCACCCGAAATAGTTGCTGTGATCGATGCACCGGTAGTAGAGCAGAAATCATCTGTCGGAGTCAATGCAATCGCAACATTACCGCTTTGTGTTAAAGTAACTGTCGCACTATCTTGACAACCTGCGGCATCCGTTACTGTTACACTATACGTACCACCTGCAAGGTTAGAAATCGTAGCCGTTGTAGCAGCGTTACTCCAAGCGTAAGAGACCGTACCTATTTGACCGCTTACATTCGGATCAATTGATCCATTCATCAATCCACAACTTGGATTCGTGATGATCGGACTGGTTACTAATGCACAAGTTGCACAACCATCACTTATACTTACACCTATAACTGTCGTACAACCGTTGGCATCTGTCACTGTACAAGCATAATTTCCTTGTCCGAGATTTATTGCTGTTGCTGTTGTTTGTGTCGGTATTGTATTCCATGAATAGGTATAGTTTCCTGCTCCACCAGATGCTATTGCTGTCGCTGTTCCGTCCGTTCCGTTACAGATTGTAGGATCTGTAGTTGCACCGGTTGCAGTCAATTGAGAAGGCTGTCCAACCGAGAAACTCGCAATCACAAAACAACCATTCGCATCGGTTACTGTCACATCGTAGCTTCCCGTGGTTAAATTAAATGCGGTGTCTGTTGTCGCACTATTACTCCATGCAAAAGTATAAGGGCCGACACCACCAGAAGTTTGAGTCGTGGCAAATCCATCATTACCACCATTACAACTTGGGCTGTTCGTACTAATTGTCGTTACCAAATCACAAGTTGGTGGACAATAATTGACGATTTCTATAATGCTGTTACGGGTTAAGGTATCTGACTGACAGCCATTTGTTACAATTAAAGTCACATCATAAGTACCAGAAGTCGCATAGTTGACTGTCGGTGTAGCTGATGTAGAAGATAAAGGTGTTCCGCCAGGGAAAAACCAATTATAAGTTACCGCATTATCAGAAGTAGAAGCATCAAATGTAATATCTACATTCTCACATGCAGTTGCATTTGAAGGCGTAAAACTCGCATTTACAGGTGTTGATAAAGTTGGAAATATAGCATGTGTCGCATCAAACTGCCAAGCTGCAAGCGAATTATAATTAAACCAACTTCCATTTGCTTGTTGTTCCCAAGCCGTCCCTTGACCAAAAGGGACGTCGCCAGGCGTATTTGTAATGACGGCTACAGTATCTGTGCCGGCAGTCATCGTAAATCCAACAAAAAATTCGCCACCAGCAGGTACAGGCACTAAATTGTCAAACTGAACAACAGTCGGTTGTAGTGTTCCGACCGCCATCATAATATCTTGAATTAAGACATCCTTTTGTCCCAAAACAGAACCTGGAGTCCCACCTGTTCCGTCCCAAACCGTTGCCGTAATCGTCGAGACAGGACTTACCGTAAAGGCATAACCGAAGCCCATCACAACTCCGTCAATATGTGTATTTGTACCTGTATAAAAATAATATTCTGCCTTCGCATTATTTAAAAAGGCGTTGTGACCTGACACATAGCCCCAACCAGGTGCTGGTACAGGAAGAATAGCAGGTTGATAATTGCCTGAAAAGTTCGAAAGTGTGTCACAGGTTTGACCAACTGCCGTAAAGTTGATAAATAAAACGGCTGCTGTTAGTAAAAATAGTTTTTGTACCCAATTTTTCATAAGAAATTATAAGTTATAAATTGAAAACCTTCAAAATACAATTTATTCATTTTCAATGATTTAAACTAAAAATGAAAAATTGTCTGTGTTGAGTTTTAATAAATTGACGCAATTTATTGAGAATTGTAGCGTATTCCAATTTTATATGAACGTAAAACGCAATTCCACCACAATTTGATGTGTTTCCAAAAACACTATTCAAAAACGACACACTTCGTTTATTTATTTTGATTAAAAAATATTTGAAGCGTATCTATGAATTTTTAGACTAATTGAGCGGTGATTTTTAGGGCATTTTGCCGATTAGACAACTCTCCCTGCAGCAAGTTTTTTCTCTTTTTTAGGTGACTTTCGTCAAATGATAGATTAGAAACCAGTTCGAGTTGTCGTCTCAATTCTGAGGTATTATTTCCAACCAAACAGTATTTTTCCATTCCTGTACCATCGACCATAAAATGATTAACCACACAAAAGCGACCATTAAACAAAGCATTCAACAACTTCAACTTCATTCCAGCCGAATGAAACGAAATTAACACATTTACATGAGCATTTTGGATTAAATCATTCATGGCTTCGTGCGTTAAGTTCGCCCGGATTTCGATGTTTTCATCAGCTTTTTTTAATAATCGCTGCGAAGGATTCAAACCAGCAATAATCAATTTAATATTCAATTTTTTAAAAACGTCATTAATCAAATAAAAAGCCGCTTCCTCATTATCTTTCACACTCAAATCCCCATGAAATAAGGCATATACACCTTTTCCAACGCTGCAAGTCAATTCTTCATTTGGATGAAAAGCAGGAACGTAAACCGATTGCACATCAAGGTATTTTGATTCAAAATACTGCGTATCATTCGGAGAAATCGTAATCAAACTTTTGTTTCTATCATTTTTTAAAATAAAAGATTCAAACCGCTTCAACTTCCAACTTTCCAGCCTAAAAAATAATCTTTTCCACAGCTTTGATTCCTTTTTTGCCAAATGCTCATAATATTGCCATTCGACATTGTGCATACGAATCAGCTTTTGTCGGTTCGCCAAGCTCGGATGATTCACAAAACCACAACAATGTAACCCTTCAAATAAAATCGGAAAATCATCTTGTTGCAAATTCTGTAATAAGCGTTCATTCAAACGAGATTTGACAATAAAGGGCAGGAGAGAAGCATGTTGCGAAATGCCAGTATTTCGCTTGTAATAAGTGACGCTTTCGCAAATATCGTGAAGTTCCTCTGCTACATTTCGACCATATTCAAAACAATGCAAATGTACTCGCACACCAATTTTGTGTAAGGCTTTGATTTTGTAAAAAACATCAATCACACCGCCATAATTGGCAGGAAACGGAACGTTAAAAGCTATTAAGTGTAGTTGCATAATTTGTGGTTTGTGATAGGAATGTTGATTTACGCTGGTTTACGCCGAGTTTTGCCACGCTGATCAGCTCACAGACATCAATCAAAACTCAAAATAACTTGTCCATTTTTCACCCATTGACCCTGAGCGTTCCATTCGCCATCACAATCACTTTGCAAATGACGAACAACTCGTTTGTGTAATAAATCGACTACAACACAAGCCTTTCGTTCTCCTTCATCACTCTTCGAAATAGAATCCATGATAAAATATCGACTATTTGGCGAAAGCCCAAGAATCTTATCTCGACTTCCATTGATCAAATGATACCCTTTTATTGGATATTCATTTTTACCAACTACGATATAAGGTGCTTGATATAAATTAACAACCGTATCTATTTTGGCGAAAGCCAAGGAAACAACTCCGGTAATCGGAATAGTTTTTACAAAGTCTATTCTGGGCGTTTTAATTTCTTCGATGATGACTTTCTGTTCCGTTTTTTCTGCTTGATTACAACCTATTATTATCATCAAACATAAAATCATCAAAAAGTATGAACAAAATTTCATTTTCTATTTTTGAATTAAAGCGTTGTCGTAGCATTGACTTTGAGTCTATTTCTTTTTCTTTTATTCAATAATAGGCTCGTTATCACGAATGTAAAATTAATTTTCTAAATTTAGCAATCAAATAAACTTATAAAATCTTTTATGAAAATCCTTTTTTGGTTCAAAATATAAATTCTGATGCAAAACATTCTGACCATATCGTTTTTATTAATTACGATTTCGACTTTCGCCCAATTTCAAGATAATTTCTCTGACGGCAATCTCGACCAAAACCCAACCTGGTTAGGTGACACGGCAAACTTTATTATCAATTCGAATAGCGAGCTACAGCTCGACGCCTCTACTTCAGGAACATCACAAATCTACGTTAATGCATCGACAGCCGACTCCACTGTTTGGGAGTTTTATGTTAATTTAGATTTTGCACCTTCGACTTCGAATCAACTCAAAGTTTACTTATTATCGAATACTTCTGACTTTTCGGCTTCGCTGAACGGTTACTACATTTTGGTTGGTGAAAGCGGGAGCGATGATGCGATAGAATTGCGTCGTCAAGATGGCTCTACATCGACGACGCTGATACGTGGAACGGATGGTTTTGTGAGTGCAGAACCTGTATTGATAAGGGTTAGAGTCATTCGTGATGAAAATTATAATTGGTCACTTCTGGTCGATTATACAGGTGGGAATAATTTTGCTTTAGAAGGCTCTGCCGTTGATAATACTTATACTTTTGGGCAGTTTTTTGGGATAAGTTGCAAATATACTTCTACGAGAGTAGATAAGTTTTTCTTTGACGATTTTTATATTTTTCCGTTGTATCAAGACATCGATGCACCGCAAATTAATCAAATTGAGGTTGCTTCTGAGCAGGAATTAACGGTGACTTTTAATGAAAATTTAGATGTAATTACGGCAACGGATATTTTAAATTATAGTGTTAATAATGGAATCGGTAATCCAAATCAAGCGGTTTTAGATGCCAATGACAATAAAATAGTTCATCTGACTTTCGTCAATAATTTCCAAGATGGAACGACTAACGAACTCACCGTTTCGGGCGTAGAAGATGAAGCGGGCAATGCGATAAATACCGCAACAGTAAGTTTTCAATACGTCGAAGTCCAAATTGCAGAATTACATGATATTATTATTAATGAAATATTAGCAGATCCGACACCGAGTTTAAGTTTGCCCGAGGTAGAATTTATAGAAATTTACAATCGTTCTGACAAAAATTTTGATTTAGAAAATTATACTTTTTCAGATGCCAGCAACGATATTTTATTGCCAAATATCGTTCTACAATCGAACGAATACGCTATTATTTGCGATGAAGATGATGCCGCACTTTTTACGCAATTTGGCAAAGTAATCGGGGTCGAGAGTTTTCCGAGTCTGACCAATTCAGGCGAAAGCCTACAATTAAAAAATGCGAATAATGAACTCCTTGATGCGGTTGAATATAGTGCTGCGTGGTATCAAGACAATAATAAAGATGAAGGCGGTTGGACGTTGGAACGCATTTATCCGAATCAACCTTGCTTAGTTGGTGTCGATAATTGGGCAGCTTCCGAGGATTTGAGTGGCGGAACGCCAGCTGCCGAAAATTCGGTGGCTTCCGCCAATGTGGACTCCGAAAGTCCGGAGTTAGTGCGTATATTTCCGGTAAGTCCTACCGAAATTCGAGTGTATTTTAATGAAAAATTAGACATTTCAACAGCTGAAAATCCGACAAATTATACGATTTCAAATGGTATAAATATAGATTCTGCTACTTTAGAATTACCAAACTTGAACACCGTTTTGTTGTCACTTACAACGCCTTTGCAAGATGGCGAAATTTATACGCTTACGACTGAAAATACATTAAATGATTGTGTCAATAATTCTTTTTCAACCATCGAAAACACTCAACAATTTGCAATTCCTCAACCAATTTTACCAAATGATTTAATTATAAATGAAGTTTTACCAAACCCAGGAACAGGTGGAAGTGATTTTGTGGAAATTTATAATTTGTCGAATAAAGTATTGAATTTGAGTGATTTACAAATCGGAAGTGCGAACTTTGGATTTGTCGATGATGTGAAACCGATTGAGGTCGAGCGTTTGATTTTTCCAAATGATTATTTGGTATTAACCGAAAATAGGTTTGATATTCAAAGTCGATATTTTACAGAAAATCTGCATGCCTTAATCGAAACGGATTTACCCTCTTACCCGGATGATGAAGGTGGCGTTGTTTTGATTGCTAATGGCGAAATTATTGACCAATTTAATTATTCCGAAGATTTTCATTTTGAATTATTGGACGATAAAAATGGTGTTTCCTTAGAACGAATTAGTTTTACAGTTGATGCACAAGACGAAAATAATTGGCATTCTGCTGCTTCAACAGTTGGCTATGCGACACCAACTTACCTGAACTCACAAGCAGTTTCGATCACTTCATCTGCCGATAATTTTTGGTTAGAAAAAACTACCTTTTCACCAGATGACGATGGTTTTGAAGATTTACTTTTATTAAATTATCAATTGGACGCACCAGATTATTTGGCCACGATTCGTATCTTCGATGCCAACGGCCGACAAATTAACACCTTGATTAACAATCAGTTATTAGGAAGACAAGGTACAATAAAATGGCAAGGCACAACAGCCGAACAAGTCAAAGCCAAAGTCGGTATCTATATTTTGCACATTCAATTATTTTCACCGTCTGGAAGTGCGGAGGAAATTCAGAAAACTTGTGTTTTGGCGAGGCGGTTGTAAAGATTATTTTCAATACGAAAGTTGATGAAATAGGTCGATTTGAGTTCTAAATCATCAGAAAAACGAAAAATCATTGGTTTGATTTGTTCAGATTTTGTATTGAATTCAACCTTTAAATCACAACGAAGTACAAACCCCCAGTCGAAACTGAAAACGATTCGGGACATAAGTTTCCCAAGTCAGGCGATTTGAAACGCTACTCCATGTAAATTCGAGCATAGTTAAGTGTGTCGGGATAGCGAACTCTAATTTTATTCTATCATTTAATTTGTACTGCACTCCTGGGATAATACCTTGATAATTAATCATTGAGGTCGTGCGACCGCTTACATTGCCAGATGATGAAAATGATTTGGAATAAAAAATAGATTGTGTGGTTTGTAAGCCCAAAAAAGGCGACCAGCGTTCTACGTTTTCTAAAAAAACAAAATTATAACTATATCGGAATCCGATGGAACGTGTTTTTTGAGTTTGATTTTGAGTAGAATTAGGAAAGTCAAATTCATAATTGATAAACGAAATATTCGAAAGTTGTAATTCATGAAACTTATTGCCTCTGTGCAAAGCAATACCCATTGATGGACCAAAACCTATTCCTGTTGATTTTTGTGAATTTGAAGGAAAATTGAAGGTGTTGTTAAAGGTGTTACCTGTTATAAAACCTTTCAATTCTACTTGTGCAACGCTTGAAAAACTCATGAATAAGCCTAAAAAAATAGGGAAATAAATCTTCATAATGTGATTATTTGACAAAAATGAAATCAAAAACTAAAGGTACTAAAAATATCAAAAACCATTAGAAGGACAATTATTATTATTTATCGGTTTTGAACTGTCATTTTCTAATCATATAGAAGTTAAAATGAATATTTTCAGATAATATCTAGAAAAAATCTTAATTATCTATTGAATTATCAAATTATTATTTATAATTTTGACAGGTAATGAGTTGAAAAGCTCGTGAGGCGATGAAAAAAAATCGTCGAGTAAAAAGGTTTTTGTGAGTGTTTGTTCATAGTTTTTGTTTTTTCATAGAATCCCCGATATCCTTCGGGGATTTTTGTTTTTTACGACCTTTGAGTTTTGATAATTTCGATTCAGTTTGTCGGTGACTTCATATAAATTCCTGATTAACAGGATATTTCTTATGTTATTTGCAATGACGGGATAATAATCAAATTTCACAATAATGTTGACGATAAGATATAAAGAGCACAGCGGATTAGTAGAAACATGGGAAGATCAACTTAAAGCGATGGTGATGTCTTACAAATTGATTCAGGACGAAACCACCGAAATTCCTATTTTGAAGAATGAAAGTGAAACGGCAGTAGGGGAAGAGGCAATTTCAACATACGTCGAGGACTTGGCGGAATATCAAGCCGCATGGTTCGCATGTTCTTGTCATTAAAAACCTATAAGACCTTTGAGATCTTATAGGTTAGGGTCGATTATGACAGTTTTAAGTAAAGAGGTCGTCCTAAAAATTATGTTAAACGGTATCGATTTTCTGAACGTCAAAAGCTGAAATCCTCTAAAGATTTAGCGACATGCTTATTAAATATGCTCCTGTAGAAATTAATAGGCATCTGCTCTCACAACGCCATCTTCATCAGGCACATAAGCGTGAATTGTCGTTGCTTTGTCTCTCCAATCTTGATTTTCGACAATCAAGGTTTCTTGTGTTAAATCTTCTTTGTCGATACTCTCAAGTGTGTGTTGATGATTAATCCAGATTGACCATTGTTGATCATCTTGACTTTTACCGATAGCGACCCAGTCAATTGTTTTAACTTGATGAATTTCTGATAATATTTTTTGTTTGACTTTTGGCGTAATCACTGTTTTATTAATGACTTTGAATTTATTTTTAAATAAAATGAGGCACTCTTTTTCATACCTATTTTTTAAGAAAATATCAAATTCGGTTTCTGAGTCTAATTGATAGAAATCTTGCATTCCCCAATATTTGGAGAAAATAATCAATAATTTGTGTTCCCGTAATATTTTAAGCGCCCGTTTTTTGAATTCAGGACTTTCTGCACTTCGTTGCTTTTGCTTCATGTTGAATCATTTTGTAGTAATAAGTTATTTTCGTTTTAAATTACCCCAGGTAGATTCCTTTTTTAATAGCTTACAATCAAATCCACACTTCAAACAACGGGATTACATTCTTTATGTTGTAAGAATATTTCAGATGAGATTAGGACGATCTGAGATGGGTGCGAAAAATCATACAATGCGAAAGTTTATTATTGTTTTATACGGACTAAATCTGTCATTCAAAAACAATATTAAATTCTTAATGTTCTAACATCGTTACAAATCAAAACGCATCACATCTGTGATAATCTGCGGAATCTGCAAGAGTTATTAAAAATCAGACATGAAAAATATAACAACGTTAGGAGAATTAAGGGCTTCGGGTTATCAACCTCGGTCAATTAAGGACGAATTAAGAGAAAATTTAATTAAAAGATTACAAGCAAAAGAAACGGTTTTCAAAGGTATTTTAGGTTTCGAAGATACAGTTATTCCTGATATAGAACGGGCGATTTTATCTCGACATAATGTACTGATGCTAGGGTTGAGAGGACAAGCAAAAACTCGTTTGGCTCGTTTGATGGTTGATTTATTGGACGAATATATGCCAATTGTGGCAGGAAGTGAGTTGAATGACGATCCGTTGAATCCATTGTCTCGTTTTGCGATTGATTTGATTGCTGAGAAAGGCGACGAAACGCCCGTAGAATGGGTGCATCGTAGTGCCAGATATGTCGAAAAATTAGCAACACCAGATGTTTCCGTAGCGGATTTAATTGGTGATGTCGATCCGATTAAAGCGGCGACGCTGAAGTTGCCCTATTCTGACGAAAGAGTGATTCATTTTGGATTGATTCCTCGTGCGCATCGTTCGATTTTTGTGATTAATGAGCTGCCAGATTTACAAGCACGTATTCAAGTCGCTTTATTTAATATGTTGCAAGAGGGAGATATTCAGATTCGTGGTTTCAAATTGCGTTTACCGTTGGAGGTGCAGTTTGTGTTTACGGCTAACCCTGAAGATTACACGAATCGAGGAAGTATTATTACACCATTGAAGGATAGAATCGAAAGTCAGATTCTGACACATTATCCTCGTACGATTGATATCGCAAAACAAATCACTTCTCAGGAGGCTAATTTGGCGAAAGCCCAAGAACAAGCGGTCGAAGTACCTGAATTATTAAAAGATTTGTTGGAAACTATCAGTTTTGAGGCGAGAGATTCGGAGTATATTGACGAAAAATCTGGAGTTTCGGCTCGTTTGTCGATTGCAGGTTATGAGAACTTAGTGTCAGCGGCCGAGCGTAGAATGTTAGTCAATGGTGAACAAACAACAACGGCTCGAATTACTGATTTTTGGGGGGTTATTCCAGCAATAACTGGTAAAGTAGAATTGGTGTACGAAGGCGAACAAGAAGGCCCGTATAATGTCGCTTTGTTGTTGATGAGTGCTGCGATTAAGAAATTATTTTTGCAACATTTTCCTGATCCTGAAAAAATGACACGTCGTAGAAAACGTACTGAAGAACCAGTTCGTGATCCTTATGGAACAATTCGGATGTATTTTTCTGGTGGTAATACGGTTGATCTGTTAAATGATGATTCTGGTAAAAATTATAAAACAGAACTATCAAAAGTCGCAGGTTTAGAAAAATTTGTTAAAGAAAACGGTGTTGCGGATAAGCACAAATATTTATTTATGGAGTTGGTGCTGCACGGAATGGTTGAGTTCAATATTATTGGAAGAGAATTTATTGATAAAAAATATACTTTCAAAGATATGTTAGCTGGAATGTTTGAATAACTTTCTATTAAGGTGTGAGGTGTTGATGAGCGAAGACATCAACACTTCACACTTCCTATTTAATCAATGCTTGCCCGAATACAGGTTTCAAAATCTGAACACGCATCTACTAAAAGATTGCCCCGATAAGGTACTTTCCCAGAGTAATAGGCTTCGATAACAACGTAGTCATAATCATCGTTAGCAAAAAAGTTGAATTTATAAGATTTCCATTCGTTATGATCAATAGCGACGGTGTGACCTAATAGTTGCGCTTTTTGGCAACGTTTTGTGCCGCCCCAAATTCTGAATTTTAGAGGTTTATTGTAGCCAACGTAGCCATTAGACCGAGCTAATTTTACACTAAATGTATAACATTCATCTTTTTTTAGGGGAGCGGTCAGTTGTTGTCCGATGTGTTCCCAAGTATTATCTTCTCGTGTAATTAATCCTAAAAATGTTTCACCGTCATAAGCATCTTGATAAACGCCCCAAGGACCGGGCAGTATGTCAGGCGTAGAATACAAGCCACAAGCGTGCCAGCCGTTAGGAACTTGTGCATCTTGAGGAGCGCCCTCAAATGACGGATTAGACAATTTAATACCAGCATTTGGATTGAATGAAACGGTGAGTAATCCGGTAAATAAAATAATTAGTATTCTCATTATTGATATTAAGTTGCTGTAAGTATTTTTCAAATATTGCCCTAAAGTTATCATCTTTCGATTGATTTAGCGCTGAAAAATCATGCTTTTTTTGGTAAATGAAGTATTTTGGAAACCCTTTAACAAAAGAATAAATTATGATTTTACACCTTTAGATGATTACCCCAAAAGGGATTTTTTGTACTTTCGTTATGAATTTTCTAAAATACAAACCTACAAATGACAAAGAGTAATCGACTATTCAACAATTTACGAAAGTACATTTATGCAATCATTAGTATTGCTTTAGTCCTATTGATAATAGGTTTTTATGGTATTTTGTTGTTGTTTGGGCAGCAGGCAGTAGATAATCTAAAAGAAAATTTAGAAATTATTGTAGAATTGACTCCAAATGCGACCGAAGAAAATCATAAAGCACTCACGATTTATTTAAAAAATCAGGATTACATCAAGTCCAATTCTATTCAATTTGTTTCAAAAGAGGAAGGTTTAAAAAAGTTAGAAGACGAATTTGGCGACGATTTAATTACTTTTGATTTTGATAATCCGTTGTACGATGTGATAACTTTTCATGTCAATACTCAATTCGCTCAGTCAGACGCACTAAAAGCTATTAAGTTGGAGCTTTTAGAAAATAAAGCAATACAAGATGTTCATTATCAAGATGTTATTATTAGTAATTTAGAAAGTAACTCTAAGCAGTTTGGTTGGTTAATTTTATTAATTGGCGGTCTGTTTCTTATTACGGCTGTTGCCTTGATTAATAATACAGTGCGCTTAGCTTTGAACGATAATCGTTTTATTATTAAAAATATGCAATATGTCGGTGCGACCGAAGGCTTTATTATTCGACCTTATTTGCGAAAAGCATTTATGAACGGTTTGATTAGCGGTTTGTTGGCGATTGCAGGAATTTTCGGTATTTTGATATTTTTAAATCAACAAATAGCTGGTTTGTTTACCCATATTTTTTCCGTTGAGGTTTTTTCACTTTGCGGCTCATTGCTTTTAGTAGGGGTTGCGATTTCTGTAGGTAGTACATTTGTGGCAGTTCGAAGGTTTTTGAGGAAACGAGTTGTAGATTTGTATGTTTAGATTAGATCATAAGATTAAAAACGAAAGTTCTATGTTTTGTTAGGTAGTGTTATTTAACAAAAACATAGAACTTTTATTTTAATTTGGGATTTTGCACTTGAATTTATCGTCTGAATCCAATGCCATCTTTTACTGCTTTTTCTAATAAATTGAAATCACTCACATCATCGAAAGTAATTGTATTAATAACCTTATCGGTGCGTTTGTCGGGTGTGAGTTGAGCCATTCGTAAGTGTTGTTTTTGAATGGTTTGAGCCACGATTTTACGAATTGTACGAGCATTACCAAAGTACTTGTGTTTACTTTTTACCAGTTTATCAATATATTTAATAAGGTGAATTTTGGCAGCATCATCTAATTTTAAGTCTTCGGCTTCGATGAGTACTTCTGCAATTTCAAATAACTGTGGCGTATTGTAATCTTCGAAAATAAATTGTTTGTCGAAGCGAGATAATAAACCAGGATTTGTTTCAAGAAACTGATCCATTTCTTTTGGATAACCTGCGACAATGACCATAAATTCACCACGTTTATCTTCCATCTTTTTCAGTAAGGTCTCAACGGCTTCTTTACCATAGGGATCGTTGCTGTGTGTCAAAGAATAGGCCTCGTCAATAAACAAACCGCCGCCCATTGCTTCATCGATTATTTTATTAGTTTTGATAGCAGTTTGCCCAGTATAAGCAGCGACCAAATCCTTTCTATCGACTTCGATTAAGTGGCCACGTTCTAAAATTCCTAAGCCTTTATAAATTTGAACAATTAGACGAGCGATAGTTGTTTTACCAGTTCCAGGATTACCTTTAAAAACAGTGTGAAGCGAAAAGGCTTTACGCACATCTTTACCGATTTCACGATAATAACGGGCTAATTTGGCCATTTCTTCGACTTCTTTTTTAACAGAATTCAAACCGATTAAATCATGTAATTGTGTCAAAGCGTCTTGTAATAATGCTTCATCAATCGGTAATTTTGCCTTTTTATTTAAGCCTTTTGTAAATACTTTTTTGATATCTTTTAACTCAATTGTTGATAATTCGTCATTGGTTAATTGAGCAATTCCATCTGCATTTTTCATTAGGCGTAATGCCATATTTTGCTTCGATTCCTCCATGACACCGTTGATTAATCGGGCATTACCAAAGGCTCGAGAGCGATTACGATATAGTTCGACTACTTTTTTGTTTAAGTAACTTCGAGCGTCTTCCGAGAAAATAACGTCTCGTTTTTCAGCGGCATAATCAGCGATTTGCATCAATTCGTCAGGCACATAATCAGGGAACTGAATCACATTACTTAATCGAGAAGCCAAACCAGGATTGGAGTTCAAGAAAACCGACATTTCTGAAGGATAACCAGCACAAACAATGGCTAAATCTCCTTTTCCTCCCGATAACTCCGTCAATAACACCTCAATGACTTCTTTCCCAAAATCTTTTCCATCATCGCCACGGTTCGTCAACGAGTAGGCTTCATCAATAAACAAAACACCGCCACGAGCTTTTTCAATTACCTTTTTGACTTTAGGAGCAGTTTGTCCGATATATTCACCCACCAAATCCGCACGACCAACTTCATGTACTTTTCCATGCGACAACAAATCCAAACTCCAGTAAATTCGACCCAATAAATTCGCCACAGTCGTTTTACCAGTTCCAGGATTTCCCATGAAAACAGCATTCAAATTAATCATTTGAGATTCGTCGAAACCTTTATTTTTTCTAATTTTTAAGAATTGTAAATACGTTGCAATATCATTGATTTGAGTCTTGACAGTATCCAAACCAATTAAACCTTCTAAGGCTTCCTTTGCTTCCTCAAAAGTTGGTTTAGAATCATCTTTTTCCTCAACTTCATGTGCCGCCAAGCGGTTTGGAGTCAAGGAATATTGATACTCTCCATCTTGCTCAACGTGTTTATCTCCAACCTCAAACGGAATAACCGCAATCAAATGATCCATAAAAATCACCTCCAGCGTATATTTATCCTTGTACCAATATCCGCCACTATCCGAACCATACCCCGAGTCCATTATAATGGCTTTTCGCTTATCCGTGAAGTTGTAGAAATACTGCATAAAGGCTTTATGTTGCCCGGCATCATTATAAAAATTGAACTGCAATTCTAAAGGAAAATTATCTTTATAATTAAACAAGTTTTCTAAGTGCAATTCAATATTGATGTACTTCGTATCATTGTAACCGAAGGATTTTAGATAAGTCCGTTGAGCGATCGGCATGCCATTTTTAGGGCTTTCAAATAGCTTGATATTACTAATATTGAAATAAGGATTTGTTTCATTTGTCACCAAGCCACCGTCAATTATATAAAAGAAAGCCTCTCCAACATAAGTTTCATTCATATAAACTTGCCAGCGATATTTACCAGCCTTCCACCAACCAGGATCTGGTGTTCCCCAGCCTTCCCGAACATAAAATATATTCGTATCCTTACTAATAGTTAAGTTCTTTTTTAGCTCACAAAGCTGATTGTCATTCTTCGTATTGGTGCAGATTAGTTTGACTTCAACATCCCAATCTTTTTCATCAAAAAGTTTATTATAAAAAGCAAACTCACAGTAAATATAACGACATTCATCTTCATCAAATACTTGTCGATACTTCTTTACATTAAAAAAAAGATTTTCTTTTGAACCAAAAATCTTTATTTGTTGGACTTTATAATTGCCACCGATTGCATCCTCTTTTTTAGCCATCTAAAACTTATATTGGTTGGATAATTTAAATGTTTAAGTCAAAAATCAAATGTAAATATTTTGAATAAGGATTTCTAATGAAATGCTATTTTTTTTCGGTGTTTCGCTTGACAGTTTTTTCCTTCGCTCATTGACGACAAACAACGGATCATTCACAAGAGAAACGTCTTTAAAAAAAGGAATTTTTAAGATATATACAGTGCGGTACGATTATATTTTATACTTTTTTAAGTATTTAAACATTGATTATCAGTTATTTATAAAAATATTATTTATTTAAAACTCAACTGATTAAATCTATTTTTTACGTCAATCATTCACAGTTAAAAAGCCATTCATCAGACAAGCCGTTATTTGTTGTTCTAACTCAATTGGATTGAAAGAACGATTTCGGCTATACCAAGAATACAGCCAGCGCAGGGTCGAAAGGGTCGAAAATAAAATAATTTCCGTTTCTACATTTTTAAATAATCCTTCTGATTTCCCTTGTTCGATGATTGCTTTAAAATGGTTTTCGTAGTCGTCCCGAAGTGTGAGATATTGTTGTTTTTCGGCCTTTTCCAAATGCACCCATTCCGCAGCGATTAAGGCGATAGCGTCGGTGTGTTCAATCGTCAAACGAACATGAAGAGCGATTAGTCGTTCTAATTTTTGTTGAGCATTGAGCGATGTATTTTGAATTGTTTCCATTTCTTTCGTAAAAATAGTCGCAATTTCCATTAACAAATCACTTAACAACTCTTGTTTTGACTTAATATGATTATAAATACTTGCTGCTTTTATGCCAACCGCTTCCGCAATATCTCGCATCGAAGTCGCTTTAAAACCTCGTTTACGAAACAATCTTGCTGCTGCCTTTTTTATTTCCTCTTTTCTTGAAATCATAGCGGGCAAAGTTAGTAGGATTTACTACTTCAACCCAAAAAATATTCTAATAAATAACATTTCCAATTTTTATAATTCCTAAAAAAGTATTCAATTTGTGGTTAGAATTTATCAATAAATCGTATTGAAACAACAAAAAAGCTATGCAAAAAAAATTAATAGAATGTGTTCCGAATTTTAGTGAAGGACGAAATCCTGCGGTCATCAAAGCCATCACCGATGCAATCGAAGCCGTAGAAGGTGTGAAATTATTAGACGTTGATCCAGGAAAAGCGACGAATCGAACCGTTGTCACTTTTGTTGGCGAACCAGAAGCCGTGATTGAAGGAGCGTATCGAGGGATTAAAAAAGCGGCAGAGTTGATTGATATGTCCAAACATTCGGGCGAACACCCGAGAATGGGTGCGACTGATGTTTGTCCGTTGATTCCGATTGCAGGAGTGACGATGGAGGAAACTGTGGAATATGCCAAAAAATTAGCCAAAAGAGTAGGCGAGGAGTTGGACATTCCAACCTATTTATATGAAAATGCGGCGTCAAAACCAGAATGGCGAAACTTAGCCACGATTCGTGCTGGCGAGTATGAAGCCTTGCCTAAAAAAATGACTCAACCAGAATGGAAACCTGATTTTGGTGAGCAAAAATTCAACGCTCAAGCGGGTGCAACCGTTATCGGTGCAAGAGATTTCTTGATTGCGTATAATGTTAATTTGAATACTACTTCGGTACGTCGTGCGAACTCTATCGCTTTTGATATTCGTGAAAAAGGGCGAATTAAGCGGGAAGGCGACTCGATTAATGGGGCAATTGTTCGGGACGAAAACGGCAAACCGATTCGGGAAGCAGGAACGTGCGAAGGTGTAAAAGCTATCGGCTGGTTTATCGAAGAATATGGCATTGCACAGATTTCCATGAACATTACCAATACAAAGTTAACGTCAGTTCATAAAGCATTTGAAGAGTGCCGCAAGTCTGCCAATAATCGAGGAATGCGAGTAACGGGTTCTGAATTAGTCGGAATGGCACCGTTGCAGGTTTTTCTTGATGCAGGCCGTTATTATTTAGAACAACAAAATCGCTCGGTCGGAGTCAGTGAAGACGAATTAATCAAAATCGCTGTAAAATCAATGGGTTTAGATGAGTTATCACCGTTTGAACCTCGTAAAAAAATAATTGAATATAGTTTAGCCGATGCAGCAGATACGCCTTTATTAAATATGAATTTGAAGGCTTTCGCCAATGAAACCGCATCGGAAAGTATGGCTCCTGGAGGCGGTTCGATTTCGGCTTATGTGGCTGCTTTAGGTGTTTCTTTAGGAACAATGGTGGCGAATTTGTCTTCACATAAACGAGGTTGGGACGATCGTTGGGAAGCGTTTTCTAACTATGCCGTAAAAGGGCAGCAACTCAAAGATCAATTGTTGTCGATGGTCGATGAAGATACGAACTCCTTCAATGGCATCATCGCTGCTATGCGTTTGCCGAAAGGCACAAAAGAAGAAAAAGCGACACGAAAAGCCGCTATTCAAGCTGCTACAAAATATGCAATAGAAGTGCCTTTCCGAGTCATGGAATTGACTTTAGCGACTTTTGAAATAACGAAAAATATGGCAGAAATCGGTAATCCGAGTTCAGTTACTGATGCTGGTGTTGGGGCGTTGTGTGCCAGAGTAGCGATTCGAGGGGCATTTTTGAATGTAAAAGTCAATGCTTCAGGCTTGAATGATAAGGATTTTGTTCAAGATATTATTGCTAAAGGCCAAGCGATTGAGGATAAAGCCGCTGCATTAGAAGCGGAAATTATGAAAATCGTAGAAAGTAAATTATAAGTGTAATCTGTGCGGTATGAAGTGTGCTGTGTAAAAAAACGCACACTTCAGCCGACACTTTGCGTTTATTCAATATCTCGCTCCTCTATCCAGTTTATCAACTCTTTGAAAGTTGCGGTGAGTTCCTTTTTTTCGGTTGGTGTAGCATCGACATTTTCCAAACGTTTTTCGAAAACCTCCAGTTCGTTCATCGTTTTTAAATTCTGCGATTCAATCGGTTGAAGTGATTTTTGAATGATGTTTTTTAATCGAAAATTAAGAATTTGGATATTTTTATTGTTCACAATGGCTTTCAAATCTTCCATTAAGTTAGGAATCATTTTTTTGGTCAAAACGACAACTTCAACCCAAGCCGTTAAAGCGTTTTTATCAATTTCTAAAGCCATTAATTCGGCAGTTACCTCATCATAGCTACCAGAGACTTGAATCAATCGACGGCTGACCGGTACGTCAATTGTCGTTTTTTCAAAATTTCGACCATTAAAATCCAAAATATAAACCGATTTTATGTCTTCAATCTCCTTAAATCCCAACGGAATCAACGAACCAGAATAGCGAATATGATTGGTATAATAAACTCGCTGAGCTTTGTGAATGTGTCCTAAAGCCACATAATCAAATACATCGGGAAAGTCCTCGACTCCGATATTATCCAAACTCCCGATGTAAATTTTACTGTCTTTATTATCGGTTGCCTTGGAGGCAAATAAGTGACCTGTTGCAATAATCGGCACACCTAAGTCCTCATATTGTAGCATACTTTCCGCCAGTTGATGATAATGATTTTTGATACCAGTACGAATACGGTTTTCTCGATCTTCAAATAACTCCCCAGCGACCGAACGGCGGATATCAGGATCTCGCAAAAACGGCACAGCCGCTACAACAGCTTCAATTTCGCCCGCTTTATTTTTTAAAGTTATAATTTCCTCTTCTAATTTTTCTGTCGCTGCCCCGACGACATAAATATTCTTAGTTTTTAATAATTCACGAGGTGCGTTGAGCGTTGTCGGAGAGTCATGGTTGCCCCCGACAATTATCGTGTGCCGACAATGTGTTTTTTCTAATTTATTTAAAAAATTATAATACAAAGTCCGAGCATAATTCGGTGGGTTCATCGTATCGAAAATATCACCAGCGATAATCAGCACATCAATTTGTTGCTCGTCGATAAGTTGCAAAAGCCAATTTAGCGTTTGCTCATTTTCGTGGAAACGATTATGATTTAAGAATTTTTGTCCTAAATGCCAGTCGGAAGTGTGGAGTATTTTCATTTGGTGGATTTGATATTGATACGATAGATTACCTTATAAACCGTATCGGTTTTTTAAATTACCTGTCCCAAAACCTCGGTGGATAAGGTTTGAACTTAAAAAACAAAAGTA